>JASFRS010000042.1:0-16307 GCA_050114795.1 Sphingomonadales bacterium
GCAGGACGCCACCAGCGTCCGGTGTATAGGCTTTGGTCTGTTGTAAACGAGCTTTGCGCCCTTATGATCGCTTACGCACCCGCCTGCTTCTTCCAGGATTAATCCTGCTGCTGCGAGGTCCCAATCATTTTTGGGGCGAAGGGTAAAGGCCGCATGTCGTGCGCCTTTGGCGACCAGAGCAAGTCGAAGCGCGATGGAATTTGGATTGTCAGAACGAATGCGGGGCCAGGGTTTTGGCCAAAGCCGTGATTTTATAAAGTCATCGGCGGCGACAATTTTCGCATCCTCAAGCTTTGACCGGTCAGCGACTTGAATGGTTTCATCATTCAAATAGGCACCTTCGCTTTTAATAGCATGATAAAGATCGTCGCGGCAGGGATCGTAAAGGCAAGCCACTTTCGCTTCGCCATCCTCGACCATGGCGATGGAAATCACATATTCGGGCCTTCCTTTTATGAAGGCCCGGGTGCCATCTATAGGGTCGACCACCCATATGCGCTTGCAGGATAATCTGCTTTCATCGTCCTGGCTTTCTTCTGACAGCCAGCCATAATCCGAACGATGCGCCAGCAAGCCTTCCTTAAGAAGAGCGTTAACAGCCAGGTCTGCTTCAGAAACGGGGTCGCCGGGGGTTTTATCCCAGGATTTTAACCCTTCCCCGGCAAAACTCCTTGCCAAAGCGCCACCTTTTTTGGCTAAGGCCTTCATGACGCTTAAATCATCTAAATACTCAACTTCCGGCAATGGTCATCCGTTCTATTCTCAAGGTTGGGACATTCATGCCATAGCGGAATTCCAAATCATCCGCAGGTGTAAGGCTGGCATACATATCCAGGAGATTTCCGGCAATAGTGATTTCGGAAATTGGCCTTGTTATTTTACCGTTTTCAATAAGAAATCCACTAGCTCCTCGACTGTAATCCCCGGTCACGCCATTTACACCCATGCCGATTAACTCGGTGACATAAAAGCCCATTTTGATATCAGCTAGAAGGTCGGAAACACTTAAATCGCCCGCTTCCATATAAAGGTTACTGGCGGTTGGGGAGGGTGGACCGCTAGGTGCACGGGCCGCATGTCCGGTCGTAGGTAAGTCGAGTTGTTTGCCAGTTGCGCTGTCAAGAAGCCAACTTTTCAATTCACCATTTTGCACGACGGCCAGCCTCTTGCAGGCTACGCCTTCCGCATCAAAATGACGAGATTTCAAGCCCCTACGACGGGAGGGATCATCAATGATGTTAATGCGGTTATTAAAAATAGACTGCCCCATTTTTGAGCGCAGAAAACTGGTCCCCCGCGCAATGCTTTGACCGTTTACGGCGCTGGATAAATGTCCTAACAGGCTCTGACCCGCCCGCGGGTCAAATACGACAGGCATTTCTCCGGTTTTGATTTTGTCTGGATTTAAGCGGCGTACAGCGCGTTCTCCGGCACGTTTGCCGACTGTTGACGCACTTTCCAGGTCAGCCCAATGGCGCGCCGTCGTGTAATCATAATCCCTTTCCATGGCCGTGCCTTGGCCAGCCAGGACTGACGTAGATATAGAGCCCGAAGTGCCGGATTTTGAAGCAGCAAACCCATGGGACGTCGCAAGTGAAATCTGCGCTCTGGACCATTGGGCGCCACCACCTTCTGAATTGCTTACGCCTTCCACGGCTCTTGCTGCATCCTCTGCCTCTAATGCGGTGGCGACAAGCTCATTGGCGCTCACGTCGCGATCGTCATGAAGGTCATAATCTGGGCCAGTGGTATATAATCGGTCTTTATCTGCGAGGCAGGCATAGGGATCTTCCGGTGTGACCTTTGCCATGGCGATTGCACGCTCAGCGCTTTGCTTTAAACTCTCACGATTTAAGTCCGAGGTTGCAACTATAGCCTGGCGGGCGCCGATAAAAACCCTCAGCCCCAAATCAGCACCTTCGGACGCGTCAATGTCTTCCCTTGCGCCTAGCCTGACCGATGCTGAAAGGGAATGCTTGCGTACAAGCAAAGTGTCTACTTTCTCTGCACCTGCTTGTCGGGAGTATTCAATTAGAAATGACAAAATATCTAGATCGTGCGAATCAGTTGTAATGTTAAATCTCCTCTCTTTTCTATTTGTTAACCATATTTTTTTACTAAATTTTAATATTTAAATATTTTTTTCTATTGTTTAAATGCAAGTCTTTAAGGGAAAAATCTCTTTTCTGACAAATAGTTGTATATGACTAAAACATTTTGTAATTGAAAGAGTGGCAATATTTTTACTTGCATAAGTTGCGCCCTTGCGCATGATTAATGCGTCGGCTCGGGGGGAGTCCGACGATATGCTTGAGCGGAGCTCGCGTATCTTCTTTCTAAAAAGTATGAGTATCATGAACAAGCCATTGGGAAGTGATGAGATGAACGCTGTGGAGCAAGTAATCGATTTGTGTGCATGTGGAAACTTACGTCGGGCCACACGAATTGTAACCCGTCGTTATGATGATGCATTTCGTGGCACAGGGCTAAGGTCAACGCAATTGACGATCTTAATGCATATTGCGAAGCAGGAAGAGGGAGCAATTTTGTCAGACCTTTCTCGTGCCATGGCGATGGATGCATCAACTTTAACTCGCAATTTAACGCCACTTGAAAAAGCTGGCTATGTCTTTGCCGAAAAAACGCCGGCAGGTCGCCGCCGTTCCGTTCGTTTGACAGAAAAGGGCGAAGAAGTTCTCAGAGACGCTATGCCGCTTTGGGAAGAAGCGCAAACAGATATTGTGGGGATGATTGGAAAAGAGAATTTCGATCGCCTTCGTAAGGATCTTAATCGCTTGGATAGTTGAAAATATAGGAATGGGTGGCGCGCTTTAACGGGGATTCTGAGTTAATTAATCATGCTGTAAGCTGGCATATGAACTACCGGCTACCCATTCCAGAATCCCATTTTATTCTTTTACCTGCGGAGTATGGCAGGCAGTTGAATGTAGCTTTCCTGGAATTTTAAGGGAAGGAAAATGGCTGCCGGCGTCTGTATTGAGTGTCTTGGAGGCCTTGGGGGGAGGCACAGTTCCATCGCCCGCTACAAGCGCTCGGCAGCCAGTCCCTAAATGCCCATTGTAATGGCCAAAGGCCAATCACGCTTGGACACGGAACTTCACCAAAATGTGATATGCAATACAGAGTGTCAAGAAGTGTTGTATAGACATCAAATCAAATTGCCGGTTTTTCAACTACTCTACCAAATTGGTTTATTCTTGAGATTAAGTCCCAAATCGTCCCATAACTCATTGACTTTATTGATTGTCTCTCTATCCATCTGAATCTCATCACCCCACTCGCGGTTCGTTTCGCCGGAAAGCTTATTAGTGGCATCTAGGCCAAGCTTTCCGCCAAGTCCGGAGACGGGAGAAGCGAAATCCAGGTAATCGATGGGCGTATTCTCAACTGTGACAATATCTCGCACGGGATCCATACGCGTTGATACGGCCCACATGACGTCTTTCCAATCTCGTGCGTTGATATCATCATCAACAACAATCACGAATTTCGTGTACATGAATTGGCGTAAATAAGACCAGGTCGCCATCATCACGCGTTTTGCATGACCTGCATAAGCCTTTTTCATAGAAATGACTGCGATGCGGTAGGAGCACCCTTCGGGTGGAAGCCAGAAATCTACAATCTCTGGGAATTGCTGTTGGAGGAGAGGGATGAAAACTTCGTTCAATGCTTCGCCCAGAACGGAAGGTTCATCCGGTGGCCGTCCTGTATAAGTGGAGAGATAAATAGGCTTTTTTCGCATTGTAATGGCGGAAATCGTGAAGACAGGGAATTTCTCAACGGAATTATAATAACCAGTGTGGTCCCCATAGGGGCCTTCATCTTCATATTCATTAAGGCTGATAGTGCCCTCTAATATAATCTCTGCCTGGGCAGGAACTTGAATGGGTACCGTTTTCGCATCCACCAGCTCAACTTTTTTACCGCGCAATAGTCCTGCAAATTGATATTCGGATAGGCTGTCTGGTACTGGGGTTACCGCCGCCAGAATCGTGCCTGGGTCTGCACCAATGACAACGGCGCAAGGTAGAGGCTCTGATTTTTCCGCTTTCCATCTTTGGTGATGTTGCGCGCCGCCGCGGTGTTTCAGCCAGCGCATGATGGTTTTGTTTTTTCCTAACTTCTGCATGCGGTAAATGCCCAGGTTATAGCGGTCCTCAGCTGCATCGCTGGGGCCTTTCGTTACAACCAGGGGCCAGGTGATTAAGGGGGCGGGCTCTCCCGGCCAGCATGTCTGAATGGGGAGTTTGTCTAAATCTATGTCATCGCCCGTTAACACCACTTCTTGACACGGCGCTTTGGATACGCGTTTCGGGCGCATCGCCATGACTTTTTTGACAAGAGGCAGCATGGAGGCTGCTTCCTTAATACCTCTTGGCGGCTCAGGCTGGCGCAGAAAGGCGAGGGTTTCACCTATTTCTCGTAAGCCATCAACGTCACGATCCATGCCCCAGGCAACACGGCGTACCGTGCCGAAAAGGTTGACGAGAACCGGCATATCCGATTTCTCACCTTTTTCATTGATTACATTTTCAAACAATAGTGCAGGTCCACCTTGGGCCAGGACCCGGGTGTGAATTTCTGTCATTTCCAGATTGGTGGAGACAGGCGTGCTAATGCGGACCAAATCACCTTTGGCCTCAAGCATGTCTATAAAGTCGCGTAATGATGTATATGGCATGGAAAGGATATAGCGTGCATTGGGCGTTGCGCCAAAAGAAAAGACGCCCCCACGATTGGGGAGCGTCCAGTAGGTCTCAAAGCCCAAAATTTCCGGGGAGAAATAGGGGCAGGGCCTTGAGTAAATTACAGTCGTTTAGCGGCTGGCTAACGTGTCATTTTCTAAAGCTGTAATAGCAGCCGTGATGGTATCTTCATCGGGCTCAGCTTTTTGCGCAGCTTTATAATCGCTTAAAGCAGCGGCTTTGTCGCCGGAGAGGTAGCGTGCATGGCCGCGGTTGACCAAAGCCTGCCAGTATCCGCTGTCCAAAGCTAAAGCTTCGTCGCAAGCCGTGATGGCAGCTTGTTGGTTGCCCATCATGGATTCAGCCGCACATAAATTGGTATATGCGATTTTCATCAATGCTTTGCGTCCGCCTTTACGAATAACACCTTGGTAAATGTGCGCGGCATCTTCAGCACGTTCTTTTTTAAGCAGTTTGGTTGCAGCGCGGGTGGCCTCATTACCACCTCTCTTAATAGCGTAGTCTAGGTCTGCTGCGTTCGCGTTCGCAGCAAAACCAAAGCTCATTGTTGCAATCGCGAGAGAGGTTGTCGCAACTTTCTTCAAAATGCTTGTGGTTTCAATGGTCGGGCTCATGATGAATACCTCGTCAGTTCTGGGATGTCGGAGATATAGTGATTGTTTTTACGAATAGCTTTAGAAACATTCGCTTTTCAGATATTCATTTATGAATGATTAGAAAATCTTAATTTAGAAAGCCTGGAATTGCGATTGCAAGAAAGAGCATCAGGCCAAAAATATGATTCGACCGGAATAAGGCCAGGCAATTTTCTGGGTCATCTATATCCAGCCTGGAGATCTGCCACCCAAGATGCGCGCAAGCCGCCAAAACAAGCGCTGCAGCCCAAAGCCCTCCACCTGCTAATATAGCGCTGGTGGTTAAAAGCAAAGTCGCAGAAAGGTAGAAGACGTTAAGCCATGTCTTCGTCTTTGCCCCGAAATGCAGAGCCGTTGATTTGACACCGATGAGTGCATCATCTTCCTTATCCTGATGTGCATAGATTGTGTCATAGCCCAGGGTCCAGAACAGTCCAGCCACATAAAGTAAAAGTGCTGGAATACCAACGTTTTGGTGGACAGCAGCCCAACCCATTAGCGCTCCCCAGTTAAATGCCAGGCCCAGCACCGCTTGCGGCCAATTGGTGAAACGTTTGGCAAAGGGATAGAGCGCTACAACAGGGATAGCGCCGAGACCCAGAACAATCGTGAAATTATTAAACTGCAGCAACACAAGCAGCCCGACCAGAGCCAGTGCAATTGTGAAAGCCCAGGCCTGTTTTTTGCTAAGCTGACCAGCGGGGATAGGGCGACCTTTAGTGCGCTCAACTTGCACGTCAAAGTCCGCATCTACGATGTCATTATAGGCACAACCCGCACCGCGCATGACAAAGGCGCCAATGGCGAATAACAGCATATAAAAAAGTGAAATGCCCATCTCACCCGGCTTTAAACCCGCTAAAGCCAGGGACCACCAGCAGGGCCAAAGCAGCAGCCAAGTGCCAATTGGCCTGTCCGCACGTGCTAAACGCAGATAGGGACGCAGACTCGACGGCATGATATCCACCCAGTTGCGGTTGCTGCTATCAGCCGGTTTTACGGGATCCGTCATATTTAAGACTTCACATTTCCTGTATTTCGTTCCAAGGAATCGCCTATGCCTGATTCACAGCTTTAGCACAAGGGCGCGTGTGACATGACATCTTATCAACCGAAGATAAGGCTCTTTCTCGACCAATCCGATTTTAAACAAGGGTTGGAAGCCGCATTGGACAGCCGCGCCGTACATTATTTGCGCAATGTGTTGCGTCTTGAACCGGGCGCGGAAATTACAGTGTTCAACGGGCAGCAGGGAAGCTGGCGCGCTGAAATCAAGGCGCTGGGTAAGAAGAATGGCACGGTTGAACTTGTCGAACAGATTGAGCCCCAGGAAAGCGTTCCCGATCTCTGGTTGTTGTTCGCCCCTATAAAAAGGGACAGAATTGATTTCCTGGTTGAAAAGGCGACTGAGCTTGGTGTTGCGCAAATGCGCCCTGTTATCACACGTAGGACAGTTGTAGAGCGTGTGAAGCTTGAGCGCCTGAATGCTCATGCCATAGAAGCGGCAGAGCAATGCGGGCGCAATCATGTCCCCCGGGTGCATGAGCCTGAGCGTTTAGAAAGCCTGCTTGATGGCTGGGATCATAATCGACGGATTCTCTATTGTGATGAAATGCTAGCAGCAGACGCTGGTGGTCTAGCCGAACAAAACCTCGTTCCAGGCCCCTGGGCAATCTTAATAGGCCCTGAGGGTGGTTTTGACGCGAAGGAGAGGGAAATTCTCCATGCTCACCCTGCCACCCACGCCATCAGCCTTGGGCCACGCATATTAAGGGCAGATACCGCCGCATTGGCTGCAATTACTTATTGGCAGTTGAAGCTTGGCGACTGGTAAGTGATTGTTCACGTTATCTTTAAAAGCTGTTCATATTTGACGGCTTGCCATAATGCGGGAATTTCAGTACTGCGGCCCTATGAGCACGAGAGTAAAAAGCGCCGACGATCAAGCATCATTGGCAGGCAAGGCGGATTTGATTTCCTATCTTGCACGGGGATCCAAGCCAGTTGAAAACTGGCGGGTTGGGACGGAACATGAGAAATTCGTTTATTGCCGAAAATCTCTAAAGCCTGTTTCTTATGAAGAAAAGGGTGGTATCCGGGATATCTTAAACGGACTGACCCAGTTCGGTTGGCAGCCGGTGGAAGAGGGCGGTCATGTCATTGCTTTGACGTCTGAGGGCGCATCAGTCAGCCTTGAGCCGGGTGGGCAACTTGAGCTTTCAGGAGCGCCGCTGGAGGATGTTCACCAGACTTGCCGCGAGGTTGGAACCCACCTTGAGCAGATCAAACATGTATCTGATGTCAATGAAGTCGGCTTTTTAGGTATGGGCTTTACGCCGCTTGCCACACGAGCGGACATGCCAATGATGCCCAAGGCGCGCTATGAAATCATGAAACGTTATATGCCGACTAAGGGCAATCTTGGTTTGGATATGATGTTTAGAACTTGCACAATCCAGGTGAACCTGGATTTCAGCTCTGAAGCAGATATGGTGAAGAAATTCCGTGTCGGGTTGGCGCTTCAACCTGTGGCGACAGCGCTTTTCGCAAACTCCCCCTTCAGTGAAGGTAAGCCGAATGGGTATTTAAGCTATCGTTCTCATATCTGGACGGATGCGGACCCGGACCGTACAGGCATGCTGGGCTTTGTCTTTGATGAAGGCATGAGTTTCGAGCGTTATGTGGATTATGCGCTCGACGTACCGATGTATTTTGTCTATCGCGATGGTAAATATATTAACCGTGCAGGCTATAGCTTCCGTGACTTTATGGATGGGAAGCTGGAAGGTTTTGAAGGGCAGCGCCCAACCTTGGCGGATTGGACTGACCATTTGTCGACAATTTTCCCAGAAGTAAGGTTGAAGCAATTCCTTGAAATGCGTGGCGCTGACGGTGGTCCCTGGGGTCGCATCTGTGCTTTGTCTGCACTATGGGTTGGCTTGCTTTATGATGGGCCGACGTTGGACGCCGCTTGGGACATGGTGAAGGACTGGAGTGTTGAAGAACAGCTTGAGCTTCGCAAAGGCGTTCCAAAATCCGGTCTACGGACGCCCTTTAGAAATGGGACGGTCCAGGACCTTGCTTTACAGATGCTTGAATTATCCGATGCGGGCTTGAAGGCACGCCGCCGTCAAGGTGCATCTGGTGAGACGGAGCAAGGCTTCCTTGCAACATTATGGGATAGCGCGCGTTCCGGAAAAACGCCGGCAGATCGTCTGTTGGAGGCCTATAATGGCCCGTGGAATGGTGACATTCGAAAAGTCTTTGAAGAAGCCAGCTACTAGGGGATATCAAGTTTCATCATTTCGGCTTCATCTCCGCAGTGAAGCCGAAATTGATCTGATGATTTGATGGTGCTTGGGGCATCGTCCCTGTTGGTTTTCTTAAAGCCCTGTTTAGCAAAAAAGCCTGCCGCATTTTCAGTGAATAAATAGAGGGTTTTGGCACCAAGCGCTTTTGCTTGCGCGATCAGAAGGGCAAGCATTTTTGCGCCATGACCTTCCCCACGGTGTGAAGAGACTGTCATGAACGAGCGCAGGAGGCCAACAGGCCCATAGAGTTCCAACCCACCAACGCCCATGCGCCAGCCTTGGTCATCACAGAAAGCAAAAAATTTCTTGTTTTCACCTTCCAGATCGTCCGTCAAAAGTGCGTTTTCTGATAAGAGTTTTGCTAGGCAATCATAATCTTCACGCACGATTTGTTCGACTTTCAAACCCATTTCGCAGCCCTTATTTTTCTTGATCTATCATAAACTTATCTCCTTATCTTCGGCAATAAAACAATAAGTACTTATTAAAATTTGATTTTTTATGTTAAACTTCTACTCCAACTCAGGAGAGTCGTTATGAGAATCAAAGCCTTGGCAGGGCTTTGTCTTGCGGGCCTAGTATTTGCGATACCACAAGCACAAGCTCGCCTTCTGATTACAGAGGAAGCGGGGGTTACTGTAACCCGTGGTGATGTTGTCCCGGTCATCCATAAGGTGGATCGGTCATTATATGGCGTAGAAATGCGTTTGCCTGATGACTTCAGCGGCCCGGTTTTTGGAAAGCCTTTATTATTGGTAGATGGAAAATATGAACGCCGCGATCCTTACCCGTATTTAGGACGGTATTGTTGTTACCGGTAGATCACAAAGCATAGCTAATTTATCCGGATTGCGCTGCATATAGATGTCTTGAATGCGGCCATTGTGTCCTTCAAGAACCATCGCGGTTTGTAAGCCGTCATCATCGCTGATGAGCATGCCTGGGGCCTGATTAATAGTGGCTCTTTCCACTTTTAATCCTGACCTTTCCCGTGTTTGTTTCAAAACACCCAATATGAATCTTGCAACATGGTCTGCGCTATAAATGACATTGCGTGCGGCAAGACGTTTCCCTCCGCCGTCGCTATGAAGTTGAGCGTTCTCAGATAAGAGGCCCTTCAATTGCTCTAGATCCCCACTTGCACAAGCCGAAACAAAGGCCTCCATCAAACTAAGTTCTTCACCTTGATGGCCATTTATGTTTGGCTTATCACCAATCCGGCGTTTGGCGCGGGATACAAGCTGGCGACAGGCGCCTTCGCTTTTTTCCAGAACATTGCTGATTTCGGCATAGGAAAGGTCAAAAGCTTCTCTTAATAAAAAGGCTGCGCGTTCTGTAGCACTCATACGTTCCAGTAGGAGAAGAAAGGCCAGCCTGAGAGACTCAGCAAGATTTTCGTCAGCTTCTAAGTCGTTTGCAGGGTCTGTTTCCATCCAGGGTTCCGGCAACCAGGGGCCTTCATAAATATCTCTTTGGCGCTTTAAGGCGCGCAACCGATCTATGCACAATCGGCTAGTGGCCCGGATAAGCCAGGCGCGGGATGATTTTATCGTATCGAGGTCAACCCGCATCCAGCGGATATATGCTTCTTGTACAATGTCTTCTGCTTCGCCACGTTCGCCAAGCATGCGGTAAGCCAGCCCGATGAGAACAGAACGTTCTGCATTGAAAAGCTCAGCATGGTGGGATTTATGTGGCATCGATTTTTACTTCTACCAGGGAACAAGTTTTGGAGTAGCCCAAGCCTCTTTTAAGTGCTGGGAAAATACGTACAGCAGCCGATGTTGCCACAAGTTCAGCTATGCCTGCTGCCCCAAGTTCCTGTTCCAGCAATTGACGCTGGTCATCACTTATTTGAGGCCCGTTGGCGACAAATCGTCCAAGTGCTACGGCAGCGTCTTGAAGAGGTGTGAGGTTTGCACCATTTTGTTGGCCGAGAGCAGCTTTTAGCAATGCGCTATCTATTTTGTCTTTTTGTGCAAAGCTGACTGCAGTCTGAAGACAGGGGCCACAGTCTTCAGTCTGTGTTGCTGCAATGCGGGCAAGGTGCCAAAGATCTTTGGGGACTGTTTTATGGTGCGCGACCATGGGTAGAGTCAGGCCAAATTTCCACAAGCCTGAGCGACTTCCTTTAGCAAAATCACGTAAATAGTCGCAGTTTTCACCACTTGCTTTTTCATTCGCCCGAATGAATTTTTCCTGAAGCCACCCCAGCATCATCCCACCCCCTGGTTTTTAGAGCGGTACAACATGATGCTTAAAACGGCGGCAGGGATGACGATGGCGACAATTTCCACCAATGTCCCCTCATGTGCGTGGCCATGAAGCATTTCGACCAAATGCATGATGGCATGACCGCCGAAGAAGAGCAGGGCTATGAGAAACATTGGAAAACGATAGGAGGGACGTAGCAAGCCGTAAGCCAGGGCAGCAGAGGCAGTTAAATAGGCTATGCCGATATCGCGGATGAAATGGGGATTGAAGCCGCCGGTCTCAGTCACGCCTGGAGTGGTTTCATACCAGGTCATAGGCATAATGAGCATCTGAGCGCCAATTACGACGTCTAAAGCAGCGAAAATCCAAAGAATGGTGAGGCAAATGCGATCGAAAATATGAATTGAAGCCTGGTGGGTCATGAACCTTATCCCCTATTCTATATAGTATGTTTATAATAGAGGACGTCTGACAGGCTTCATTTGTGACAGGCGAGTCACATTAAACCTGAATTCCCGTTGGCAATCCGTCGATAGACATCGAATTTTTCTCCTTTTTATAAAGCTTCAAGCCGTCCGCGCCTTTGTTCTCGGCCCATTTGCTCATGGTTGGGCGTTCTCCAACGAGTTCCATTTGCGGCACGCCCCATCCACAGGCGGTTTGTACAGATTCGACACCCATCACCATGATCTGCCGTATGGAAGGTAGAGCGTTAAAATGAGGAATGAGCTGACCCCACTCAGGATCATCCGGTTGAACCATGCGACCTCTCCCAAAAAGCCTCATGATCAAGGCGTTTCGGTCGAATGAGCAAAACATGATTGTGATCCGCCCATCAGCCAGAAGATGCGCCGCTGTTTCATTGCCGCTGCCGATCATGTCGAGATAGGCAACTTTGTTTGTGCCTAAAACACGAAAACTATCCATGCCTTTGGGGCTTAAATTAATGCGCGCATTTTCTGCTGCCGTGGCTGTGAAAAACATTGGCTGCTTTTCAATAAAAGCAATGTGTTTGTCTTCCAGTTCTTCGAAGAAATCGGCCATGGTTTAAGCTCCCGTGCCACCGACTGTTAATTTGTCGATTAATAATGTGGGCTGACCCACGCCTGCGGGGATGCTTTGTCCGCCTTTGCCGCAAACGCCGATACCTGTATCAAGCTCAAGATCGTTCCCAATGGCTTTGACATGTTTCAGAACTTCCGGCCCAGAACCGATAAGTGTTGCGCCTTTAATAGGTGCGCCAATTTTGCCGTTTTCGATTTTATAGGCTTCGGTGCAGGAGAAAACGAATTTCCCGCTGGTGATATCCACCTGTCCGCCGCCAAAGTTTTTCGCATAAATCCCGTCTTTGACGGAAGACAGGATATTCCTCGGATCTTCCTGGCCGCCCAGCATGAAGGTATTGGTCATGCGCGGCATGGGCGTATGGGCAAAGCTTTCACGGCGGCCATTGCCCGTGGGGGCCATATTCATGAGGCGCGCATTTAATCGGTCTTGCATATAGCCTTTTAAAATCCCGTCTTCGATAAGAACAGTCCGGCTGGTCGGCGTGCCTTCATCATCAATGCTGAGCGACCCGCGGCGCCCTTCAATCGACCCGTCATCGACGACGGTAACACCGGGGGCGGCGACTCTTTCTCCTAATAGCCCGGAAAAGGCTGAAGTCTTTTTGCGATTAAAGTCACCCTCTAACCCATGGCCGACGGCTTCATGAAGAAGAACGCCGGGCCAGCCTGGGCCTAAGACCACAGTCATTTCACCGGCGGGTGCTGCGACACTGTCTAGGTTTACAAGTGCCTGACGTAGGGCCTCATCAACGGCGCCTTGCCAGACGGATGTGTCAAAAAAGTCATTCATGGCGCGCCGGCCGCCAAGGCCGTGATAGCCTTGTTCCCGTCTGTCCCCCTTTTCCGTGACAATAGATACATTCAAACGAACGAGAGGGCGGACATCTCTTAGCCGCGTGCCATCTGCACGGATGATTTCTATCGCTTGCCATTGACCTGCAAGGCTTGCTGAGACCTGGACGACGCTTGGATCTTTCGTGCGCGCATAGCTGTTGATCTGTTCAAGCAGTGCGACTTTATCCTCAAAAGGAATCGCATTGATCGGGTTGTCGCTATCATAGAGGTGTCTGTTTGTACGCGTTGGGCCACCCGCCATGATACCGCCCTTGCCGGTGCGAACGGCTTTTACGGTTTCAGCGGCCCGCTTGATGGCACCCTCGCTCAAGTCCGTTGAATGGGCATAGCCCGTCGCTTCATCAAATACAGCGCGTAAGCCAAAGCCCTGGTGTGTATCAAAACTCGCGGTTTTCAGTCGCCCGTCATCAAAGCCGAGCATCTCTGATTGGTTATATTCAAAATAAAGCTCCCCATCGTCCATGCCTTGAAGGGCATTTTCCACGATCTTCGTGGTTCCCTCCTCATCCAGTCCGGTGCGAGTGAAAAACAAATCGGTGGTGGAAGGGGTGTTCGTCATAAATCCGGGTCCTGTTTGTGCGCGAGTCAATGGGCTATCCATAGCGGTTTTTGCGAAATGCGTCGATGATCAGTGGTGATAATGTGAAAAATACGCGCGACATTTCGCCGCGTAAAGCGCGGAATTTCAGGCTCTACAAACGGTTTTCAGTATATATTTTTATAAATTGGGCATAAAAACGGCGAGCGCTGCTTGAGGTGGCGAGGCTTTGCCGCTATTGTCCGCCGCAAATTGACGAAAACTGCCCGATGGGCGGCTTTTGAACTTTGAACACCGAACGCGTTTTTGAGGCTCGGATATGTTGAATAAAACACTTAAAGCGGTTCTGGCTCTTGCAGCCACCATCGGCTTTATTCCTTCGGCTTTGGCACAACAGCCAACAGAAAAGGCAATTAATTTCCAACCTGCAGCAACCAATATTATGGAGCAGATTACCGGCTTCCATAACTTGCTGTTGTGGATCATTTTTCCAATCACCATCCTCGTCCTTTGCTTGATGGTTTATGTCATGTTTCGCTTCCGCGCGGGCCGGAACCCGGTTCCGTCTAAAGTGACACATAATACCTTTATCGAGGTTATCTGGACGGCTGTCCCGGTTTTGATCCTAATCGTTATTGCAGTTCAATCCTTCCCGCTTCTGACTTATGAAGAAACGACGCCGGAAGCTGATTTGACAATCAAGGTGACAGGGAATCAGTGGAATTGGACTTATGAATACCCGGATTATGATGATTTCTCTTTCACAGCAATTCTTGTGAATGATGAGAATTTGAAACCCGGGCAACCTCGTCTCTTAGAAACGGATAATCATGTGGTTGTTCCTGTGAATACCACGGTGAAAGTTCTTGTGACTGCTTCTGATGTCATTCACTCCTGGGCAGTCCCAGCCTTTGGTATTAAAGTTGATGCTGTGCCAGGCCGCTTGAATGAACTGTGGTTCAATGTCCGTGAAGAGGGCATGTATTATGGGCAATGTTCCGAGCTGTGCGGCAAAGACCATGGATTTATGCCGATTGCAGTGGAAGTTGTATCCAAAGAGAAATTCGAAGCCTGGGTCAAAAAAGCGCGGGTTGAATTTGCGGACGCGGGTGTGACGCGCCCATACCAAGTCGCGATGGCTAATTAAGGCAGCGCGGATATGAGTGATTTTATTTTACAAGGCGAGAGGTCTATATAATGGCTCACGCAGATACAGCGCATGAAGCGCATGATCATCATCCTACGGGTTTCCGTCGTTGGGTTTATTCGACGAACCATAAGGATATCGGCACCCTTTATCTGATTTTCGCGATTATCGCGGGTCTGATCGGTGGTGCATTGTCCGGTATTATGCGGGCAGAATTAATGCAACCCGGCTTGGATGTTTTGCCACATTTGCCGTTGCTGGCAACAGGTGAAGAAGGTCAGGCGCACCAATTGTGGAATGTGATTATTACCGCTCATGGCCTGATCATGGTCTTTTTTGTGGTTATGCCCGCAGTTATTGGTGGCTTTGGTAACTGGTTTGTGCCGTTGATGATTGGTGCACCGGATATGGCTTTCCCACGGATGAACAATATTTCATTCTGGCTTTTGCCGCCGGCCTTTACCTTGTTGTTGTTGTCTCTCTTTGTTGAGGGGGCTCCGGGCATGAACGGCTTTGGTGGGGGCTGGACGGCTTACCCGCCATTGTCCTCAAATGTAGGCCATCCCGGTCCGGCAATGGATATGGCTATTTTATCCCTGCACATTGCAGGTGCGTCATCCATCCTGGGCGCGATCAACTTCATCACGACAATTTTCAACATGCGCGCACCTGGCATGACATTGCATAAAATGCCGTTATTCGCCTGGTCGGTGCTGGTTACTGCCTTTTTGCTGTTATTAGCTCTGCCGGTTCTGGCTGGTGCCATCACCATGTTGTTGACTGACCGGAATTTTGGAACCTCCTTCTTCGATCCCACATATGGCGGTGATCCGGTGTTGTTCCAGCATCTCTTCTGGTTCTTCGGGCACCCCGAAGTGTACATCATGATTCTGCCGGCCTTCGGTATCATTAGTCATGTGGTTTCCACATTCTCCAAAAAGCCGGTCTTTGGCTATTTGGGTATGGCATATGCGATGGTGGCGATCGGCTTTATCGGCTTTATCGTGTGGGCTCACCACATGTACACCGTGGGGCTTGACCTCAACACTAAGAAATATTTCGTCGCTGCAACCATGATTATTGCGGTTCCAACCGGGATTAAAATTTTCTCTTGGATCGCGACCATGTGGGGCGGGTCAATCACTTTTAAAACGCCGATGCTTTGGGCGCTGGGCTTCATTGCCTTGTTCACAATGGGCGGCGTAACCGGTGTGGTTCTGGCTAATGCTGGTATCGATCATAGCCTGCATGACACTTATTATGTTGTGGCCCACTTCCATTATGTGCTGTCACTGGGTGCAGTGTTCGCCATTTTCGCCGGTTTCTACTATTGGATCGGCAAAATGAGTGGCCGCCAATATTCAGAAACTCTGGGTAAGCTGCATTTCTGGGTCACGTTTATTGGCGTGAACCTGATCTTCTTCCCGCAGCATTTCTTAGGGCTCAACGGTATGCCACGGCGGATCCCTGATTATCCAGATGCTTTCACTTTCTGGAACCAGGTTTCAACCTATGGCTATTATATTACGGCTGTTGGCGTTGGTATCTTCCTGCTGATGTGTGTGCGTCTGTTCATGTCTCCCAAAACCGTTCCTGATAATCAATGGGGCGAAGGGGCTACGACGCTGGAATGGACGGTGTCTTCACCGCCACCTTTCCATCAGTTCGAAAAACTGCCTCGGATTAAGTAAGTCCAAAGCTTAAGGGTAAAGATGCGTCATTCATCGACCATAGATGTAGCTAATATTTCAGCTCCGGCCACGGCCGGGGCTGATTGGCGCGATTATGTGGCTTTGTTGAAGCCGCGTGT
>JASFRS010000043.1:2500-16271 GCA_050114795.1 Sphingomonadales bacterium
CTGAACTGTCAAACCCTTTTTCGAAATAAAATGAGCTTTTTTCCAAAAAACAAAAAGAATGGCGGAAATCCGCCAAATTTAAGGATGGCAGTCCCACAATATTCTCGTTATATCTGTATATACATTCAAAGAAGCTGCCCGAGGTCCCCCATAGTTATGTCTTCACCAGAGCGTCGGCTAGAGACTCTAAGACAGGAATATAAGGCACCAACCCGTGAAATGATGCCGTTAAGGTCGCTCACCCCGGTCTTGCCGCACCTTCCTATCATGGCATTTGCCTATAATAACTGGAATGGCCCTTGGATGAATCGCCAACATATTTTGTCCCGCATGGCACAAAGAGGCTGGCAGGTCCAATATTCAAATGGCAGGGTTAATCACTGGGCTGGCTTAAAGAAACTAATAACCAACACGCCTTTTTTGCCCACATGTGCACAAGCAGATGGAGTGATACAAGATTATCCCTCGCTTAGCCAAATTAGTATCCCAACCCTTCCACTCTTGGATCACCACACATTAAAATGGCATGCGCAAAGCCTAAAGCGACGCGCAGGACCTTCGCCAATTGCTTATCTATTCCACCCCGACTTTTCTAACTATATTGACCATTTGGACGCCAAATATGTCGTGCTGCACATATATGATGCCTATCATGCGACTCCCAACTGGAGGTCCTCAAAACAATATCTCTTAGAGCAATGCGCGGAGCGTGCGAATCTCGTCATCGCCACGAGCGAGCATATGCTAAACACCCTGCCGGGGCACCTTGCTTCCAAGGCACATATCGTCAACAACGGCGCAGACTCGCTCGCATTTTATAATGGGAAATTAGCTGAGGAGCCCAAAGATCTGTCGCCCATCAAAGGTATTAAAATCGGGTGTAGCGGTGTTTTCGGCCCTAAAATTGATTTTAAACTCCTACGAAATCTGGCTCAGCGCCACAGCGACTGGGATATCGTCTTAATTGGCCCCTTCATTCGCGGCGCGCGAAAACCCGCCGATGCCTTCAAACGTCATATTCAGGAATGGGATGAACTCTTAGCTCAGCCGAATATACACTGGCTGGGAGAAAAACATACGCGTGAACTGCCAGCCTATGTCGCGCGTATGGATGTAAACTTGATGCCTTATAAGGTCGCTCAAAGAGAGGCCAGATGGACTCGGTTTGGATACCCATTAAAGCTACATGAGTATCTCTCTGCCGGCGCCCCTATTGTTAGCGCAGAGCTACCCACTCTTCGCCCGTTCAGTGACGTTCTGTCCTTTGCAGCCACCACTGATGAATGGAGCGAACAAATCTCGTCTGCATTAAAAACCAAAAACTCAGAAATGGCAGCGCAAAGACAAGAATTAGGCCTCAAAAACAGTTGGGACCATAGAGTGGATCAAATCGAGAAGTTATTGCTACAAATGATCAATCCATCAGCATAGCAACCATACTGTGTAATAGTAACGCCTCACCCCCTAAATACAGATCAACATCTGCGGCTATCGCTTAATTTACCTTCGCAAAATGCAATTCCTATTGCACAATAACATTCAGCTGAAAGGCAAATGGGGGAGGAAGAATTGGAGGCAGAGGGCACTAGCCATCCGGCAATAGCTGTTTTTGCGCCAAATAAATGGGAGGGGCCGTGGATGAATCGGCAGCAACTCTTCTCCCGCATGGCACAACGTGGCTGGCATATATGTTACTCAACCGGCCGCCTGAATCTATGGGACGGTGTTATCCCCACTCTCAAAGATGCGCATCTATTGCCATCATATGAAATCATTAACTCAGTCTTCGTTGATAAGCCTTCAATTCTACAAATCGAAAGCGGGCGATCTCAAAGATGGAATGCGCTTAGCATGCGCAGTCACGCCAGATCATTGAAGAAAATATTAGCCTTTGGGGGCGACGGCCGAACAATCACTTATTTATTCCACCCACTTTATGAGTCCTATATCGACGCTTTAGAATCAGAATTTCTCATCCTCCACCTTTATGACGCCCTCCATGCCATGCCGGGGTGGACAACGCACAAACAGGCTCAGCTTGAACGTTGCGCGAAACGCGCTGATCTCATCATCACATCATCAGATCAAATGCAAGATACGCTGCCACGAGAATGTCTTTCGCGTACTATCACTATAGAAAATGGGGCTGACTGGAAGGAATTCAATCAAGGGCAGAACAAGCCGAAACCTCCTGAGATACAGGGCCGCAAAGGGCCACTTATTGGCTGCTGTGGAGTCATGTCACAAAAAACAGATATTGAACTTCTTTTTAAAATTGCTTCCACAAAGCCAGAATGGACTTTGGTCCTCGTCGGCCCATATTTCGCCGGGCGAAATCCCAAGCAGGACCAAATGTGGGCCGAATTGACTCAAAAGCCCAATGTCATATGGACCGGACTGAAACGTCCTCAGGAGCTACCATCCTATGTTGGCCACATGGATGCAAACCTGATTCCATATAAAGTGGACGATGAGAATGCTGCCTGGGCCAAATATTGCTTCCCGTTAAAACTCCACGAATATTTAGCGACAGGGAAGCCAGTAATCAGCTCTCCCCTCCCTTCAATTGAAAAATTTAAAGATGTCATTTCATTCGCCAAGCAGGCTAGCGAATGGATAGACAGAATCACCAATGCCCTCACTTTAGACACCGCGGAAATGGCTAGAAAACGCATTAGCACCGCACAACAAAACAGTTGGGATCGGAAGGTTGATGAGCTTTCCAAGGCTCTTTTACAGCTTACACAGCGGCCTTAACCCAGAATTTCCTTAACCTGCATAGATTGCCTTAATTTTGCCCACCACAGCGGAAAACTTTTCAAGAAGAAATGCCTCAGGTCCCATGGGCTTTCCACAAATCGACCAGAGCATCAATAAAACCCCACTATAGGATATAACCCCTGCAATAACCTGAATGGAAACAAGAGCAGAAGCTGCAACACTAGGCTCATATCTTGTCATTACAAAGTCGATTGAAAACACCACAGCCCCCATAACCGCCGTCGCACACAGGCCACGCCAGGACCCCTGCACCAGTCGACGTGTTTGAAATCCCGCATATTTTCTAACCATCCAAAGTGCAAAACCGTTTCTAAGAAGCTCCGTTAGGACCCGGGCCACCAAGGCACCCCATAAGCCCCAATATATGACGCCAATGATGACAGAAATAGCCATCACGCATACTGTAAAGACCTCTCTAACAATCAAAATTTTCAATCGTCCGAGGGCGCGCAATCCATATTGCGGCGCGAGCAAAACAATGGCAACTGATTGCACAATTGCAAAAGTTTGAACAATTGGAACCGATGGCAGCCACTTCTCACCAATGGCAAGAACGATAAGATCTTTTGCCACCAAAGCGAAGCCAAGCCCTGCTGGAAGCATTAAGATTGTTAAAATATTTGCTGTCTCATGAATCAATCTAGAGAATTCCGCCCGATCATCCTGGACATATGTCAGCGCAGGAAAAAACGCCCTCATTAAAGGCGCAGACAATTCACCCACCGGCATTGAGCCGACTTCCTGACCGATCTTATAAAGCCCAACGAAACGAGCAGGCAAAAAATAGCCAAGCGCAAATTGCTCTGCTCTCATCCAGAGAGTTTGCAAAACACTGATGATCATCAGACCACCTGAAAAGGACAGTAGTCTGCGATAAGCCTTGAAATATAATCGGGGGCGATAAGGCGCTAATATATAGCTGAAGCCCAGTTGGAAAATGGCTTCAATTAGCCCACCAACAACCAATGCCCAATAGCTTTTATAAAGAATGGCCAATGTGATGGTCGCTGAAATGGAAACTAATTTGGTAACCGTTCTGAATATAAATTCTTTATCCAGGGATAGATATTTAACGAAATCGACCATTTTTATGCTGACAAAGCCCCGCACAAAAACGGTCACAGCCATAACTTGAAAGACACTTTCAAGCCGACCATCATCAAACATCGAAGCAAAAAACGGGGCCCCAACCGCCAAGACCAGTGCTAAAACTGCGCCTCTGATGACATTAAAATTCCAGGCTGTGTGATATTCGTCATTATCCGCGTCCCTGAATTTCACCAATGCCGCCGCGAAATTAAAATCACTAAGAGCATCGAAAACTGCGAGAATTGAGACCGCTATGGCGACAAGCCCGAAATCTTCGGGCGCTAAGAACCGTGCGAGAACAAGTGTAGAAATCAACCCAAGAAGACGAAAAATCCAGCGGCCTGCAACTGCCCAAACAGCAGCCACAACGGTTCCTCCCATCTGCCGTTCCTGCTCAGCCATTCTTCACATCTTTCAATAAAATATAATTTGAGAAATTTAGTTTCTTTACGTTTTTACACTTTTCGACAGAAATTATCTGATATTAATTAAGAGCGATAAAACATCAGAGGGATTTGTTTTGGAATATATTTTTTTACTCATGCCCGCCAGTGCAGTGTTAATTTTGAGCCTCCTTATTATTTTCCTCTGGCTCCATCGCAGAAAAATGGATCAACTACTGATTAAGCTCACTGATTTGAGGCGACGCCAGGATCAGATAATTAAGAAAATGATGTCCTCTGAGCAGGAAGAGGCTTTAGCATATATCCATCATATTCTTGGCTTGGGAAAAGGGGCGCTACCACCAACGCGAGGGTGGGCAGCGTCGCCAGACTTTCTGCTAATAGTGGCGGAATATATTCTTCAAAATAAACCAAAAAAAATAGTCGAATTAGGGTCAGGCGTATCCACCTTAGTAATTACAAAAGCATTAGAAAAAGTTGGCAGCGGAACGCTTATTAGTATCGACCATGATGAAGTTTTTCAAAATATAACGAAAGAACGGCTTAAGAGATTGGGGCTAGAAGCCGAACATATTTACGCTCCACTTACTCAAGATGAGGCCGCGGACCGTTGGTATGATTTACCCTCAATAGAGGGTCCCATTGATCTGCTTATTATTGATGGGCCTCCGGAAGCTATTTCCCCTCAAGTTCGGGGGCACGCAAGCCGCCTTTTTCCCCTGCTAAGCGACGGTGCAACAGTAATCCTGGATGACGCCGATCGCCCCGGCGAAAAAGAAGTAATTGCTAGATGGATTAAAGACTGGCCAGAGCTCCAATACACACCCATTTATACGGAAAAAGGCACAGCACTTTTAAGGAAAGGCTCTATTTGAATCGCGCCTTAATCTCTTCCACAATAGGGCTTCTGGCACCGCCAAAAGTAATTTCACCCAACTGCTCATCAGCCGGTGTCAAAGGATTGACTGATTGCGGTCCGTATATACCGCGTGAGAGAGAGAAACCGGGCTTACCCAGGGTCAGGTCATGTTCGAAGGACTTTGCGATATTAACAAAGCTCCGTCCTTTGTGTTTGGCACCGAGGACATCTCCATATGCGCCATCTTGAATACGGTCTTTATCAAAGACGATAGGCGGCAATCCGGGTAGATTACGATATTCTTCACCGATAAGAGCATCATTGGATGTCCGCTCATCGACCCTACCGCTCCTTTCACGCAACCAGCGCCCGAGACTTATCACCTGACCATTACCTAAATCGAGATAGATATGTTCAAAAGTTTCCTTGAAATCCTGATCGTCAAGATAAGGAGAGATTGTTGCCTCAAGCGACTTTTCCTCCTGCGATTCTGATGTCGCTGCAGCGCCTTGCACGCAGAATAAGATACAAGCAAATACTTTCAAGGGCCGCACCTCCTTTGATCGCCAGAAGAAGCAAAGGAAAAGAGCAAATACGGCAACAGCAAGGCGAAATTCAGTGGTGCCTCAAAGCAAACCTAACGCGCTATAGATTCTCTGATAGCCCTGAACACTTCTTTGCCAGTTGCGTTCTTCTTCAACAAATTTCCGGCCGTTTTCCCATATAACCGGCCAATCTTCCCGGCTCCCAGCCCAACGATCAGCAGCTTCAGCAAGGGCCATAGCATCATCAGCGGGAAATAAAACGCCAGTTTTTCCATGCTCTATCAGTTCCCGATGGCCACCAATATCAGAGGCAAGAACAAGTTTCTTCTGCGCCATAGCCTCAAGCGGCTTTAAGGGCGTGACCAATTCGGTCAGGCGAATAGATTTTCTCGGAAAGACAAGACAATCACAAAGCCCATAATAACGGCCAACTTCAGACTGTGGCACTCGACCTATGAAGGAGATTTTATCAGCCAGTCCCAGATGTGCCGCCTGCGCCCGTAGCTCATTCTCTCTTGGACCACCACCAACGAGCAACACATGCACCTGCTCCAGTGTTTTCATATGCGGCAGGGCATCAATTAAGATATCAAGCCCCTCATAGGCATAAAATGAACCTAAAAACCCCAGAACAAATTTACCCTTAACACCAAGTGCCGCAGCTAAATTCTCATCATAAACGGGTGGCTGAAAGGCCTCCACATCCACAGCATTGGGAATCGCCTGAAGAAGTGGTTGGTGCAGGTCACGCTTGCGAATGTCATCAAGCAGGCCATCGCATATAGCCGTCACCGCATTGGCATGAGATATCGCCCAATTCTCCAGTTTCTGCGACAAGCGATAACGTAAGCTGCCCTCCGGCGGGCCGCCATGCGACGCCGCCGCATCCTCCCAAAAAGCGCGAATTTCATAAATCCAAGGAATATTTAAGGCGTTGGACACACGGTGTGCTGCATAAGCCGTCAAGGCCGGGCTATGCGCATGGATGACATCGGGTTTAATTTCTTTAGCCAATTGCAAAGCTGATTTGGCCGTCAGATGCATGTGCATCAAGGGGTCAACAAGCGCTTTATCCTTGACCCACTTGGGCAACGCCGGACTACGGTGAAAAAGAAGGCCCTCCACCTTTTCGGGATTCGGGCCATTTATATAATGTTTGGGGCTGGTTAAATGGTATGTCTCAACGCCGTTGCGCCGATGCTCCCTCAGCAAAGCCAGACTTCTAAAGCTATAGCCACTATGCAAAGGCAGGCTATGGTCGAAAATATGTAAGGCGCGCATCAAGCCCCCAATCAAACATTACTCAGCGCAGGTCAAATAACAGTAATTCCGCACCACCGTCGTCGATATCAAGCACAAGCTTGTCTTCATCGTCAATGGCCGCGCCATCTCCGGCCTTTAAGGCGACATCGTTTATTGTCACCGCACCGCGTGCAACCTGAACCCAACCACGTCGACCTTCAGAAAACTTATGCTCCACCTTGGCTGCACCATCGAATTGCCCCGCATAAATGATCGCATCTTGGTTTATGCTGACACTATCACCTCGCCCATCCGGACTCGCGATAGGAGCAAGGCCATTTTTGACATCAGCACTTAGAAGCTTTTGTTCATAGCCGGGTTTATGCCCCTTACGGTCAGGCAAAATCCATAGCTGAAGCAGTTCAACACCCTCATCTTTGGATGCATTGAATTCTGAATGGGTGATTCCTGTTCCTGCAGACATACGCTGAACTTCACCACGGTGGATAGTTGCTGCATTACCGACACTATCTTTATGCGCCAACGCACCTTCAAGAATATAGGTGACGATTTCCATATCTTTATGCGGGTGGGTCGCAAAGCCCTGCCCCGGCTCGACATAATCCTCATTTATGACACGCAGGTCCGAAAACCCCATATGCTCGGGATCGCGATAGTCCCCAAAGGAAAAACTGTGCGATGTTTTTAACCAGCCAAAATCAAATTGGCCGCGTTCATTTGCTGGACGAATATGAATCATCTCGTGCCTCCAATTTCAATCAATGCTGACTCAAAAATGCCGCCCAAAAGACATAAAAACAATAATCGTCATTTCGACTTTACTGTTTCTCAATCAAAAACAATTTCAGCCGGTCGCAATATATCCCCTTAAAGCCTCCGCTTCCTGCTCCGCTTCAGAAATACGGTATTTCACCAAGTCACCAATGGAGACAAGGCCAATTAATCTTCCGTTTTCGACAATGGGGAGATGGCGGATGCGTTTTGTTGTCATGATTTCCATTGCGCCACGCAAATCCTGGTCAGGTGTGCAGGTAATAACATCGCTAGTCATTAAAGCTTTGGCCTCTAACTGCAAAACACCTGCGCCCTTCTCAGCCAGACCGCGTACAATATCCCGCTCAGAGAGAACACCGTCAATCACCCCGTCCCCTTCAAGAACGAGAACGGCACCAATGCGGTGCGTTTTCAAAACTTGGGTCACCTTCTCAATGCGGGTTGAGCCATCAACAGAAATGATGTCGCCGCCTTTTTCACTTAATATTGTCTTAATCAGCATAGGCACCCCCTTAATCACGCCTTTTCAATTGCTGAAAACAGCTTAAGCTGTTTAGCCTCAAACAACAATGGCAAGACGGAATTCAAGGGAGCTAGGCATATGACAAAACGCAAAGGGAATGGCTTAACACGGTTGGCATTGATCATAGCAGCCGCAGCCTTCATCTTGTTTTTCATAGGCGGCCCGGGCTTTCGTTTCGGGCTTTGGTCTTATGAAACGGGTTTCATGCTTTTACGCTATGGAGCTTATGTCGGCGTTGTAGCGGCAATACTTGGAATTCTTCCTCTTCTTCATCTTATTTGGCGGGAGAGAAAACTTAGCAGCCTCTTAGCTGTTATCATTGGCGTTTTTGTCTTCATGAGTTTGCAGGGCTACAAGAACAAAGCGCGGCAAGTTCCCGCCATTCATGACATCAGCACCGATCTCGATAATCCACCACAATACCTCTTTATTAAAGCACGCGATGAAGCCGAACGCGGCTTTACAGATACGCAGCATCGCGCGCTCCAGGAAGTTTATTACGAAGATATTCACAGTATGAATGTGCCCAAAAATGTGACCACCACAACAGAGGCTTTGCATCAGGTTCTTCAAAATATGGGCATGGAGATTATTCATTATAATGCTCCCGGCGGGCGCATAGAGGCTGTCGCAACCACCTCTTGGTTTGGGTTCAAAGATGATGTTGTGGTCCGGGTGCAGGCCTCGCCCAATGGCTCAGTGATTGATGTACGCTCGGTCTCTCGCGTTGGGCGTTCGGATATAGGGAAAAATGCAGAACGGATAAGAAAAATACTCAAACATGCCAAAGATAAATTGGCACTTTAAGCAACTTCCTCATTCTACTCAGTCGTGTTAAGGGATGACAAAAATATAATATTTGGAGCGTATTAGTGGAACAATTCAGTGAATTCTGGGCTGTGGTTCAAGACGTTTGGACTCAGGGCTTGGTTGGGATCAGCGTTGGGCAGATATTAACTGCTTTTTTCATCTTATTTCTTGGCTATATTTTCAGAGGCTTATTTTCCCGCATTGTCATTCACCGCATTAAGCGACTAACGGAAAAGACATCCAACGAAATAGACGATGCAGTGATTGAGGCTTTGGAAAAGCCAATGGCTTTTATTCCCATTGTTATTGCCTTTTTCTTTGCGACCCAGGCCCTATCGCCCAATGGCACTTTTGCAGATATTACCAGTAATATGAATCGCTCTCTCGTCTCAGCGGCCTTGTTCTGGGCGCTTTATGCGGCGGCCGGACCGACAACAGAAGTCCTACTTCATGCCGGTGAGATCTTTACAAAGGAAATGGTGGCTTGGTTGGCAAAAGCCGCAAGATTTACCTTTGCAGCCATCGGCGTGGCAGTCGTTTTGGAAATTTGGGGTATCAAAGTCGGCCCTTTGCTTGCCGGTCTTGGCCTTTTTGGTGTCGCCGTTGCTTTAGGAGCCCAAGACTTATTTAAAAACCTTATTGCTGGAATGTTTGTAATTGGCGAACGCCGTTTTCGTCAGGGGGACTGGGTTCTTGTCGACGGTGTGGTTGAAGGGATCGTAGAAAATATTGGTTTTCGCACAACAACAGTGCGGCGCTTCGATAAAGCACCAGTCTTCGTCCCTAACGCCAAATTATCTGATAATGCGGTTACGAATTTCTCCCGCATGACGCATCGCAGAATTTATTGGGCCATCGGCCTAACCTATGACACGCCAACTCAAATTCTAGGCAAGGTACGTGAAGAAATTGAAACTTATATTCTCAACACGCCTGATTTCGCAGCGCCGAATGATGTTTCAACCTTTGTGCGTATAGATAAATTCTCAGCATCTTCCATTGATATTATGCTCTATTGCTTCACAAAAACCACCAATTGGGGTGAGTGGCTTGAGATCAAAGAGCGGTTAGCTTGTAAAATTAAAGATATTGTTGAAAGCGCGGGGACCAGCTTCGCTTTCCCATCTCAATCGCTTTATATTGAAAACCTGCCACAAGGCGCTGACCGGCCAGAAGCATTTCCCTTAAGTGATGTTAAAGGACAGAACGATGAAGGGTGAACCCATATTACGCTTGGCGCCAAGCCCGTCGGACATTAATTCCAACGGTCACATCTTTGGCGGCTGGGTCTTGGCCCAAATGGATATCGCAGGTGGTATCACCGCCGGGCGCCGGGCCAAAGGGCCAGTGGCAACAGTTGCCATTGATGCAATGAAATTTCTGCGCCCTATTCTCATTCGCGATCTAGTTGCAGTCTATACTGAAATCATCAAGGTCGGGCGGACCAGTATCACGGTTCATATTTCCGTCTGCGCAGAAAGACCAGGTGAGGACAAGCCCGTTCAAGTCACCGAAGGGACTTATATTTTTGTAGCATTGGATGAAAACGCACGCCCACGACCGGTGCCGGAGCTTTGACCTGCATTAACCATATTCAAGATAGAAGTGGCGTTAACACTTTATAAACCATAGAATAAGGGCTTCCATGCAAGGACATTGGGGGCCCTTATGCGTTGGTTACACAGTCCACTTAGCTGGACATTGGGATTGATTGTCAGCTTATATTTTTCATCCGCCATCGGTGATTTAGCAGCAGCAATTACATTTGCAGGTGTTTTCAGCTTTGTCTTTATCGGCCTTCAAGCTTTGCAGCCCTTACCAATAAAAATGCGCATCACCCAGCCCTTTGGCCAGATGATGCGCCCTCGTACACAACCGGATAGGAATTAACCCTACCAGTCGATTTGTGCCCGCATTCCAAAGCTGTCAATACCGCCAACTTCCAAACTATCGATGAACACGTCATCGATATCCGCATGGCCATATTGCATGATGAAGCGGAGATAGTTTTCAGGTGTCCAGATCAAGCTGGCGACATAGCTGGTTTGCTTCCCGCCGATAATGCCTGAGTCCGCATCATTTAAATCCACATAATCAAATCCGGCGTTCAGCGCCAATGCACCAAAACCGCCTTTACTTATGGGGTTTAAAGGTTTGACACGGTCGAAAGTACCACCGCTTTGTTTATAACCGCGGGATTCACCGGTGAAGAAATAACCAGCCTGAAGATAAGCACCTTTGGCTTTAAATTCATCATCCAAACCAGCACCTAACGGTGCCTCAAGGTCAGCCGTCAAGCGGGAGAATTCAGAGGACACATAAAAAGGTCCAAAGATGCCGGCGGCTTCTAAGCCAAAGACATAATCGGATTCTGTCCCAATGTTACCCGTATTGATGAAGCGGGTATCCGTCGTGTGAAGCAGCGGGCGTTCACGATAACGGCCGGGCTGAGCGCCCTTGTCGCGATACAGACCCCAGGCACCAAAGTGCAACTGGTTTTCACCCAATTTCGGGTTAAAGACCGCGCGCCCGCCAAAGCTGTAGCCATTGGCTTCATCATCACCTGAGAACCCGCCATTGGAATAAACGCCAGCTTGAAGGACATAGTTTTTGCCATGTGTTTTGACGCTGACACCCGTATCCCGTGACAGTCCGAAAGCTGAAGTAAAGCCTGCACGCTCCATAAAGCTGATAAAGCGAGAACTTGTCCGAGCTTCGAGAGAGTTAGGCAGATGCTGATGACCAATAGTGACTTCAACGGGCCCTTTCCAGGTAATATTGGCATCAGCCACAGAAACTTCATTGTTCGAATAATCAACTTCGAACTTATAGGCCCAATCACCATAAGCGCCTTCAGCCCCTAAACGACCCCGGCGAATTTCAGTGGTTGTGCCCAGGCCCGCGTCACCAAATTCTTCGGCGCCTTCAATTTGTCCGAAGTCAACCATCAGACGGCCGCGCACTTTAAAAGTGAAATCATCGGAGATGAATTGCGGTGCCCCTTTAGCTTTTATTTCCACTGCATCATTTTGCGCTTTCGGCGCTTCCCGAATGGCGGAACGTGTAGCCAATTCTGTGCGAGCCGCTTTAGCGTCTGCCTGCTGACGCTTTAATTCGGTGATTTCAGCCTGCATGGCTTTCATCTGCTCAAGCAGAGCCTGCATCTGCTCTTCCATCGTTTGCGCTTGCACAGGCTGTGCTGCAAAAGCAAGTGTCGTCATTAATGCTGTGGCCGCGCTTAAGGCCAAAGTTTGTTTAAGGCGCATCATCTTCTCTCCTGACCCTGATGCTCTTATCTGATGTGATCCATCTATGGGGCTTAGGTGACACGGAGTTGACACTAATGTGACAGATTTGTTGCACAATGCCGGAATCAAAAACGGCGGCCCGAAGACCGCCGCAAATTCGTCTCTAGTGCTAGGGCGTGCGCGTTATGCAGCCTTTTTCCTGTCCAGCATTTTTTCAATGATTTCAGCATAGTTTTCTGCTGGATGCGCGCCTGTCACCAGGTATTTTTGCTCAAATACGACAGCAGGCACACCCTGGACACCGTTTTGAATCCAGAACTGCTCTTCCTGCCTTACAGCATCGGCATAACGTCCATCTGCGAGAACCGCTTCCGCCTCTTGGCGATCAAGCCCGACTGAGTCCGCTACTGCAGCCAAAACGCTCTCTTGGCTCACATCCTCGCGCCTTGAGAAAAAAGCCTCAAACAAAGCGAGCTTCAATTCCGTCTGCTTGCCCTTCTCTTCCGCCCAGCGCAAAAGCTGATGCGCCTTGAAAGTGTTAAAGATGCGCATATCGTCTGCATAATTGAATTCGAAACCAAGGCCTGCACCAATTTCCTTCAGATTTTGGCGAGCAGCTTCCGTTTGTTCCTGCGTACGGCCATATTTTTCCATGATATGTTCACGCAAATTCTGCCCCTCTTCCCCCATTTTTGGGTTCAATTCGAAGGGGTGCCAGTGCACATCAAGCTCAACCTTGTCAGAGAGCTGCTCAGCCGCAAGCATCATCCGCTTATAACCCACAATGCACCAGGGGCACATCACATCTGAAACAACGTCTACACGGAGAGTCTCTTTAGTCATAGCTAGCCTTTCTTATACATCCATCGGCAAAATGGAGAATGCGTGCCGAATTGGCAAGACCTCGAAAAATTTACGCCTTTCCCCACGGAAAGTCAGCTAAACGCCTGAATGCCAGTTTGCGCGCGCCCTAAAATCAGTGCGTGAATATCATGAGTGCCTTCATAGGTGTTCACCGCTTCCAAGTTCATGACATGGCGGATAACATGATACTCATCGTTAATACCGTTACCGCCATGCATATCCCGCGCTTCGCGCGCAATCGCCAGCGCTTTGCCGCAACTGTTGCGCTTCAGCAAAGAAATGGCTTCCGGGGCCAGACGGTGTTCATCCATCAAGCGGCCTGCACGTAAACATGCAGCCATGCCGATGGTGATTTCCGTCTGCATATCCGCCAGTTTCTTTTGGTACAGCTGATTGGCGGCCAATGGGCGATTAAATTGTTTCCGGTCTAGCCCATATTGGCGCGCCGCCTGCCAACAGAATTCAGCGGCCCCTAAAGCGCCCCAGGCAATGCCATAGCGCGCATTATTCAAGCAGCCGAAGGGGCCTTTTAAACCGCGAATCTCAGGAAAGGCATTTTCTTCGGGGACAAAAACGTCATCCATCACGATTTCGCCGGTAATGCCAGCGCG
>JASFRS010000044.1:0-16116 GCA_050114795.1 Sphingomonadales bacterium
TGTCGCTTTCCGTACCGCAGCACCTCATGTTCGGGCAATCGTCCTTTGGGGTTTGTGCGAGGGTGCCAGCGCTATTCTTCTTAACGCGCAAGGCATTGATAATATTTGTGGTGCGGTCATCATCAATCCCTGGATTGATGATGAAAAATTAAAGGCTCAATCTCAGATCAAAAATTATTATGGCAGAAGGCTTTTTTCCCCCTCTACCTGGAAACGCGCCATTACTGGCCGGTTGCAAATGCTATCTTCAATGAAGGCGGTTGGTCAGTCATTAAAGAACAGTCTAGGTCGTTATAAAAGCACAGAAATAAGCCGAAAAATGGCGGAAGGCGCCCTCGCCTGTCCGTCGCTGCTTTATATTTCTTCAGAATATGATGATACGCGACAGCTTTTTGATCATATGTTGAATAAAGATCCAGTTTGGAAAAATGTGATTCACAAAAAGGGGTGGCAGCAAAGGCAAATCAAAGGTGCAGACCATGTCTTTTCAACACCTGAAGCGCATGCCGCATTAGAGGAAAAATGCCTTAGCTATCTTGATCAGCTTCGCCAGGAAAGAGACCGTTCTCATCCTCTCCCAAGCGATCGTCCATAATGAGTGACCAGTATATTACGCCTGCAATGGCCAAACAAAAAACGGCAAATCCAACGGTTTCCATTTTATTCGATCTCCGCAACTCAATGGCAGAATTCAACACCCAAGTCTGATATTTATACATATTATAAGCTTTTTGGGTTAGTAAACTCTCAAGAGGCGGGGAGATTAGCGTGCTCAGGACCATTTTCATTCTCTTACTCATGGTGGCCACCACGGCGCCTGCATTGCTAAAGCCGCATATTGGCGTTCTGGTGTGGTCCTGGGTCTCTTATATGAATCCCCACCGCTTGGCTTGGGGCGAATTTATCAATGAAATTCCTCTACTAGACGTAGTTGCAGGAACAACAATTTTATCAATGCTAGTTGCTAGAGAGAAATGGCGTTTAAGCTGGTCTCCATTGCTCTTTGCTTTGATCTTGCTAACTTTTTGGATTCTCCTGACCAGCACGCTTAATCAGGGCTTATATGAGTTTTGGCCGCGCTTTAACCGTTTCTATAAAGTGATGTTGTTCACATTCATTACAGCAGTCTTGATAAACACACGCATTCGCCTCGACAGTTTCATCTATGTCATGCTTCTAGCCCTTGGGTTTTTCGCAGCCAAGGGCGGATTTTTCACTTTATTGACTGGCGGTGGTCACATTGTTGTCGGGCCCCCAAAAAGCATGATTGCTGACCGTAATCATTTGGGCGTGGCACTTATCATGTGCATTCCCCTATGTTTCTATGCCTATGGCCATGGCCGACACAAATTAATCAAATGGGCGGGGTTAGCCGGGCTTGCATTATTCACAACGGCTGCATTGGGCACTCAATCTCGTGGGGCATTGCTGACGTTAGCAGCCGTCGTCGGCTTTATGATTATGCGTTCTAAACAACGTATACCACTGATGGCTCTTGTTTCCATTGCTGCACTTCTGGCATTTGCCTTTCTGCCAGACACCTGGACGGAACGGATGCTGACCATCACCGAATATGAAAAAGATGGGTCTGCAACCAGCCGGATTTTATCCTGGGCTTACGCTTGGAGGATCGCTTTGGACTTCCCCTTAACAGGAAGTGGTTTTGGGGCTTTCAGCGATCCATATTTTGCTATCCCCTATATATCGGAAGGCGCAAAACTAAGGGCTTCTCATTCGATTTATTATGAGGTGCTGGCTGAGCATGGGTTCATCGGGTTATTTTTCTTCTTCCTTTTGATGTCAACAGCACTGCTAACGGGACAAAAAATCTTAAAAATGGTGAAGCCTTATGCTGAATTAAAATGGGCCAAAGACTTGGCTGTTGCCATTCAAGGCGGCATTATCGGCTACGCCGTCGGAGGGGCCTTCCTCGCCATGTCCCTGTTCGATCTTTATTATCACTTCATTGTTTTGATGATTGCCACTTATGAGATCGCATATCGAAAAGTTAAGGAATTACAAACAAGAGACCATGGCGAAGTCTTACAACAAAACCCGGCAACCGTTTTTACGCGATATCCATTAAGGCCCCGTGCCTAAATCCTAATTACTCATGAAGCACGGCTTCAAATTCCTTGAGAATTTTTTGGAATTGCCGTTTGCGGCTGTAGCGTTCAGGCTCATCCACTTGTGGTGCTAACACCTGCCCCCCAGCAACCGTTTTCTCATCATACCATTTCTTTAACTGCGCAGCGATTTCCTTTGCGTCATTTGAAACTAAACCCAAATTTTCTGAGCGAATGATATCGACCGCCTCTCCCGTCGTACTGCCGAGGGCAAGTATAGGCCGCCGCGCACCAATGTATTCATAAAGCTTACCCGGTACGACGCTATCCTCCTTGGGGTCCACCCCGCGCATAAGGAGCAATACATCCGCGCCTAGCTCAAGAGATAAGAACTCTTCTCGTGTGATGGGTTCACGCAAATCGACGAAGTCTTCAACGCCTATCCGTTGTGCCGCAGCCCTAATTTGCTCCGTTTGACTTGTGTATATGATAGCACGGCATTTAACCTCTTCATTTCTAAGCAATGCCAGTGCTTCAAACAAAGGTGTCGGATCTCTTAGGCCGCCATAGACCGCACCGCCATATAAGATAGTCAAAACTTGCTTATCAATTGGCTTTCGATCTTCTAGCGCATCAAAGTCTTCCTGATCGAAACCATTGCGCGCCACAAGAATAGGTCGCTTCAAAGCCTCTCCAACCTCCTCCGCTGCTAAATATGTAACGGTGAAAAGTCTTTTGGCGCTTTTCGTCACGCGTTTTTCAACCCAAGATTCAAACCGCTGCCGCCAGCGGGGATAGGAATAATATGGCTGAACTGACCATGTATCTCGATATTCAGCTATCCAGGGAATGTCATATTTTTCAGCCAAGGTATTAGCGAGAAAAAGCTGGGAATAGGGTGGCGTCGACACGAACATGATATTAGGTCGCCAGCTTTTAAATAACTGCTCAACCTCACGCCTCGCAGGCCTGATCCAAGTCCACTGACGGTCCGGAAAATGAACAAAAGTCATATAAAGATTGCTAACAAAGGCCCGCAACTTTGCCGATGATCGTCTGCGCGCTGGTTTTTCAGTTTGGATGGTTGATTCAACATCAGTCGAATTGCGCAGATTTGACACTCCACTCAACCGCTTTAAATGTAGGCTTAAGAACTTCTTGATCTTTTGTGGTGGCCGATCAACATCATAATAAGACACATAATGAATACGGCCGCTTTCAATGCCTGGCTCAAGAAATGGTTTATATTGTGTCTGATACGGGCAAACCACCCGGACATCATGTCCCTGCTCCAATAAATAGCGTGCAAAACTGGGCATCCGCGTGGTCGCCGGCGGGCAATAGGGTGGGAAAAACCCGGTAATGATCAATATTTTCATCGCCCGCAAACCCTATGCATGATATCAAGCTGGCCTTGGCTGGTCGCATCCCAATTAAATTTTTCTGCATAGGCCCTTGTAAGGGCTCGGTCAGGTAAATTTTGGAACAGTATCTCCACGCCTTTTGCAAGAGCCTTAGCTGAATAATCTTCCATCAATACCCCCGCTTCAGGCACCGCAACGCATTCAGGTGTGCCCCATAAATTCGAAGCAACAACAGGCGTGCCACAAGCCATGGATTCAAGCAATACATTTGCCCAACCTTCACGACTTGATGCCAAAACCGATGCATCGGCCGCGGAATATAACCAGGCCAAATCCTCATGGGGTACACGACCCAAAAATCTCACGCGGTCAGCCACACCATTAGCACGCGCTTGAGCCTGCAGCCGTGCCTTTTCAGGCCCATCGCCTGCAATCAACAATTCATAGCCTTTTAAAGAAGCCAAAGCATCAATAGTCAAATGATGCCCCTTTCTTTCAATTAATGCACCGACTGAAACCAGAGTTTTGTTACCGGTCTTGAAACGAACCTTCGCAGCAGTACGATCTTTTGGGGTAAACATTTCAAGATCAACGCCATTACGAAGAACTGTTATCTTGCGTCCATCAAGACCAATTTTAATCATCTCATCCTTTAAAGCCTGGCAGACCGCAATCATCTCATCTGCTTGCTCACCAGCCTCTAAAATAAGCTTTCGCGCCCTCGCATATTGGGGAATGAGATTAATGTCAGTTCCCCTTGCCGTTATCAAAAGAGGTTTGCCTAAAGTACGAGCCAATTTCGCAGCAGCTACACCATCCGGATAAAAATAATGGGCATCAATGAGATCAAAATCAAAGCCTTCTTCCTGCAATTTCCACGCAGTTTTTAAGGCAGATTTAAAAAGAAGGGACGGCGTTATATACATGCCAATCTTGGGCAATACCATATAACGTGGATGGTAGATTTGAAGGCCGTGGCGCTCTTCGCAAAGCGGCGCATTTGCATAAGCTGCATAAGTCCCAAAAAACCTCATTTTAAAGGGGAAATACGGGACGGGGGCAATCACTCGAGCCTCAATACGACCATAAGCCATGAGGTGGCGCAAACGATTTTCAACAAAGACGCCGAAATTTGGCTGGGCGCTGTTTGGAAACAAGGTTGTAAAGGTCAGAACCCGCACCTAAAGCCCCCTTTTCTAAGGTTCTTGCGATAAAGACTCTATCGAATTCAAAAGCATATGGAAATGGGCTTATCACCCTCCATCCTCAAAATCATAATTATCATTCATTCTTAAACTTGCGATAGGTCATAATATATGCTCTCTCAATGAGCAGGGTTCATCAATTTTGAGCAATTGAGCAGTTAAGGAGGGACAGAATGTTCCGCATTTTGTGGATCACAACCGCAGCATTGCTTTCAGGAGCGGTTGCCTTCTTTCTAACGCCAATACTTTTTTCAGCGATCATTCCATTTTTTGCAGAAAATGGGGCCTTACGCGATTGGCAGATGATAGCGACAGATATTTCCATTGTTAAATCCATGACTCTTGCAATAGCTGCCCTGTTTTTCACAGCCTTCGGTGCAATGACTCTAGCGATTATTGACCACCGCACGGTGTCTGTCGCTCGGCACGCTATCACTGTGCCGAAACGTGGCGGCCCGCAAATTAAAGCAATGCTGGTTACGTTAAACGGCGATGGTGCGTTTTATGATAGCGCACAAGCTTATAGTAACAGTTTTCGGGAATTTCCAGCTTTGGAAGAAGACGACGCGACGATCAAGCGCAGTTTTTCAGACGCATATATGTATTTCTCACCCCGTCACTTAAGCCGAACCGCATTACAACCAGTGTACTTCAAGGCCTTCGCCATAGCTTTGCTGATCAGCGGCGTTGTCTTATTTTTGCGTGAATGGCTGTCCCCAAGTGCTGCGGAATTACTTTCCGGATTTCAACATGGCTTGATTGCACTTACGATAACGACAGTCACAGCCCTCGTTATGCTGTTGGTCATTAATGGGCTTTTAACATGGCGCCGTAACGCCTATGACCAACTTTGTCGCCTCTTGAATCGCCAGTTTCGCATGGAGCGTTTAGATTTCATTGAAGGCGCGATGAACGAAATGCGTCAGAGCCTCGTGGTTTTGGAGGAACAATCCAAGACTACAAGCAAAGAGAATTCCGAAAATGTAGATAAGGTTATTTCCACGGCCCTCAAAAGCTTCATTGACGACTTGAATAAAGTCCAAAGTAAAGAGTTAGCGGGTGTAGAACAAAGGCTTAAAGCAGTTGCTGAAGCCGCACAGTCTTTGGACCGCAGTTATACAGACAGTTTAAAACAAACATCAAAAACGATCGCGGATACATTAAAAGATCTGAAATCCACTCAAAGTCAATCTTATAGCGGTCTCGTTAAGTCTCAAGAAAAGGCAGCCAATGCACTGAAAGCCTCAATTGAAAAGAATTATAAAACGATTGAGTCAGTTATCTCAAATGCCTCAAAGTCCTTGGAGAAAGCTTCTCAGGCTCAGGCAGAAGTTGCGATTAAAGGGTTAAACCCTACCATTTCGGAATTAGAAAAGATCAGTTCAGGCATGAACGAAGTTATGCGACGCATGGCTGACAGCTTAGAAAGCCTTGCAAAGCAGCAAGCTAATATTACCAAATCCTTCAATTCAGAAGATACTGCAGCTAAAGTTATTGAAAATGCCGCCAATGATATGATTGCGGCTTCTAAAGCCAGCCGGGAAACAGTTGAACGCTTCATCGCCCTGGCTGAACGCATGCGTGCGATTACAACGACATTGCGTACGGCAAAAAGTACAAATGGCAAATCCGAAGTTAATAAAGAAACAGCACGGCGCTTATCAGCAGCCTTGAGGGATTTAAAAGAACATGTGGAAGATTAGGAAAAAATTTCGCGATAGGCTTCCAACATGAAGCGAATATCATAATCTCTTTTTACTTTTTCCCGATTAAGGTTACCTAATTTTTCTCGCAATTCAGGACTTTGAATTAAAGTCTTTAGGGCCTCTGTCAAAGCCTCATCATCCCCAGCATCACAGATATAGGGCTGCTGTTCATTTCCTAAAATTGACCTGATATCACCAACTGCTGTGCACACCGCAGGTCTTCCTGCGGCCATGGCCTCTACTAAGCTAATTGGGAATTGCTCCGTATCCGACGTCATAACGAAAATGTCCAGTGCGCGTAAATAACGCTCCGGCTTTTCTAAAAAGCCCGGGAAAATTACGCGATCTGCAATCCCAAGAGATTTAGCGAGGGATTTTAATTCCTTCTCCAACACCCCCGTGCCGATTAAAAACAGGCGATATGTAGCTCCGTTCTGCAGTGTTGAAAAAATCCTTATCAGACGGTCGAGCCGTTTCTCCGGGCGCAGCCCCGCAATGGTCCCAATCCAAATTTCATTTTCTGCTTTATTCGGAGCAAGCAGAGATATGTCTGGAGAGCGTTCAAAAGCTGCAACATCAATCCCGTTTTCAATCAATTGAATTTTGCTTTTACGAATTTTCCAAATATTTCCAGCGATATTTTGAAGAAGCCTTGATGGAACAACGAGTTTCTTCGCCCCCAATAGGGACAGGCGACGAAACCAAACCCTTCTGGGTAATTGGCGTTGCGCTTCATCCGGTCCAAACCCATCTTCGAAATGATAATGTTCGATTTTCGGGCATAGTAATGCTGCTGCCGCTATTTCAATGGACCCCCAATTATAGGTAAATAACTTCGCTGTTTGTTGATCCTTTAGCCAAGCTCGCAAGGCAAATAGTCGGGACAATAAGCCTCCGGGCGTTACAGGTGGTGGGAGGCTGTCCACAGTCTCGGGATTTGCGAATAATTTTATCGCATCATAATTTCCATCCATCGCCACAATACGGTGACGATAGTGCTCACCCAGCGCTTCAATCAACTGTACAGTGCGAACCTGCGTCCCACCGACTTTAAATGTCGAGAACACATGCAAAAGCAGTGGCTTATTATCGGTCATTGGGGTCTGGTCCTTAGCTTTCCAACATGCGCTTCCCAGGCTTATTATTTATGACCGATAACTGCCTCTATTGCCTGTCGATAGAATTGGTCTTCATCAGCGCAAGGTGACCAGTCAAGATTTGCCTTGGTTTCCGTGCAGTCAAATCGCGCTTTCAGGCCTCTCGATAATATATCCCGATAGGAGGGAAAGGGAGCGTTACGACCGCTGATACGCTTGATAACCCATTTAAATATTTCGCTCAATTGAAGAAACAAAGGGTTCTGCGGATGATAACAGAGAGGACGACCACTTAATTGGCGCAGATGGTTATAATAAGTGCGCGCATTAGGACGTACTTCACCAATGATATTGTCACATTTACCCGCCAAATCTTCCCGACCCAGGGCCTGAACGATTGCTGACGCTGTGTCCTCAACCAATACAAAAGGGAGTGGATTTTGCCCTTTGTTCCAACCAATACAATGCTGTTCATTATTGAAAAATCCAAGACCGCTGTGCAAAGGAGATGTGCCTTCACCCACCACAAGGCCTGGACGCTGAATATAAATATTCAACCCATTTTCTTTATGAAGACGAAGCATTTCTCTTTCAGCTCCCGCCTTCGCCCAGGCATAATCATTCCGCCTTTCTGATTTTTCATCAACCTTTGTCAGCGGTGTAATGATGTCCTGTTCATTTCCGAGATACAAAGCTGCAATTGAGCTTATAAAGACAAGTTGTTTAACGCGTTCTTCTAAACATATTTCACCCACTTGCTTGGCACTTCCAACCAGCGCCTGATAAATAGCCTCACGCGTTGCGCCGCCGCCACCATGGGCTAAATTCACCACATAGTCAGCGCCTTTAATACAGCGACGAATATCCGCCTCCTTGCGTACATCCCCTGAAATGAGCTGAACATTCGGGTGATGAAATATTGCGGGAAGATTGGCTGTACCACGCGCCATGACGCGAAGCGCCTTACCTGCATCGACGAGTTGTTGAACCAGAGCGCGTCCGATAAAGCCTGTCCCGCCCAACACAGCAACGTCACAAGCCTCCCTAGCCTCTTTTTCATTCGGCGGCGAGGTCTCTGGAGTTTCAGCTTTAGGCACATAAGCCGCGATATCTTCACATAATGAGACGATTTTCGCACCAAATTCGCCATCGCTTTCAATTGATTGATGACTGTTCATAGCCGTATGAAAGGCTTTAATACTGTCCTTCATACTCTTGTAAAAGGCATCGCCTCGTGGTTTGATACCTAACTGGCAAAAAACAAAATCTCGAAATCCGGACTTGGCCTGATTTACAAGCGCGTTTCCATATTTTGATACGCTCGTCATATGGTCATAAGCGTCAGGCCATTTGCTACGTGTGATTGGCGCTGACCAATTACGGACCATGTCAGCTTTTATCACCCCATCGCTGCCCAAAACTTCAATTTGGAAGACGGGAAAAGAGCTACCAACCCGAAAGTATAGCGTAACGCAGCTTTCGTCCTTTCCAATCATAGAAATACGCCATTCTTTATAAAATACCCGGCCAGGCCCGAGCTCAACTGCACCCCGCACATCCACATGATTGAGCTTCAAGGGTCCACATAAATGTTCAAGTTGAGATAAAGGATGGACAGCCTGTTCAAGCAATATATTGCCTGTATCGGCGAACATCCAATGGCCTAATTGTCCTGACTCCAGCTGCCTTAAAGGCATTGAGAAAATTGCTGAGACAGACTGTGTCCGGCCGACCTGCCCATTATCGAGATCATTAAGCAATCGTCGGTAGGCAGGATGATAAATGAAATTCTGGTTGACCCCTAGGGTTAGCCCCTGCGCTCTCGCCGTTTCTAAAAGCCGCCTACACTGTAAGGAATTGACACTCATCGGTTTTTCCAGAAAAACCGAGACGCCGGCGTCCAACCACTGTTGCGCTACGTGTTCATGAAGAGGTGGCGGCACGAGAATATGTACGCAATCCACATTACAGCTTTGCAAGCAATCCTCAAGCGAAGCAGCCGCTACATCAATATTAAACCGATTAGCTAGGTTTCGGGCGGCCTCCAAATTTGGATCGACGACCGCTTCTAAAGAGACCTCCCCTAGTGACTGGACCGCCTGCGCGTGCACGTCGGCGATGTAACCCGCGCCAACCAGCGCGAGTCTTGTCCTTCGTTCCATGTTCCCCCCATGAACTTTGACGAATTTTCAAATGTAGCTTTAGTTCGCAGGCCCTCCCTGCAATTGATCAAGTAGGTTTTTAGCCTGAGGGCGGGAAGAAAACTGAAGATCACGATCAAGCAATGCTCTCAATTCCCGCTCAGCGGCAGCGCTTCTGCCATTTGCATTCAAGGCATAGGCTAGATGATAACGGATATTGCCGTCATCAGGTTGACGTTGTGCCGCTTGTTCTAGAAGGACCACACCCCGTTTGGGATCGAGACCTTCTGAAACGAGTATCCAGCCCAGAGTATCCAAAATTTGCGGGGATTGCGGGTCCAATTCATAAGCGCGCTCAGCCGTTGCCTCCATCTTCGGATCGTCCAACTGCTGATAAATCCAAGCCAAATTATTAAGGACAAGCGCGGATTCACCAAAGCGGCCAACAATATTTTCATGTTCGGTTTTGGCACGCTCAAGATCGCCGATCCTCAGTAAATGAGAACCAAGTGCCAAATGAACAGTTTGATCAATCGGATTTTGTTCCAGCCAACCGCGCATCACGGCTTCACCCTGTGCAGGGTCACCATTTGCCGTATATGCCCCCGCAAGCTTCAAGACGATGGCCTGTGTCTTGTTCTGCTCAATAGCCTCATTATAGGCCCGCACAGCACGCGAGAAATCGCGCATACCCATATAAAGGTCACCCATGGTGACAACGCCTAAAGCTCTATCCGGGAATTCCTCACGCAGCCGTTCCGCATAGCGTAAGGCACGCTCATATTGTTTTTCATGGACCTCTATTTGAATGAGGCCGAACAATACTTCTTCAAGTTGTTCTCTAAGGTCTAATGCCTGACGCAATGTCGCACGTGCAGCATCAAAATCCTCATTTTCAACATAAGCACCAGCAAGCAGGCGGTATCCGGCAACATTGTCAGGCGCAATTTTCACATACTCACGAAAAGCTGTGACCGCCCTGTCTGGATTCCCTGCCGCAATCTGCACTCGACCTAAAACCTCAAATGGCAAGGTCTGGCCAGGGAAGTCATTCGTTAATTTGGTGGCTTCATTCAGCGCACGATCTAATTGATTGTCTTTCAACAATCGATCGATGAACTGCACCCGAGGATTCAACAATGTTGGGTCAGCCGCCGCCGCCCTTTCCGTCCAGGCCAAAGCCTCGTCTGGCTTATTTTCCAAATCTGCAAGATTTGCCAGTGCCCGTAATGTTTTTACATCCTGTCGATCTGATTCCAGGACACGCAAATAATGGCGGCGGGCATCATCATAGCGTTTATCCGCGATATCCAATTGCGCAAGATTACGCCGAGCCTCCTCATAATCCGGGTCTTTTTCAACGGCTGTTGTGAAGGCTACTCGCGCATCATCAAGTTGACCTTTACCTAAAAATCCTGCACCCAACATATTATGGGCCAGAGCTAAATCCGGTTTCAAATCAATAATTTTACGAGCGGATTCAAGCGCTTCATCATATCGTTTTTCACGCAATTCAATCAGGCCCAGCATGATAAGAGCATTCGTGGAATCCGGCTCCAACTCAAGCAAGCCTTCCAAATCTCTCTCAGCAGCCGCCGGGTCGCCAACTGCTAACCGGGACACGGCCAATTGCGTTCTCAAAGTTGACTGATCAGGCGATTGTGCAACGGCATTTTCAAAATAAGTCATGGCCTGCTCATAATTGCCTGAACGACCATATGCCATGCCCATCAAAGTCAGAAGTGGGGTATCATTTAACCCCTGATCGATAAGAGGCTGTAATGCCTCGACAGCAAGCTTGGGTTCCCCTTTACGCAGAAGTGCCGCGCCATAAACGCGCCGGGCCGCGTTATTATTGGGTAGAGCGCGCAAGACGCGGAGCAGATGTTGGGTAGCCTGTTCCAGTTCGCCAAGCTCATAAGCCACCAAGCCTTTAAATTGGATTGCTGGAATATAGTTATCAAGCACACCACGGGTACGGTTCATCAATTCACGTGCGCCTTCAAAGTCACCGCTTCGCGCGCGCAACACCGCTGAAAGATAATGGGCTAAGGGGTGTTCTGGATAAACCTGATAAACATCATCAATATCGCGCCGAGCTTCATCTTCCCGTCCCAAATCAAGCAAGGTCGCCGCGCGTTCCAAACGCGCTGTGTAGTTATCAGGCTCTAATTCGAGCACACGTTCGAAAAATGGTAAAGCCGTCTCAAGATTCTGGGTCAAACGGGTCGTTTCCCCTTTGAATAACAAGGCGCTAACATTATTGGGATCAAGGGCCAGGGCCGCATCAATCTTTGTAAAGGCTTCCGCCAAACGCCCTGTACGGAACAAAGCACGGGCAAGGTCAACTTTTACCTCAGGCGCACTCTCATCCAGTTCTTCGGCCTTCAAAAAGGCAGCTTCCGCTTCTTCATGATCACCCCGTCCCGCCAAGGCACGACCACGAATCCGATAAGCTTGCGAAACGTCTGTTGCAGGTATTTCATCGAGGTCAATTTCCTTCAATGCCTCATCATAAAGACCCTGAAGCACAAAGGCTTCACCAAGCTTTACGCGCGTTCCATCCCGCGTAGCACCGGCTTGGCGCGCTGCCTCAATTTCTGCCTGAGCCGCAATACCCTGACCCGTTCGGAGATAAAGGTTTGCCAATTCAAGTCGTGCTTCCAGATTATCTGGATTAGCTTTGACGGCGTTCAATAATTCAATCCGCGCAGCACGAAGTTGCCCCTGGCTTAAAAAGCGCTTGGCCTGCTCCATATAAGTTGCAGATTCTTTTACATCCACCGCAAATGCCGGTGCTGCCAAGCTTTGCCCTGCCAGAGCGATAGCCGCAGTCAATGTCATATGCCGCGCTAAATGCAGAAAATTACCACTCATATCTCATGCCTCACTGATTTCCCCGAGTTTGTCCATATAGAGCAAAGTTGCGCCCGAAATAGGGCACAAGCCGAAAATTAAACCACTGCTATATTGAGACAACTCCTCCCCCCAAAGACTTAACAAACAATACCCGCTTTAGGTCTTAATACCATATTGCTTGACTAAATCATAAAATGTAGGCCTTGAAACACCTAATAGTTTTGCTGCCTGAGAAATATTTCCATCAGACATATCCAAAGCCCGGCGCAATGCACGGCGGTCTGCCGCTTCTCGCACCTGTTTCAAGTTCAACGGCTCCGCTTCATCTTCACCCACAACATCTAAATCAAGGTCAAATGCTGATACACGTGGCCCTTCAGCCATAATGACAGCGCGTTTAATCCTATTTTCTAGTTCACGTACATTTCCGGGCCAATTGTGATTTACGATGGCGTTTAAAGCATCGCTTGCAAAGCCTTTAACCGGTCGACCATGAGCCTGCGCAAATCGATGTAGAAAGGCGTTGGACAATAAGACCGGATCGCCGGGTCGCTCAGCCAGAGGTGGAATATCAATCACAATCTCCGCCAGGCGATAAAAAAGATCTTCACGAAAACGCCCCTGTTCGATCAGATTTTGCAGATTTTGGTGCGTGGCGCAAACGATCCGGACGTCAACGGGAATTTCCTTACGTCCGCCAATGCGTTCAATCACCCTCTCTTGAAGGAACCGCAGTAATTTGACTTGAAGCGGCAAAGGAATATCACCGACTTCATCAAGGAATAATGTGCCCTTTTGGGCCAGTTCGATTTTACCGGGCGTTTGCTTCACAGCCCCCGTAAAAGCGCCCTTTTCGTAACCGAATAACTCACTTTCAAGCAGGTTCTCAGGAATGGCTGCACAGTTGATGGCAATAAAAGGGGCATCCTTACGCCGACTGGATTGATGCAGCCCTTTGGCTAACAATTCTTTACCCGTTCCGGAGGCTCCTAACAGCATCACAGAAACATCTGTCGGGGCCACCCGTTCAATCATTTGGCAGACGCGTAGCATATTATCCGCGCCAGTCATCAACCCGCCAAGCGGTGCGTCTTCATATTGTAGAGCTAGATTTCGATTTTCCGCTTCAATGTCATAAAGTTGGAAAGCACGTTTGACGATCAGCCCCAACTCATCAAAATCAACGGGCTTTTTATAGAAGTCATATGCGCCCATAGCGATGGCTTTAAGCGCACTTTCCCGCTCACCATGGCCTGAGGCGACAATGACTTTTGTCTGCGGTGCCAAGCGGAGAATTTCCTCGAGCACCCGAAACCCTTCGCTCGTGCCGTCAGGGTCAGGCGGCAAGCCTAAATCCAGCGTAACAACTTTAGGTTCGTCAGAACGTAAATGAGCGACCGCCTGCGTATAATCCTTGGCGATAAGCACATCATAATCCTCATAACTCCACTTTAGCTGACTTTGCAGACCCTCATCATCTTCCACAATCAGCAGTTTTTCTTTGCTTTGGCTCATTCCCCCGCCCTCGAAACCATGAACATTTCTAGCTACGCTCCTGCGTCGTTTTTGCGATAGGAAGCGATACACTGATTTGCGTGCCTTCACCCGGTACGCTTTTCACCTTCATTTTACCGCCAGCCGCCTTCACATACTCACGGCATTCATAGGCTCCAATCCCAAAACCATCGACCTTAGTCGAACGGAAAGGTCGAAAGAGTTCATTTTGGATAAAATCGTCATCCATGCCGCAGCCTTGGTCAATGATGTCAACCCACGCCCAATCATCATCCGCACTCAAACTAAGTTGAATAGGAGCCTTATCTTTAGACGCATCAATGGCGTTTTGAATGAGATGCATAAACACCTGCTCCAATTTATCTCTTTGCCCTTTCACGCGCCCAGGGTCCTTATGTATCTCACAACTCAAAGCTTCATAATCTCTTGACTTAGTTTCAAAGGCATCGATCAAGACATCCTTAATATCAACATCTTGATCACCTTTTGAGACGTCCATTTCCTGATGCAAAGCCGCCAGCATTTTATTCATCTTGTCGACCGAACTGTTCAAAGTCTGCAACATATCTTCCCTAAAGTCCGGCTTATCCATATGTTTCTGGGCGTTCCGGCTTAACAGACCAAGCTGTGAGACCAGGTTTTTCAAATCATGCATGATAAATGCAAAACGTCGGTTAAAGGCATCAAATTCCTTCGACTGGGACAGCGCCTCCTGTGACCGTCGCTCCGCAATATAGCTTGCAGCTTGACGACCAACGGTCTTCAAAAGGTCATGATCTTCCCAGTTAAGCGCTCGCGGCGCCCGTGGCTGTGCAACTAGAATAAACCCTATAAGTTTTTCATGATGGTTTAGAGGAACTAATAGCCACAAACCTTCATCATCTTGCGCCCATTCAGGCAGTTCGAGGCCTTCATATTCATCGCCTCCCTGCCCGCTCCTTAAAGCTCCCAAATCTATAATCCATTGGCTTTCAGCTAGAAATGCAAGAAGCGGACTACCTGGCGGCTCATAAGCTTCTTCAAGGCCCTTTAAGTTCCAACTGTGTATAGGTTCAGCTCCGCCGTTATCATCAATTAACCACAATAGGCCCGCGGGTGAATCCAATATATCGCAAGTTGCCTGCACCACTCGGCGATCCAGATTAGCATTGGCATTGGATGTCGACATGGTGCGGATGAAACGCAGCCATTCTTCCCGATAATCATATTTATGCAGAAAAAAATGTTTTTGCATAAGCACCCGGGCACGTGCCCTTATAGTGCCTGACATCGCGAATATGACCAATGCCGTCAACGCTGCAAAAAGAAAGGCAATTTGCAGGACATCCCCCCAGCTTCCTCCGAATTCCCGGATGTAGAGCCCTGCACTGGACATCGCGAGAAGATAGACCCCCGTTGCAACCAGAGAAACCGTGTGAAAGACCACACGCCGCGACAACTGCAACTCCATTTTCCAAGAGGGATTCCGTGCCGCTGTTAGAGCAATCAAAGGTACACAAAGCGCTTGAACAACACCCCGCGCATTCAGCAAGCCAATATCGACAGAGCGAAACAATGTCGCTTCCGCGTACATATAGATATCAAAGATGAATGCCGCGCCCAGCGCGATGGAAATTGGTCGGATGGTCCAGCGCCCTTCCTCCGGCGTGCTACGATATAGGTTCTCAAGAAGAGCTAAGGCCCCAATGCTACTGATTAACCGGCCCAACATGAAATAGCCCACAACGGAGGTGACGCTCTCTTCACCAACGTCTATCCATCCACCAATTAATAAAGCATCCATTAGCAGCAAAAAGCCGAAGACGAACCAGATCCCAATGGATAATAGAAAGGCATAATTCACGCGCCTCGCCAAATTCCAGTAGAGCGAGAGAAGACTGACTAAAAAAGCGACCCAGGCACCAGCACGCAAAGTCTCCAAGACTGAGACATAAGATAAAAAGCTATCATAATAGCCCGATAGAGCTGATAATAACGCCCATGCAAAAGTAACAAATGCCGCTATTAGAAGCCAAAACGCCGGCACCGAACGTCTAAATGTCACGGCCAAATAAACTGTGAGGCCCAGAAAGGCCAGCGCAGCAAGGCTATGCGATATTATACCGACATTATTTAAGATATTTCCCCCCAGGCACAGGCCAATTTATCTAAAGACTCTAGCGA
>JASFRS010000045.1:0-15946 GCA_050114795.1 Sphingomonadales bacterium
TTCAAATTAATATCAGCATCGCCGCCTTCAAATTTCATGGCGAACCATTTTTGCTTCTGGCCCCTGAATTTTCCACCCCACATGCGACCGCGTAAATCTTCAGGCAGGTCATAGGCAATCCAGTCTACGGTCTCCGCAATAATATGGGCTTTATTTATACTGGTTTCCTCCGCTAATTCGCGTAAAGCTGCATCGCGGGGGCTTTCGCCCTTATCCACACCACCCTGTGGTAACTGCCAAGCTTCTGCAGTCGTATCAATACGCTGACCGACAAACACTTCGCCTTTGGCGTTAAAGAGGAGAATACCGACGCAAGGCCGATAAGACATTTCGGCAAAACGCGGGCCGTTGTTCAATGATACCGTCATAGTCCATTCTTTTTTAGGCCGGATGAACGCAACGCTTCCGGCTGTTTTATAGCTTCGGATTTATCTTATGGGCTGACGATTGGCAATGGCTGAGACGGGTACAAGTTGAAACTGGTCTTCTTGTTGCATATTTGTCGCCCATTCTTTGATAACGCTTTGGCTAATGGGCAGCGCACGGGCAAGGCCGACGGCCGCCCCGCGCCGTTCTGCGGTGCGTTCTAAAGCCGCCAACATTTCTTTAATCGCCGCTTCCGTCGGATTTTGGTCAATGAAACGATTATTATAGGCGATGGGGAGCGCGAGTTCCTTAGCAAGGGGTGCTGCGATAGATAGATGTGTTGAGCGCGCATCAACAAACATCAGGCCCCTGTCTTTAATATCGGCCAATATTGGCTGCATGGCACCTTCGTCCGCTGTAAAAGCGGAGCCCATGTCGTTCATGACACCCACATAACCCTGCATTTTACTTAGTATTCTGTAGAAACGCTTTATATTCTCTGCCGCAGGAGCGTTGCTCAAAAGCGTATCAGGTCCGGGATTATTTGCTGGATAACGCAGCGGTTCCATAGGGACCATGAGGAGAACCTCATGGCCGGCTACACGGGCGCGTTCTCCCCAATCCTCTAGATTTTGCCCATAAGGTGAAAAGGCTAAGGTAATGGCTGCAGGCATGTCTTCAATAACCGCCTGGGTGGCTGACTGACGTATGCCTAGAGCTGTGAAGATAATTGCTATCATGGGCTTCTGCGCTGTATCGGGTGTAGAGGCCGCATAAGCCTGCCACGGTTCTTGCCCATCATCAGCTATGCGCGGGAGGGGGCCAAAAGGGGTTTCTTCGACAAGGCTTAAATTGCGCGGGGCCGCCGAAGGTTCAGCTTCCTTAATAAGCTCAACAACTGGAATGCTTAAGACAGGCAGCGGTGCATAAACAGGATCTGGTTTAGGGGGCGGACCACCTGATATGACCCATAAGCCAAGCAACAAGCCAAGGCCCAAGACAGCAGCCCAGGCGCTTAATAGAAATTTCTCAGACCTGTTGAAACGAAAAGCCATCTTCCCCCCAGACGCCGGTCCAGGGAGAAGCGTAGCTTTTGAATTGATTTAGTTCAATGCGAGCTTAGCTTTTTCTTCCGCAATACTGCGCATGAGCGAGAGAGCATAGCCAAGTTGATAATCTTTCAACTCTTCCGTATCGACACTTGTGGCAACCACCTCACGCTTCGGTAGGTCGGCATCTTTGAAAACAATGTCGTCGGATGCCTCACCTTGGTCATTTGTCAGGTGGCCGCGCAAATCAGCTTCGCGCCGTGGGTCTGGAGCATCGCTCACTTCTTCAATTTTTTCACCATCACGACGATAACGAGGTTGCTCCACTTTCACATCCGGTGTGATGCCATATTCCTGAATGGAACGGCCACTAGGCGTGTAATAGCGTGCTGTTGTCAAACGCATGGCGGCATCATCAGCTAATGGAATGATGGTTTGAACTGTTCCTTTGCCGAAGGACTGTGTACCCAAGATTGTGGCCCGACGATGATCCTGAAGTGCGCCGGCGACAATCTCAGAAGCTGATGCAGAATAGGCATTCATAAGAACAATGATGGGCAGTCCCTCTGAAATATCCCCTGCGCGAGCTGGATAGCGTTCGATGTCGCTGCGATGCCGGCCACGGGTGGAGACGATTTCGCCATAATCCAAAAAGGCATCGGAAACGGCGACGGCCTGGTCAAGTAAGCCACCCGGATTGCCGCGTAGATCAAGGACAATACCTGTCATACGGTCGCCTAGCTCTTCGCGCAGTTTTTCAATGGACGTGTCCAGGCCTTCCATAGTCTGGCGGTTAAATGTGGAAATGCGGATATAACCGACTGTTTCATCCTCAACCCTATGGCGGACCGAGCGGATTTTGATGGTGTCACGAACAATATCGACTTCAAAAGGTTCATCCACACCTTCGCGCAATATGGTGATGGTAATAGGCGCGCCAACCGGGCCGCGCATTTTATCCAACGCTTCCTGCAATGTCAGGCCTAGCACTTGTTCACCGTCGATTTCAACGATGAGGTCGCCACCTTCAACACCGGCGCGGTCCGCAGGCGTATCATCAATCGGAGCAACGACTTTAACGAGACCGTTTTCCATCTGAACTTCGATGCCTAGTCCGCCGAATTCACCATCAGTCTGGGTCTGCATGGCACGGAAACTGTCAGAGTTCATATAGCTGGAATGCGGGTCAAGTGAGGACAACATGCCGTTAATAGCGGCTTCAATGACTTTTTCCTCGTCAATCTCTTCCACATATTCGGCGCGGACGCGTTCAAAGACGTGAATAAGTTTGTCAAATTGCCGGTAGGTTTTTGAACTATTATCCGCATGTGTATGGGCAGTAACACCCAAACCCAGCAACACAACAACACATGCAGCAGTCATCAGTCTTTTCACGGCTTTGCCCTTTCCATTTTGGCGGAGAGCCACGGCAGCGGATCAACCGCTTTGCCGCCTCGTTGTAATTCGACATAAAGAACAGGTTGGCCTTTTGGATTTTTGGGCTGTTTTAGCGCATCAAGTGCTGCACCCATTTCTCCAACCGGTTCCCCGGACAATACCCATTGCCCGACTGAACCGTCCAACCGTTCCATACCAGCCAGCACGCTATGATAACCCTCGCTATGCTGGATGATCAAGAGTTCCCCATAAGAGCGGAATTCACCACTGTACATCACTGTTCCATCAAATGGGGAAATAATAGTTGCCCCTTCGCGGGTTAAAATCCTTATGCCTTGCGATTTTCCCTGAGGTGTACGGTCACCAAAGGCAATGAGCAAAGGCCCGACTGCCGGCGGGGCCAGTTTGCCGCGCGCCTTTGTTATCGAACCTGAAGGGTTGCTAAGCTTCGGTTTATTCTGAGCTTTGGCTTTGGCGGCGCTGCGTTTCTTTTCAGCCTCCAATTTAGCCAGTAATTCTTCCAAAGTTTTTGATTCGTGAACGAGCTTTTCAATGCGTTTGGCTTCTTCGCGCACATCAACCGCTATTTCCTCGCGTTCGCGTGCGCGTTGGGTGCGTAATAAATCAAGCTCGGCTTCCGCTGCTTCAAGCGACGCTAATTGGACCCGCTGTTCTTCTCGCTTGTCTTCGAGCTGGCTGCGGATATCGTGCAAAGCATTTAATTCCTCCCGCAGGGCTTGTGCCTGAGCTTGGACTTCCGGGAGGACGGCATTGAGCAAACCGGCTGTCCGCGCGGTATCTGTGGCAGACGCGGGGCGCATCAAAAGAAGTTGAGGTGGCTGGCGGCTAAGCTTTTGCAGTGCGGCGAGGCTTTCAGAAAGCTGCGCTCGCCTTGTGTGAAAGGCGGCTTCATAGCTGCTTTCCTGTTCGCCAAGCTCCTGCATATCGCTTTCAATCTCTAAGAGAATACTTTCATTCCGCTGCACATCTTCTGCGGCTTTCACCAGGCGTTTGGACAGGGACTTTAATTCCTTTGCCAATTCGGCTTCGCGCTTTTCAAGCTTGTCCTTGCGCGTCTGGGCTTCATTCAATTCCTTGCGCAGAGATTTTAAATCCTGCTCATCCTGCGCCTTAACAGGTTCTAAAATGGATATAGAGGTGGTGAGAGCAAAGGCAATTGCGCCAAAACCCATCCATGATGCGGTAAGGCGTCCAAATCGCTTATGTTTTAACTGTCCTGCCATATCAGTCTCTATGATAAGGGTGACCGGTTAAAATTGTTGAAGCACGGTAAATTTGTTCCATAACCAACACTCTTACCAGCTTATGTGGCCAGGTCATGGCGCCAAAGGCAAGCTTAAGCCTTGCCCGCCCTAATATTTTTTCATCCAGCCCATCAGGGCCGCCAATGATGAACGCAATATCCGTGCCTTCGTCTTTTTGCTGCCCCATCCAGTGCGCGAATTTCCGGCTGGTCATTGTTTTCCCGTGTTCATCAAGGGCGATCAGTTGGCAGGATGGGGGGCAGTGTTTTAATATACGTTCCGCCTCCCAGGCTTTTCGGTCCCGGGCAGGGGCTTTTCTGTCGTCAATTTCAATAATATCCAGGCTATTACCTAGCCGGGCGTGATATTGGGCACACAAATCCGCTTCGGCGCCGGAACCTAAACGACCCACGGCAATGAGTTTCATAAGGGCGGGCATCAGCCGGCTTTAATTATTGCGCGGCTTCAGCCAGGTCTGCCATCCACATCTTTTCCAGATTATAAAACTCCCGAACTTCGGGACGGAAAAGATGGACGATGACGTCGCCGACATCAACTAAGACCCAGTCTGCATTCGACATGCCTTCAACCTTTGGCATGGGCGCAGAAGAGGCTTTCAGCTTTTCAACCAATTGCGAAGCCAAAGCCGACACCTGACGCTGAGAGCGGCCGGATGCGACAACCATGGCATCTGCAATGGATGATTTGCCGTTTAAATCAATGGTGATGACATTCTCCGCCTTCCCATCCTCAAGGGTGTTTAACACCAGTTCGAGGACATCCTCTGGCGAGGCGGGTTCCGTGACATCGGAAACGCTTAAGCGGTCCGAAGAAGCACCGTTCAATGACGGTGACGCGTTGCTCGCTTGCAACCGTTACTCCTTATCTTTGCGTTGCTGCCCTAAGGCATTTTTGTCCTGCGCTTTTGCCAACCGGGCTGCATCTTCAAACTTGCCCGATGCATCTTCACGCAGGGCCGTTGCGCTGGCCTCATGAAGCGGAGTGTTTAAATATATCCAGGCAGGTGTTTGACGTTGCCCTAAATATTCAGCTTCCCGCTCCTCCAGTCGGCTGGATTTGAATTTCTCCGCCGCTGGTGATGTCAGCACCCCTTTATCATAGCCTGGACGTGCAAAAACGGCAATGGGGAGCATATGGAAGATATCCTCCCAATTCCGCCATTTATGGAAATTTGCCAGATTATCTGCGCCCATAACCCATATAAAGCGACTGTCTTTGTGAATTTCCTGTAATTTCCTGATGCTGTCACAGGAAAAACGCGTATTCAGCTTCGATTCGGCGTCTGTAATGTGGATTCGCGCATCATTTGCCATATTTTGCGCATGGGCCAGCCGTTCATCCAAGCTTGCAGTGTCTTTGTCGTTTTTTAAAGGGTTGCCTGGGGTCACCAGCCACCAAAGCGCATCCAGCTTCAACAGCTCCAACGCCAGTTTGGAAATATGCACATGGCCTTTATGCGCGGGATTAAATGACCCGCCATAAAGGCCAATCACCTTACCCGCCCATTTGGCGTCATATGCGGTGAAACTGTCACTCAAGGCCGGGTCTGCCCGTCGCCGCGTACCACATATTTATAGGTGGTCAGTTGTTCCAATCCCACCGGGCCACGGGCATGTAATCGTCCAGTGGAAATGCCGATTTCTGCGCCCATACCAAATTCCCCACCATCCGCGAATTGCGTTGAAGCATTGGCAATGACAATAGCCGAATCCACCCGATTTAGGAATTTTTCCAAAGCGTCAGTGTCTTCGCTGATAATTCCATCGGTATGATGGGAACCATAGCGGGCGATATGGTCCACGGCCTCATCGATAGAATTCACGGTCTTAACCGCCAATATGGCGTCGAGATATTCCGTCGCCCAATCTGCATCCGTCGCAGACGTCACTGCATCATTGAGCTTTTGTACCTGCTCATCCCCGCGCAGCGCGCAGCCTTTGTCATTCAAGGCTTGCAGAATAGGGTGCAGGATGACTTCCGCGGCGTCTTTGTGAACCAATAAAGTCTCCATGGCGCCGCAAATACCTGTGCGCCGCATTTTGGCGTTCAAAGCCACGGCCAGGGCTTTGTCTTTGTCCGCAGCTTTGTCGATATAAATGTGGCAGTTGCCATCCAAATGCGCAATCACAGGGACGCGGGCTTCATTTTGAACACGGGCGACTAAAGACTTGCCGCCACGTGGGACGATGATGTCAATCAGGTCAGGCCGGGTCAGCATGGCGCCAACGGCGGCGCGGTCTTGAGTTGGAACTAGTTGGATGGCATCCACAGGAAGTCCGGCAGTCTTCAGCCCTTGTTGCAGGGCTTTGTGAATGGCTTTGCTACTATGTGCACTTTCGGACCCGCCGCGCAAAATGACCGCATTGCCTGATTTTAAGCATAAAGCGCCTGCATCGGCGGTGACATTGGGGCGGCTTTCATAAATCACGCCAATAACGCCAAGTGGCACACGCACACGTGAAATGTTCAAGCCATTGGGGCGGTCCCAATCGGTGATGACGGAGTTTACCGGGTCGTCCAATTTAGCAATGGATTCCAAAGCTTCGGCAATGGCATTGATGCGTGCATCATCCAATGCAAGCCGGTCCAGCATGGCCCCGCTTAAGCCTTTATCTTGAGCGGCGGCCATGTCTTTTGCATTGGCGGCTTTGATTTCGGATTTCATCGCGCGCAGGGCATCGGCAGCGGCGCTCAAAGCAGCGTTTTTTTGCTCTGTGCTGGCGCGTGCTAGAGCAGGGCGGGCAGCCTGTGCTTTACGTCCTAAATCTTCGATTATCTGTTCAGCCGATGTCATACGTAATTCTCCAAAACCATGTCATTGCGGTGAATGAAAACTTCACCCCGGTCATAGCCAAGCAAATTGGCAATGTCTCTGCTCTGGCATCCGATTATTTGCTTTGCTTCTTCAAAACCATAGGCGGTGATGCCGCGGGCAATAATATCTCCGTCTTCATTGCAGACGGCAACCGCGTCACCACGGTCGAATTCTCCTTTTATGGCTGATATGCCCGAAGGGAGGAGAGATCGTCCTTTGCGTAGCGCTTTCAGCGCGCCATCATCGATGATGACATCTCCTGTCAGATGTAAGCGCCCGGCCAGCCAGGCTTTTCTGGCTTCAGGGCGCGCCCGGTTTTTGTGGAAGAGGCTGGCCCGCGCGCCTTCCTTCAGCCGCCTGATGGGGTGGTCAATATGGCCATAGGTGATGATCATTGCCGCGCCGGCATCAGCCGCAATGCGTGCGGCGGCCAGTTTTGTGACCATGCCGCCACTTCCCACGCCTGTGCTGTCTGCCTCTCCTGCCATCGCTTCCAATTCCGGTGTTAGGCGACGGATGTCGGAAATGAATTTGGCATCATCAAAGCGCTTGGGGTCTTTGTCATAAAGCCCATCAATGTCGGACAGGAGAATAAGCAGGTCCGCACCCAACATTTGCGTCACGCGAGCTGCCAGTCGGTCATTGTCACCAAAGCGAATTTCTTCTGTGGCCGTTGAATCATTTTCATTAACGACAGGAACTGCGCTGAGGCTAAGCAATCGTTTTAAAGTCTCACGCGCATTTAAATAGGTTCGCCGACCCTCTAAATCGCTGAGGGTCAACAGCAAGAGCGCTGCCATTAAGTCATGTTCGGCCAGGGTGCTTTGCCAAGCCCCGGCCAAGCTGATTTGCCCCACGGCTGCGGCCGCCTGGGCGGCACTTAGGGATTTTGGTTTGCTGTCAAATCCCAATGGCAGGCGCCCCAATGCGCCAGCGCCAGAGGAGATGATGATGACTTCTCGACCTTCCTGCTTCAGTTCTGCGATATCAGCGCAAAAGCTGGAGAGCCATTCTGTTCGTAACTCTCCACCTTCGTCCACCAATAATGCGGACCCAAGTTTGATGACAATTCGTTTCGCTTTGCCTTTATGTTTTAATAATTTGGTTATGTGCTGGTTGTTTACACCGGCGTCCATGATGTGTTGCCCTCGGCTTCCGTCTCTTCCTTTGCTTCCTCTTTCTTTTCTTGAGCGCGTGCCTCTAAAATGACACGCGCTAGGGCTTCGAGAACGACCGCCACATTCTGCCCGCTGACGCCTGAAATGGCTAAGGGGCGTTTTCCGCTGGCGGCCTTAAGCTCCGCTAATTTTTTTGAAAGTATCTCTTCATCAAGAGCGTCGATTTTGTTCAAAGCCAGGACTTCTGGTTTGTCTTTTAACGCACCATCCGCATAGGCCTCAAGCTCTTCGCGGATAGTGTTATAGGCACCAACGACATCCTCCTGCGTTCCATCTACCAGGTGAAGCAACACGCGGCAGCGTTCGACATGGCCTAAGAATTTATGGCCCAGGCCAATGCCTTCATGCGCGCCTTCAATCAGGCCGGGGATGTCTGCCAGCACGAATTCGCCGCCTTTATGGGCGACAACGCCAAGCTGTGGTTTCAGCGTGGTAAAAGGATAGTCCGCGATTTTTGGCTTCGCATGAGACGTGGCAGAGAGAAATGTGGACTTGCCCGCATTGGGAAGACCCACAAGACCCGCATCTGCGATAAGTTTTAGCTTCAGCCAAATCCATTGGGACTGTTCTTCTCCACCTGGTGTTGTGCGCCGGGGTGCCCGGTTTGTGGATGATTTGAAATGTTCATTGCCCAGGCCGCCTTCGCCGCCTGCTAGTAAAACAACACGTTGGCCCACTTCTGTTAAATCAGCGAGAATGGTTTCTTTGTCTTCAGCCAATATCTGTGTGCCGGGCGGAACGGGCAAAACCAGATCATCGGCTGCCTTCCCCGTGCGGGACCGGCCTTGGCCATGGTCGCCGCGCTTGGCTTTGAAATGCTGTTTATAGCGATAATCAATCAGGGTGTTTAAGCCATCGACGCATTCGACAATGATATCACCGCCCTTGCCACCGTTACCACCGTCCGGGCCGCCGAATTCGACGTATTTTTCCCGGCGAAACGACAGGCAACCCGAGCCGCCGTGGCCGGATTGAATATAAATTTTAGCTTCGTCCAGGAACTTCATGTCTTTATCCGTTTTGTTTTGCCAACCAGGCGTCACGCGTTAACTCAAGCAGATGGCCATCCGCTTCTTCACCCCGTGCAACGCTTGGATAGTCCCTTCGGCGCACATAGTGAAACCCTAATTTATCCAACACCCGGCCTGATGCGGGATTGTCTGCGAAATAGCCAGCAGTCATGGCGTTAATATCAAGTATTTTAAAGGCATAGGCACAAAAGGCCCGGGTGAGTTCGCTCACATAGCCTTTGCCCCAGAAAGGCTCCCCAATCCAATAACCAAGCTCTGGATGGTCTTCTTCCTCCTTAAAATGAAGGCCAATGGTGCCCATATAGGTTTCAGGATCGTCCTTCAAAACAATGGCGAAGACCAAATCTCCCTTGGTATGAAAATAGGGGACTTTTAGGTTTAAAAACTCGTCTGCATCTTCCTTGGTGTAGGGAAAAGGCATGGTAGAGGTCATTTTCGTGATGGCATAATTATTAGCCAAACGTGCCATCTGGTCTCTGTCACTTGATTGGAAATCTCTTAGAGCCAACCGTTCTGTTTCTAAAATCAATTCCATAATGCCTGTCCATATCAAAAAAGGGAGACGGCGACCCATCTCCCTTTAATTCTTCATGACAGGTCGCTGAAGACGCAACCTTTATGTCACGCCACTTATGCTTTCGCCGGGACTTCCTCGACGGAGACATAGGTTCGGCCCAATTTGCCGCCGTGGAATTTCACCTGGCCTTCGCTTTTAGCGAAAATGGTGTGGTCCTTACCCATGCCGACATTGTCGCCGGGATGATATTTTGTGCCGCGCTGACGAATGATGATGTTGCCGGGAATAACGGCTTCACCACCGAATTTTTTAACGCCAAGACGACGGCCAGCGGTATCGCGACCGTTACGGGATGAACCGCCTGCTTTTTTATGTGCCATCTGGACTTACTCCTTAGTCAGCTTTTTTCGCCGCAGCCTTTTTAGGCGCGGCTTTCTTAGCTGCAGGTTTCTTTGCAGCCGGTTTCTTTTCAGCGGCAGCGGCTTTTTTCGGTGCAGCCTTCTTAGGTGCAGCTTTTTTAGCCGGTGCTTTTTTCTCTTCAGCTTTCACGTCGTCAGATTTGGCTGCGGCGGTTTTCGTGGCAGCTTTTTTCGCGCCACCTTTGCCGATTTCCAGTACCCGCAAAACGGTCAAATACTGACGGTGGCCATTTCTGCGGCGATATTGGTGACGGCGCTTCTTTTTGAAGATGATGATTTTATCACCGCGGGTCTGTTCCAGAATTTCAGCTGTAACAACCACATCTTTCAAAAAGGGCGTGCCAGTTTTGACACCTTTTTCATCGCCGGCGAGCAATACATCGGTTAACTCGATTTTATCGCCTGCCTGGCCTTCTAATTTCTCGACTTTTAAAACGTCGTTTGCAGCAACTTTATATTGTTTGCCGCCGGTCTTCACTACCGCGAACATGCGCGTTTCCTTCTCATTTGGCCGCAATCAACCGGGCTTTTCAGCACTTTTAAATTCGGTTACCGCAGGCTCTTGTCACATTTGACTGTGATGACTAACCACATCTCGCAAGACTTGCACCTTGCTAAAAATGTGCGCGCACTATAGTCAGATTGGCTCAAAGGTCAATGCAAATATCGCATTTTCCAGCGTCTCTTCTATGCAGATTTCAAGGTGAAAAACATGAGTGATGATGAAGATTATGTCTATGACGAAGAAAGCGGCGATTGGATGCCCGCTTCTGAATTAAAAGCCAGGCAGGCTGCGGCTGCAAAAGTCGAGGTGAGGGACGCCGTTGGAAATATATTGAACGACGGCGACCAAGTAACTCTGATTAAAGACCTGGAAGTAAAAGGTGCTGGCCAGACTTTAAAGCGCGGAACATTGATTAAATCCATCCGTTTGACGGGAGATCCACAGGAAATTGATTGCAAACACGGATCAATCAAAGGCCTGGTTCTTCGCGCTGAATTTGTTCAAAAGCGCGGTTAACGTGCTTGGTGGTTGGGCGCTAAGGTTGACTTCTCAATATTCCGTCGGTCTTATCGCTTAAATGCCAGTTGTGGATTGGATAAAACATATGCGTTTTTTGCTTAGTCTTTTTCTTTCTCTCTCGCTAATAACAGCGCCCACCCTTTACGCGTTTGCGCAACCGCTTAGCGAAGAATCTGCCATTTTTGACCTTTCGGCCATCAATCACCCCGTGGTTGGTCGCTATGGCATGGTGGTCAGTCAGGAGCGTTTAGCAAGTGAAATCGGCGCTGACATTCTTGCCAAAGGTGGGAATGCAGTTGATGCCGCCGTTGGTGTCGCTTTTGCGCTTTCTGTGACCTTGCCGCGCGCAGGGAATATTGGTGGTGGCGGCTTCATGGTCGTGCATTTGGCGGACGGCAAAGAGGTGGCCATTGACTACCGTGAAATGGCACCGGCTGCGGCCCACCGGGATATGTATCTTGGCGAAGATGGTGAGGTGGATAATAACCTCGCCCGCTTCTCGCATTTATCTTCCGGTGTGCCAGGGTCTGTTGCGGGTTTAAGCCATGCGCTTGAAACCTATGGTACTATGACTTTGGAAGAGGTCATCGCGCCAGCGATTAAACTGGCTGAAGACGGCATTGAAGTTACTTATGATTTGTCTGAATCTTTGAAGCGTGCGCAACAGCGTTTGTCTTCTACGCAGGCAGGTAAGAACATCTTCTATAAAGGTGGCGAGGGCGTGTATGAGGCCGGAGAGCGGCTTTATCAGAAAGACCTGGCTTGGAGCTTAAAGCAAATCTCCAAACACGGTGCACAAGCCTTTTATAAGGGCAAAATTGCCAAACGCCTTGTCAAAGACATGAAGAAAAATGGCGGCCTTATTACCATGAAAGACATGGCGAATTATAAGGTAGTGGAGCGTGAGGTTCTACGCGGCACATATCGTGGTTATGACATTGTCACCATGCCGCCGCCGTCTTCCGGTGGCGTTCATCTCATTCAAATATTGAACACCATGGAAGGCGATGATGTCGGGGCTATGGGCGTTAACAGCGCTGATACAATCCATTTGATGGCCGAGTCGATGAAACAGGCCTTTGCCGACCGGTCGAAATATTTGGGTGACCCGGACTATTGGGATGTGCCTGTGGAAGCACTTACAGACAAAGCCTATGCGAAGGCCATTCGGGCGCAAATCGATATGGACCGTTCCCGCAGTGCGGATGAAATCGCACCGGCGGTAAAACTGCCTTATGAGTCAAATGAAACAACCCATTTTTCCGTTATGGACAAATTCGGAAATGCGGTGACGAATACGACGACGTTGAATTTCTCCTATGGGTCTGGCCGTGTTGTGGAAGGCGCTGGATTCGTTTTGAATAATGAAATGGATGACTTCTCAGCTAAGCCTGGCTCGCCCAATGGTTATGGCTTGCTAGGCGGGGAAGCCAATGCGATTGAAGCTGGTAAACGCCCGCTGTCCTCTATGACACCCACGATTGTGTTGAAGGATGGCGCGCCTTATTTCGTAACCGGATCACCGGGTGGGTCGACCATCATTACAATCGTCACGCAAATGGTGATGAATGTTATTGACCACGGGATGAATATTGCGGAAGCGACCAGCACTCCCCGCATTCACCATCAATGGCGGCCGGACCGTCTATTCTATGAGCCGGGCATATCGCCGGATACGATTAAGCTGTTGGAAGCGAAAGGATATAATCTGTTTAACCGAGGTGCCATGGGATCCGCCCAAAGCATCATGTATAAAGACGGATATTTCTTTGGTGCGACCGACCCAAGGCGCCCCGCATCGGCGGCTGTCGGTGTGAATTAAATCTACTTTTGAAGAGATGAAAAGCCCGGATGGCGGAACCATTCGGGCTTTTTTATTAATGCGTATGTTGTTGGCGCAACATATAGCGGCCTTGAGCATCCTGGTCGAAGACGATTGGAATGTCAGGGTGTTTCACCGGCACACCACTATCATCGGTTAAAAGGTTTTGCTGACTGACATAAGCGATATAACTGCCATCTTCATTCTCAGCCAGAAGGTGATAATAGGGCTGATCTTTGCTGGGCCGCACATTCTCAGGGATGGACTCCCACCATTCCTCAGTATTGTTGAAGATTGGGTCCACATCGAAAATCACGCCTCTGAAGGGGAAGACGCGGTGTTTTACGACGTCACCAATATTGAACTTCGCAAGCGGAAAACTCGGCGTCCCGCTTTGATCGGGGATATGTGTTGTTGATTTATACGCCATGATGGACTTCCCAATTTGATTTAGCCAGTCCCTCATCCCAATACCCTAAGCTTATAATGTAACTCTTTTCCGGCCAAAGAAAAGGAAAGATCGCGCAAAGGTGATCAATTAATTTTTGGTAATTACAGTTATTTAATGTGATTTCAAGCCTTGTCTTTGCGTGGGAAATTACGCTGTTTTAATGGCGGTACACGCGCTTAAAGTTCCATTCAAGATGGCATTGGAGCCATATCAAATGTGCGTCGAGCCCATTTGGAAACATATCTGTCTTTGCTTTAGCGGAGCAGGCCTTGTCCATATCTGCAAACCATTGTGCGCGCGTTGCAATAAGTTTTGCCTGATCATCCCAATCGGTCCTGAGGTAGCTTTGGTCAAACGCACTGTCAGCTTTTGCATCCGTTCGCTTAATGGCCTGATTGTAACAATCTTCAATTTGTTGCAGTTCTGCACCTCCAGCTTGAACATAACTTAGGCATTTATCGAGATTATCTTTTCCAGCCCCGAATTTGGAGGCAGTTCCAGCCTCAATCGCTTCCAATAATGCGGAGTAGGTGGCATTAAGCCATCCGGTTCGATTATTTACTTTCCAAAGTCGGCATTGCATGCGGTTGTATTGGTCGTTAAGCGATGACGGTTCATAATGCTCCCATATTAGAAAGCGCTGGCATGAAGGTTCAATACGCACGCGCCATCGCATTTGGTCGTCCCGCAGCTTATTTCCTTCTTTTGGTGGCAGGTGGGAGCGAATTTTAAAATAGAGCTGATTTTGGAACTCTGTTCGCCGGGTGGTCAGTTCGGCATAGCAACGCCCAATTGGCCCTATATTTTCGCTAAAATTCAATCTTGGGTCTGCTGCGTCCGGACATGGGTCCAGATCATCCACAGGGGGTATGAAATAAGCCTCGTCCCAGCGATCATAATCCATTGGGGCCCAGTCTGTTATACCTGGGTTTGGATTTAGATAGTCGTTGCCTGAGAGATCAATCAGGAGCCAGGGGTCGGATTCTTGAGCCGCCACCGGTGTAGCTGAGATCATTAAGCACAAAGCAATGCAGATTTGCTTTGTCATTGAAAAGCCTATCATATTTCGCCTCTTTAGGACTTAACAACCGCAGCCTGTTTTTTCGATTTTTCAATTTTCGCGCGGACGTAAAGTGGATCATAGAGGCATATGCAATTTTTTGGGATTGTGTTTTGAAGAAAGTACGGGGTTGGGTGTTTGTACTGATTTCAGGCCTTGCGCAAGCGTGGTTCATTGGTTAGTTTGCGCCGCTGTTTCAAGCTCTAATACCCCGTGCGGAGAGGTGCCGGAGTGGTCGAACGGGGCGGTCTCGAAAACCGTTGTACTGGCAACAGTACCGAGGGTTCGAATCCCTCTCTCTCCGCCATTAATAACCCCTCCTGATACGAACCCTCCATTATAGGACTGTGCGCGAAGCGCACGGGGGTTCGAATCCCTCTCTCTCCGCCATCACCCGATACGAACCCTCCATTATTGGACTGTGCGCGAAGCGCACGAGGGTTCGAATCCCTCTCTCTCCGCCAGTTTACATTGGCGAAATTTTCTCGCCTCAGTTCCGGCTTTCTAAGAATTAAGAGCCCCGGTTCTCAAGTTTCACCTGCCTAAACACTGTTATATCTGAGGCTTCGGGGACGACGCCGATTTGGTTCATCATGTCGGCCACAAAGCCGCGATGATAGGTTCCGTGATTGACCTGGTGGAGAATGATTTCGGCAACGGTCATTTTGCCATGGCCCCCATCAATGAATGGGAATTCAATGACTTCTGACAGGCCTTCTTCATCAAGCTCGCAAGAGAGATCGAGATACCATTGGTCAATCACCTGTTGATCCGCCCACAGGTTTTCAAGATCAGGTGTTATTTCCGTATTACGGGATGTATATCCATGGTCTCGTTTTTGGATATGAGCCTGAAATATTTTATCCACGACATAGATATGATTAAGTGTGCGAACCATATTGCCGAAATTGGGTAAATGGTCATATCTAGAATGCCAACAGCGGGCGTTTATCACTGCGTCCGCTATTGGTGTGATTATAAATTGTCGCTAATTTTTGCAGCCATTTTTATCGCAAGTAATACGGCTGGATGTATTTTCCCAATGGCTTGGGTGTTCTTTTGTGTCAAAGCCACATCCAGTTGTGCCACCTTTGCTTCCCTGATGAACTTCCCCTGTGGGAGTGTGCTTTACGGCCATAAGTTAATTCCTTTGATCGAGTTAAAGCCCTTATGTTTACACCTGATATTTTAAGTTAACACCTATAGCGTGTGTATACTGGGAATGTATTCTAGTAAACAGATAATTTACAATCCTGGAAATAAGTTTTTGGCTTGTCTCGGGAATTATTTTATTGGGTACGTTAGCATGGGTGGGGCGCGTGACTGTTCTAGGGGTGGCTGCTTTGCTCCTGGTTAAATACGAGCCAAGTAGAGCCTTGCTCATTATTGAAAAATCGATTCTTGAGGCACCCTAAAATGCAAATGGGTCATCTTCTTGAGCGAATGGATCATCTGGGTTCAAGACTTTTTTTGTTACTACTGCTTCCTGACAATTAAGCATTGCATTTGCTGCTTTTGCAGACCCCTTTA
>JASFRS010000046.1:0-15765 GCA_050114795.1 Sphingomonadales bacterium
GTGCGTTTCGGCGCAGAAATGCTTTTTGAAACCGCGCGCATCTGGCCTCAGATCGGGTTTTTCAATGAAGAACGCGGCGGGCGCTTCTGCATCAACATGGTGACTGGACCAGATGAATATACGGCGCTGGTGAACAATAATTTATACACCAATGTAATGGCCAAGGCCCATTTATTGAAAGCCGTAGAAGCTGTTGCGCATTTAAAATCTCAACATCCGGATGACTTTGCCCGTCTCGTGGAAAAACTGAACCTCAGCGATGACGAAATAAGCCTCTGGCGCAAAGCTGCTGAACAGATGGAACTCGCCTATGATGAAAAGCGGCAATTATTTCTTCAAGACGACAGATTTTTAGAAAGAAAAATCTGGGATTTCGCAAATACCCCGGATAACAAATACCCACTTCTTCTCCATTATGCGCCTTTGGAAATTTACCGCCACCAGGTTTGCAAACAGGCTGACGCTGTATTAGCAGCCTTCCTGCAAAAAGCACAATTTGCCGAGGCTGACCGAAAACGCATCTTCGATTATTATGAAAGCGTGACTGTTCATGATTCAACGCTGTCGCCCTGCGTCTTCTCAACTGTGGCCGCAGACGTTGGAGAGCTGGACAAAGCCGTCTATTACCTCACACAATCAGCGTTGGTTGACATCGAAGACCTGCATGGCAATGCATCGCACGGCGTGCATATGGCATCATCAGGTGGAAGCTGGATGGCGCTTATCAATGGATTTGCAGGCATGGAAGTTAATGGGTCAGACCTAAGCTTCGCACCGAAATTCCCGAATGACTGGGCCGGTTATGAATTCCGGCTGCGCTATCAAGATCGTATTTTGGAGCTATGCGTGGACCAAAATCACACAACCTACAGACTGATTGAGGGTGAAAGCCTGCCCATCCGCCATTGTAATGAAATGCATATGTTGAACCCAGGACAAGACCTTAAGTTGGATTTAGCGCCATGAAGACAACACCTATTAAAGCCGTTATTTTCGATTTGGATGGGGTTCTCGCAGATACCGCCGTAGCCCATCATGCAGCCTGGGCGCAATTGGCGCGCGAGATTGGCTTTGACATGCCTGGAGATATCGGAGAGCGCTTGAAAGGCGTTGACCGCATGACGTCGCTTAACATTATTTTGGATGCTGCAGGACTTTCCCTTGATGAGCCTGAAAAGCTCAAGCTGGCAAAGCAAAAAAACGACTATTATCGCGCCCATATCGAACAAACGAGTGAAAACGACTTGCTTCCAGGTGCGCGTGAAGCCGTTCTAAAATGCAAGGAGGCAGGACTTAAAACAGGTCTTGCATCGGCCAGTCGGAATGCCCCTTTGCTGATAGAAAAACTAGGGCTAGAACCGATTTTAGATTTTGTTGCTGACGCCGCAAAAGTCGCGCACTCAAAACCTCACCCCGCGATATTTTTAGCAGCAGCAGAGGGCCTTAATATAGACCCTCGTATTTGCCTGGGCGTAGAAGACGCGAGCGCTGGAGTAGAAGCAATTCTGGCAGCAAACATGCATGCTTTAGGTGTAGGCGACCAAGATGTTCTTGGCCGCGCACATCATGTCATTCCACATATCACGGAGTTTGACTTAGGCCGCTGGCTCTAATCAGCCAGCGCGCCCATAGCTGTCTTCTAAGCGCACTATGTCGCTTTCTTCCAACCGATCACCCAATTGGACCTCAATGAATACCAGTGGGCCATCACCGGGGTTTGCAATACGGTGAACCTCACCAACAGGAATATAAGCTGCCTCACCGGCCTGTTTGCGAATAATTTGATCGCCAATAGTTACATCGGCGATACCTTCAGCAATGACCCAATGTTCAGCGCGGTGGTGATGTTTTTGAAGCGATAAAATCTGCCCAGGCAATACTTCAATCCGCTTAACCGCAAAGCCCGGTTCTGCTGACAACACTTCCCATGTTCCCCAAGGACGCTTGTCTGCTTCGCCTGCCTTATAATCATTTACTTTGGTCATGGTCATTACCTTCAACCGCAATAATGCGGATATCATTCACATTTGTACGCGTGGGCCCGGTTACTATCACATCACCTAGAGCTTTTAACACATCAAAGCTTTTATTTTGGTTTAAGAGGCCCGCGACATCTAAGTCCAGTGCCTGCGCGCGTGCGACTGTATCTCCGTCACCAAATCCACCAGCGGCGTCTTCACTGCCATCGATCCCGTCGCTGTCGCAAGCCAAAATTGAAATACCTGCTTGTCCTTCAATGGCAATTGCAGCACCCAGCACATATTCCATATTGGGGCCACCCCTACCCTGCGGGTTTTGAACGACCACGGTGGCCTCTCCGCCAGATAACAGGATGGCGCGCTTGCCTTCATTGCGCAGTTTTATAGCCAAGGCGCCATGCGCTGCACCCAGGTCACGCGCATTACCTTCTAAATCATCGCCTAGATAATGCACCTCATAGCCCTGTGCTTCCGCCTCATTTTTAACGGCAAGAAGAGCATCTGATGCTTTGGCCACCACATGGGTTTCATTTTTTGGCGATAATGCCTTTGGCGTTTCCCTGCTTTCATCGCTCAAGACCGATTGTGCGAGGGCGATATCAGGCGCGCCAAATTGCTCAATAACGGCGCGCGCCTCTGCCAAGGTATTTTGATCTGCGATCGTTGGCCCGGAGGCCACATCTGCGGGGTCATCACCCGGCACATCGGAAATGACATAGGTGATAACCTCTGCATCCCCTGCAGCCTGCGCCAATTGCCCACCTTTGATCGCGGATATATGTTTGCGAACTGAATTAATGGCGTGGATCGGCGCACCAGATAGAACAAGATGCTTAACCAAAGCGCGCTTTTCCTCAAACGTCAGCCCCTCGCAAGGCAGAGACAGAACTGCAGAGCCACCACCAGAGGCCAGAAAGATCAGACGATCCTCAGGGCCCAGTCCTGATGCCATATCCAACATGCGCTGCGCTGCGCGTTGACTCATTTCATCGGGCACGGGGTGCGCAGCTTCAATCACCTCAATACCTGGGATATCATGGCCCACGCCATGGCCATAACGGGTTACGACCAGCCCCTCTACAGCACCGCCATAATGTTTAGATACCACCTCTGCCATTGAGGCAGCGGCTTTGCCCGCCCCAAGCACCAACAACCGGCCTTTGGGCAAATCATTGCTTAGCATTGGTGCCAGACAAGTCTCAGGCATTGCCTGTTTGACGGCTGCATCAAACAAAGCCCGCAATTGTGCGCGCATCTCAGTCTTCATAGTTTAATTCTAGCCAGCTAGTGCCCGAAAAGCCGGGCCAATACCGATGATAATCGTCAAAATTACTGCAAAGGCCAAGACCAGTGTCACCATCTGCGCCTTTGGTACCCCATCCAGACGGGCACGCGGAGCAAGCTCCACCTTACGGCCGTCGACGAATCGGCTGACCAGTAGTGCCACCAATATCGCTGAAACCAAGCCTGTTACGTTCCACCAGAACCAGAATATCTGTGGTTCCCCAAGCCAGAGGTAAAAATTAAGTCCAACACCAGACAAAATACCCCAATTCGCACCGTGCGCACTGACATTTCTGAACCCAATGGCCAAAAGGAAAACCGCCAAGATTGGGCCATAGAACATAGAACCAACTTTGTTGATCGCTTCAATCACTGTGCTGGCGATTGATCCGCCAAAGAAGGAAAAGCCTAGAATTAGGACTGACCAGAATAAGGCGCTGAAGCGGGACCAGAACACATATTGTTTCTCGCTTAACTCCCCACCACGCAGCATCGCCAAATCTTCAATCGTCACAGCGGACAGGGAATTGATGACAGAGCTTAAGGACGACATGGCTGAAGCCAGGATGGCAACCACCAACACACCAATAATTCCATGCGGCAAATAGGTCACGATAAAGGTTGGGATCATGCGATCCGGCTGTGCTGCGAATTCCTGTGCCGAGAAATCAGGAGACACAACAAACAGCGTCCCAACGATCAGACCCATGATGCAATAGAGCAGCACCATTGGGAAGCGCAGCAACCCGTTGGCCAGCAGAATTTGGCTGACTGTTTTACCATCTTTTGCGGAAATGATACGCTGCGCCTGCGTCTGGTCACAGCCATAATAGGAGGCATAGAGAACAAGCCCGCCAAACAACATTGGAAACAGCCCAAATTCATCCCCATTAAAGCCTAATGATGAGAATTTCACAGCGTCCAAACGGCTGGTATCCAGATTATCCAAAAAGACATCAACACCGCCAAGATGATAGAGGCCAAAGGCTGCGCAAAGGAAGATGCCTATGAATATGATGATCATCTGTGCGGCATCCGCATAGACAACTGCCTTCATCCCGCCTTGCAGTGAATAGACAGCGGTCACAACACCTACGATAGACACCGCCACCCAAAATGGCAGACCCATCAGGTTTTCAAGAATAAGCGCCACGGCATAAATGGTGATGCCCGTTCCAAAAGCCCGACTGACTTGGAAAACCACGCTGATAAGAAAGCGCGTATATTTATCGAAATGATCCTCAAGAAACTCATAAATACTGACAAAGCCGGCATTATAGAGCTTCGGCATGATGACCCACATCAACAGGACCATTGCAAGCGGCACAGCGAGCTCATAAGAGAGCCAGATCAGCCCGCCGCCTTCACGGATGCCGACAAATGCAGGGGCTGAAATAAAGCTGATCGCAGAAAGCTGCGTTGCCATCGTAGACAGCGCCAGCGGAAACCACCCCATAGAGCGGCCACCGAGAAAATAGTCTTTTCTATCAAGCTGCTCGCGATAGAAATAGCCAAGGCCGACAAGAGCGACCAGATAACCAACTACCAGGGTGTAATCGAAACCATTCATGCCGCTCTCATCCTTTTTATTATTCTTATTTCAAACCATGTGCGCCTGGCGCTGCCCAGAACAACCACATTGCAGCCGTCCAGGTGAAGCTATCACCGCCAGTACCACGACCGTCAATGGGACAATAGGCTTCATAAAAGCCAGATTTTTCCATAAGTGCTTGATTTGTTGAACGAATTTTCTCCGCCCACATATCTTCACCGGCTTCTTTCAAACCGCTGGCAATCATGAAATTCACGATAGCCCAGCTTGGCCCTCTCCAATACCGGATTGAGTCAAAAGCTTCATGATCTGGATCAAAGCTTGGAACCAGATATTTCGCTGTTTTGGAAATACGCTCGAGATTTTCTAACAGTCGTCCACGCTGTTCAGCACTTCCAACATCAGCATAAAATGCCAAGAACGAAGCGCTGGTCACCATGGCAGATGACTGTCCGCTAATGACATCGCGGGAGCAAAAAGCCCCAATCTCATCATTCCAAAGCCAATTCACACCTTCTTCGCTTAACTCTATGCGAGAACGTAATTCTTTTGCATCCTTATCACGGCCAAGGGCCTCGGCCAGCGCATGTAAATCTCTATTTGCGCGAATAAGAATCATCGTCAGGCCAACATCAATCACACGGAATGGGTTTTCACGCGCAATAACATCATGGTTCCAACCCGTATCCCGACCAAATTGGACCAAAGCCAAATAGCGGTCATAGTCGAGCTTGGTTGGACGCATGCTTTGGTCCAAATGGCTGGTATCGCGGCGCACATAAGGCTCTACGCCACTGACGTCCACTTGAGCTGCAGGCGCGTCCCATTCAGGGGAATTATCGCGTCCGCCTTCCCAAGGATGGGTCGAAAGAACAAGACCTTTGCCCAACGGATCCCGATAATCGTGGAACCACCGGTGCCAGGCTAGAATTTTTGGATAAAGCGCTTCTGCGCGGGCTTTCTCCGCGTCAGATTCTGCGGTTTCATACAGCCACCGCACAGCCGTCGCAGCGACGGGAGGCTGGGTAATTCCCGAAGACTTCGGGTCTTTATTTGTGCCCCACACGGAAGAGCCCGGGAAATACCCGTCATCATCTTTCCAGAAGATGATATGAGGCAGAAACCCATCATCCCACTGGCCGTTAAAGAGGGTTTCAATTTCAGTCCACGCACGATCCCGGTCAAATGTCGCGAAACCAAGGGCTACGAACACGGAATCCCAATTCCATTGGAAAGGGTAAACCCGTCCATTAGGCACCGTATATCCGCCCCGGTCATTTGCGATCAAAATAGCGCGCGCTTCTTGTGTTAGGTCTGCTGGGTCTGTCATCACTCGTCCAGATACTTTGGCAAAACTCAGGCATTAAGAGGATAAAATGTGGGCGGGGGCAGCAAAGCCACACCCCGCCCACGGGGAGGATTAGAAATTATAGGTGAAACGCACCGTATAACGCCGTGGCAAGATCGGACGACCAACGAAGAAATCGCCGGTGTTCGATTGGCTTGAGCCTTGACGTGGGGAGCCTTCCGTAATGCCTTCGCTATCGAACAGATTGTAAATGCCGAAACCGATACGTGCGGTCTGACCATCTGCAACATTGAAGGTGTAACCACCATCCAAACGGGCAATATTATGAGAGCCTAAACGAACGCTATTGCTATCATTCGCGAAGTTTGACCCTACATAAGTCTGGAAGAAGGCCAGATCGAATGTCTCATCATCATAATAAATGCCCGTGTTGAACAAGACATTTGGCTGACGACGCAGTTCATTACCGATATTTTCCGGGCTACCTTCAAATTGCGTAAATTTATGGTCTTGCAAAGTGATGTTGCCATTCACCCAAAGCGTATCAGTGATGTAAACATTTGCCGTTGCTTCCACACCGAATGTCCGGGTGGATTGCGTAAAGACCTGCTCAACGACACCGCCTTGACCATCATTGACAAAGTCAACATTACGACGATCAGACAGTTTCGCCCAGAAACCGGCTAAGGTCGCGGATACGCGCGGCCCATTATATTTAACGCCAGCTTCAGCTTGCTTAATGATTTCACCCTCATATGAGGCAGGTTGACCAAAATCATTAAAGCCAACCGAACGGATCTGCGGGAAGAAGAAGCCACGCGCGCCGTTGGCATAAAGGCTAATTTCATCCGTCAATTTATACAACGCACCACCGGCAATTGCCCATTCAGTGGTAGAGACGCGACCTTGGGTAAACGAACCCGTACCTGTTGCCCGCTGCTGCAATTCAGGTGTCAAAACAGAGTCAGCATCATACACGACCTGCTCACTGCCTTCGCGACTAATGTCACCGATCAGTTTTTCAACACGCAAACCGATATCAAAGACCCAGCGATCCCATTCAATTTGGTCAGCAACATAACCAGCATAACGTGTTGCTTCATGGCGGTTATTACTGAATGTGGCACCTGGATTGGTTACACCATTCTCAGAAACAACCTGAGCGACATCGCCATTTGCATCCCGAATAACAACATCTACCAAACGGGAGCGATTGTTAAAGTCGCCGAGATATGTGGTGATCACATCCTCATCATCCGCTTCTGCACGGGCGAAGAAGCCACCCAAGGTGAAGCTGTGATCAATTTCACCTGTCGTCAGCTCTTTTGTGATGTTGATTTCAGAAGTGAAATCAGTGGCTGGGCGGTTACGATCAAGCAAACGGTTGCCAAAAAGCAGGAAGTCAGAAGGCAGAGCCTGACCGGAATTCGCGAAAGTGAATTCAGGTGTACCAATACCATCAAACCCACGATCTGTAATGAAACCGGCTTGTGTTTCTGGGGTATTAGCGATGCCATCACCATCCAAGAAAAGATTGAACTGGTGAGAATAACGCGCGTATTTTGCCTTCGCATTCACGCCCCAACCGTCATCAAAGTCTTTATCAAAGACTGCGGAAACCGAGCCACCTTTTGTTGAAACACCATCCCCAATCGGGGTTTCATAACGACCACCATTTGGCGTTCCATAGGCAATATTCGCTGCTTCGCTGGTTTGAAGGGTGTTGATGATATTGCCATCATTACCAATCGGGCGTTTACGCGTTTCGCCATCCAGCGGGAAAGGCAGGAAGAACTGGACTTCATCATCGATCCACTGCCCATAAAGGGTGAATGAACCAGAACCGTCGCTGAATTCTTTTTTAAGATTGCCACGAAGTTGGAAACCTTCTGTAGGCAGCCCGGTTTTTATTGGGCCTTCATCATAACGGTAGAAGCCGGAGATTGCGTAATATAGGCCATTGTCTTCGGACAGTTGACCGCTGGTTGCAAAGTCGCCACGGAAACGACCTTCATCAGCCCACTCAACTTGGACTGTGCCTTCGCTCTCTTCTTGGCCGGTTTTTGAAATATAGTTGATAATACCAGCAACAGAACCTGCACCAAACAGGTTAGACACACCACCACGAACGAATTCAACACGTTCAATGCCCAGGTCATTACGGTAATAAACATCAAAGGCAGAGCTATTCAAACCAAAGGTAGAAAATGCAGCAGAGCCGTCATAGTTCAACGGCGTGAACTGGAATTGGCCGCCGGATGGCAGGCCTTTGATGAATACGTTAGAGGCAACTTCACCGCCGCCACCTTCGGCTTTAATTGTCGGCACAAAGCGCAGGATATCTGCCTGGCTGTTTGCTGTGAATTTTTGCAGTTGCTCTTCATCAAGCTGCGTTACGGACAAAGGCGTGGACAGGCCTGTCCGTGCCTTACTCGTACCCGTAACAACGATTTCTTCCAACGCGGAAGACTTACCCTTTGCAGAACTATCTTCTGCGTCTTGCGCAAATGCCGTGGCAGGAATTGCCAAGGGTACTAAAGATGCGAGCAGCGCTATGGAGGCACCGGAGCGCAACATTTGCTCGATCGAACGTTTCATCATCTCTCCTTTCGTTCCAGAGGCAACTAATGCACGCCACACAAACAATGTGCGCGACGCGTATCAGCTCATGAAAAAGAGGGATAGGTGCAAAAATAATACCTATATTTACACTCAAGATAGGTTGTAAAACAACCTTCCATCCTCCCCTTTTACCCAAATCGACGCAGATAATGGCTCTTTCGCCCTTTTATATCGGCCTGCGTCATGTGAGTCCGCACTCTATAAGATATTAAAACTCACTATTCAACCTAAAATGAGTTATATTAAAAATTAACGCATGAACAACTGAGCACTGGAAATAGCAAAACCAAGCGTTAATGTTGGATATAACTGTGTGGAGCGAGGAAGACACCAAATATGGTAGCTAAGGCTAAGGACCGGGCTCTCCCGCCCTTTTTTGCGAAAAACAACGTGCCCATTCCGTCGGAGCGCGAAAAGCGAATCCTAAGCCTTACACAGAAAGAACACAGCCTATCCCAACGCACAATCATGCGGGAAACAGGGCTTGCACAACAAACCGTCTCCCGGCTGGTGAAGGGATTGATTGAAACAGGCACTTTGACCGAATCCGAACGCGAATATCATGGGGGCAGAGGCCAGCCCAGCATGAGCGTCCAACTTGCTCCAGGCTTCGCATATGCTTTTGGCGTTTCGATGATGCTTGACGCACTAAGCGTCGTTCTTGTCGATTTTGCAGGCAATGTCGTTGTGGAAGAATATGCTGACATGCCATCTATGTCTCGGCGGCAGGTTCTCTCAACACTAGACGAGATGTTTGAAGCCATTATTCGTAAGAGCAATGTCGATAAAGACCGGATCTTTGGGGTTGGCGTTGGCATATCAGGCTATCACATGGGCAATGGCGCACGCTTTGACACCCCACGCGCTTTGGATGATTGGGCCCTTGTCGATATTGAGGATATTTTATCGGAACATTTAGGGCATCCAATTTGGGCCGAGAATGACGGCAATGCCGCCGCCATTGGTGAGAGCCTGATTGGCGTTGGTCGAAAATACGCAAATTTCGCCTATCTCTACATTGATGTGGGAATCGGTGGCGGCATCATTATGGATCATAAGCTCGTACTTGGCCAAAACGGCAATGCGGGCGAGATCGGCATGATCCTTCCCCGCCAGATATATCCTCATCCAAATTTGGAATTGCTCCGACAAATTCTTGCCCGTCGTGATCGTCATTTTGAAAGCATTCCAGAGATGCTTAGGCAATTTGATATTGATTGGCCAGGCGTTGAGGAATGGATTACTAAAAGCCGTGACAGCTTATCTGTCATCGCCTCCGCTTTAGCCGCCATCCTTGACGCAGAAGCCATTGTTCTTGGCGGACGGCTACCCAAAAGCCTTGGCAAAAAGGTCATTCCCCATATTGAAGTGTATGACCATCACCGCCGCGCGGAACCCAAGCCTATACCACGCATCATCATGGCTAACAGCCCCGGCGACGTATGCGCGATTGGCGCAGCCACCCTCCCCTTTAAGAAATATTTTTTCCCCGGCATTGTCTAAGCTGTAATTCGACAATCCGCTTGACGCATATCAAGTGCTGGCCTCTATAAAGCGATTATTGCCAAGACATCACATGAGGGATAGAGGTCATGAAACACAATAGCTTATCACGTATTTTTCTTGGCATTTTGGGCGTCTCTACGACGTTGGGAAGCTTCAACGTTGCATTGGCGCAAGATGGCACAACTTCATTTGAAGATACGCTCAAAAAAGTGAATCCTTATGTGGATATCCGCTATCGTTATGAGCATGTGGATCAGGACAATCCCTTACGCAATGCCAATGCTCACACAGCACGCACCAGATTCGGGGTTAATCCAGGCGACTTTCATGGTTTCAGCTTTAAAGTCGAAGGTGAAGCTATTGTTGATTTGGGCAATGCGAAATTCAATGACACGACAAATGGCCGGACGGAATTTTCTGTTGTTGCCGACCCAGAAGATGTCATTTTCAATCAAGGCTATCTGCAATGGAAAGGCAAATTGGGCGATGCAGGCATCACAGCCGAAGCAGGACGTCAAGTCATCAATATTGATAACCAGCGCTGGATTGGCTCCGTTGGCTGGCGACAAGACGACCAGACCCTGGATGCCGCTTATGTCACAACAAAACCATTTGAAGGTTTTACAGCATCTTATGGCTACGCGTGGCGGGTGAACCGTATTTTCGGTCCCGACAACCCCAATGGTATTTGGCGGGATAATAACATCCACCTGCTTAGAGCTAGCTATGACATTGAAAAACTGGGGACTTTGTCTTCCTTTGGATATCTTCTCGATATCCCCAATGCGCCTGGCGCTTCCAGCAAGACATTTGGCGTGCGCTTTACTGGCGCACAAAAACTGAATGAGGATTTCAAACTAAGCTATGCCTTGGAATACGCGCGGCAAAGTGAACATGGAGATAATCCCGCTGACTTTGGCCTGGACTATTTCTCCATTCAACCCGGCATCGGCTATGGGCCGTTCACACTGAAATTGGGTTATGAATATCTGGACGGAAACGGGCAAGTCGGATTGCAAACACCCTTGGCCACTTTGCATGCCTTTAACGGCTGGGCGGATCAATTCCTTGTAACACCTGCCACAGGTTTGGAAGACGTCAGCGTCGATGCAGTCTTCAAACCGAAAAATGTTGAATGGCTGAAAGACACAACCTTCCGCTTTGTGTTTCATGACTTCTCAGCCGCATCCGGCGGAAGCGATTATGGGACAGAATATGACGCTTTGATTGCAAAGGCCTTTGGCAAGCATTTCACCGTCTCAGCCAAATATGCCAACTATCAGAGTGACGGGTTTTCCGTCGACACCGAAAAATTCTGGTTAGTCGTTGGCTTTAAATACTAATTTTGCAACATATCGGGAGAGCTGCTGAAACTTGCGGCTCTCCCTTCTCGTGTATAAACTCGCCGACTAATAAATGGAGTGGGTCATTATGGCGGCGAGTGTTATCGCACTTTCAAAATTCATACATGAGGCACAAAAAGAACGCGGCCTCTCCATGCTGTGTGTTGTATCGCCAACTGCTGCCAATCTCGCGAAATACGCCATCCAAAATGGAGAGACTGATGCCACCTGGGCGAAAATTAAATCCATTACCCATGAAAGGCATAAACCAACCATTGACCGCATTGAAGCCGCTCTTCAAACCATAGGCGATTGTCGGCATCAAGTTTTGAATGAAGAGCCGGACATTGAAAAAGTCATGGTGCTTTACTCAGGACCGCTAATGTCCACAGCTTTTGAGCTTATGGCAGCGCTGACAAGCCATGTACAAGCTACTGATAACACTAAAGCCAATGCGCTTCTCAACTTACATCAGTGGAAGGAACGTGTTGGTCAAGGGCGCGCCACGGGTGTTCTGGTTGCCGCACAGGAAGGCGGGGCATTAGATGGCTCGCAAGGCGCACGGCTGCGGCAATTAATTGCTGAGATGCGGAGCTTTGAAAGCATCTTCTTTGCTTTGTCAGACAAGATGCTTGGGACCAGCTACACGCAGGATACCAAGGCAAATGGTGCGCTCACCAAATTAGCGGAAATTGATGATGCGATTTCCGGAAATACCAGCGCACAACCGCTTAAGGGTTTAAGGCCCGAAGACTGGTTTGGCCTTTTGACTGAAAAGATGGAAGTGCTGCAAAAACTTGTCCTTCACATCGCTGGAAGCCTTCATATTGAAAAACCGACAAATATCGAAGACCACGCACAGGCGTTGACAAAAGAAACACTGTTACGCTTGGGAGAATTCAAGCAGCTTCCACTTTTCACTGACATGAGCGATGAACAATTGACGGCCTTTTTAGCCGAAGGTCGTCTAATGCACTTCAAAAGAGGGCAAATGCTGTTTCTTCAAGGGGAACCCGCAAAACGTTTCTTCATCATTTTAGACGGCTGGGTCAAAGTGCTGAAGCATAATGTAGATGGTGAAGAAGCCGTAATGGAAGTCTTAACAAGCGGTGATCTGTTGAGCGAAACCGTTGTCATGAAAGACGCACCCTACCCCTTTACAGCGCAAGCCGCTGAAAATGCGGAACTCTATGCATTTCCTGCAGACTTCATCCAACAGCAAGTGCGAGACAACAGCCTGTTTGCTATCAATATGCTAAATTTAGCGGCCGGACGCTCTCAATCGCTAATCAATCAATTTGAACAGCTTACGCTCAAGAATGTTACCCAACGTGTGGGACGTTTCCTTCTCAAACAATTTATCGAAAGCGGCAAGAGCCGGACTGAACTTAAACTCCCCTTTGAGAAGTCCGTCATTGCCTCTTATTTGGGCATGAAACCGGAAACTTTTTCACGCACATTGGCGTCTTTGCGGTCACAAGGTATTCAAATTGACCGAGATAAAGTGACACTTCCTGATGCCCTTGCATTATGCACCTATTGCGACATGGAAATCGCTGGAAAATGCCCTCGCCATGGAACAGAGGCCTGCCCTAATCCCGACTGCGCATTGCATTAAAATTCATCTCACTTGATCTAAAACAAGTGAGACCGCAGGCCGGACCTTTAAAAGCATATGTAAGAATGGATTTCTTTTATCTTGGCGAGGGTCGGACACGAGGCAATGATGCATTTAGAGGATGATTTTGGGCGACGTTTTTCATATCTCCGCCTGTCTTTGACAGAAGTCTGCAATTTCCGCTGCCAATATTGCCTGCCCAACGGCTATCGCAAAAACGGGACGCATGACTTCCTTGAAAGGCAAGAAATTATCCGTTTGATTGCGGCGCTCACCCCGCTTGGCCTTTGGAAAGCCCGCTTAACAGGGGGTGAGCCCACTTTAAGGCCGGATTTTTTAACCATTGCAGAAGGCATTGCTTCAACACCAGGCATAAAACGACTGGCATTGACCACCAATGGCTATCGGCTGAAAGAAAATGCGCAGCGCTATAGAAATGCAGGCATTTCCCACATCAATATCAGTATCGATAGTTTGAAAGCAGAGACCTTCAAAGACATCACCGGTCACGACCGTTTAACAGAGGTCCTCGACGGTATTGCAGCAGCACAAGCTGCTAAATTTCAGCGCATCAAGCTCAATACAGTTCTATTAAAAAATTGGAATGACAACGAGTTTGAAAATATTCTGAACTTCTTAAAAGACCAGGACATCAGCCTGCGCTTTATTGAGCTTATGCGGACCGGAGATAATCAGGAATTCTTCCAGCGCCACCATCTTTCAGGCGCAGGTGTGGAAGCGCAGCTTCAGTCCATGGGCTGGACATTGGCACCTCGCAGCCCCGGTGCCGGGCCAGCCAAGGAATACAGTCATCCAGATTATCAAGGGCGGGTCGGATTGATCATGCCTTATTCGAAGGATTTCTGCGATAGCTGCAATCGCCTACGCGTAACCTCCAAAGGAGAGTTACGTCTTTGCCTCTTTGGTGAAGGTGGTTTAAGCCTGCGCGACCTCCTGCAAAAAGATGGTGATAAGGAAAAGCTGCAACAACGCGTGCTCAAGCTTTTGGGCCGCAAAGCAGCCAGTCACGACCTACAAAACGGCAACACCGGGGCGACCCGGCATTTAGCAAGCATTGGAGGGTGAAATGACTGAATTAAAAACCTCCGATCGCTTTGGCGGCCTTATTTTAGCCGGCGGCAAATCGAGCCGTATGGGCGAGGATAAAGCCGAGCTGGTATATAAGGGTGAACGGCTGATTGACCACGCAAAATCAGTGCTGAAAGAGTTGGGCGCGGATCCGATTTTAATATCCGGACGCGCGGGCGGATTAAGCGACCCTTCACCCGGACATGGACCAGTGGGCGGTTTATGCGCTTTGATGAATGAGATTTCAGAAAAAGCGCTGCCAAAACAATGGCTTATTATTCCCGTTGATATGCCTCTTTTATCAAAAAACACGCTCCAGCCTCTGTTGGATACATCTGAAAATATTGCCTATTATGTTGCCCACCCACTGCCGGCCAAATTAAATTTTTGCGCAACTCAGGCCCCTTATTTCGAAGTGGCCCAGCGCGACATGATGGCTGGGCGCAGCGTGTCAGTTCGCCGCTTGATTACAGCACTTGGTGGTGTATCAATCATGCCTACATCGGAAATTGCCCGCTCTTTAGTGAATGTGAATTCACCAGAAGAATGGGCCGCATTGAACGAGAGTTGACACATGGGCACAGCCGCCAAGCGCCGCGCATATCAAGGGCCTGCTTTTTTCAGCTATGGCTTTCGGCCATTTTTCTTTTTAAGCGGTGTGTTCTCGGCGCTTGCCATGTTGGCCTGGGTACTGATGTTTTCAGGCGTCTGGCAACCGACCCAAATCACCGACATGCTGTCCTGGCATGTCCATGAAATGCTTTATGGTTATTTAGGAGCAGTTGTTGCCGGGTTCTTGATGACGGCCATCCCCAATTGGACCGGGCGCATGCCGATCATGGGCAGACCATTGGCAGCCCTCACAATACTCTGGGTTTTGGGACGGTTCAGTCTTTGGCTGACAGGCCTTGGCGTACTTTGGAGCGCCGTGGTTGATATGGGATATTTCGTGCTGCTAGCGAGTTTTATATGGCGCGAGGTTATTTCAGGGAGAAACTGGCGCAATGCTCCGATTTGTGTGCTTGTTACACTTCTTACCTTAGGTAATCTAAGCTTTCATTTGGAAGCCTTTGGCACCTTCCCACCAGGCCTCGCGCAACGCCTGGGCCTAGGGGTTATGGCCATGCTGGTGGCTGTAATTGGCGGACGCATCACACCTGCCTTTACACGCAATTGGATGAAACAAAGGGGAATGACCACCCTGCCTGCACCCACAGGCACCGTGGATAAAATCGCTCTTGCGCTCAGTGTTTTAGGCCTTGGCAATTGGATTGCTTTTCCACAAGCCGCGCAAACGCCTTATCTTCTCCTCCTTGCCGGAGCGGGGCTACTTATTCGTTTAAGTCGTTGGAAAACATTCAAGACTTTCGCTGAACCTTTGGTTGTTATTCTTCATATCGGTTATTTCTGGCTCGGCTTCAGCCTGGTGCTTATGGGTCTCGCCTTGGGGCGCAGCGATATTT
>JASFRS010000047.1:0-15752 GCA_050114795.1 Sphingomonadales bacterium
TGATGGCGGGGTCTGATTTTATTAAAACGTCTACGGGTATGGAGAGCAAGAACGCCACTCTGCCCGTCAGCCTTGTGATGGTCCGCGCCATTCGCGATTATATGGAGCACACGGGCTATGCCGTTGGCTTCAAGCCCGCAGGCGGGATTTCCACGGCGAAAGATAGCCTCACTTATTTGATGCTGATGAAAGAAGAGCTGGGGCATCGCTGGGTGCAGCCGGATATGTTCCGTTTTGGCGCGTCCAGCCTGCTTGGCGATATCGAACGCCAGCTTGAGCATTTTGTCACCGGTCGTTATTCGGCCGCTAACCGTCATGCGATGGGATGAAGCAATGACCGTTAAAGAGATTTTTGAATCCATGGAATATGGCCCCGCACCCGAAAGTGCAGAAACTGTCAAAGCCTGGCTAGCTGCGAAAAAAGAGCCCTTTGGCCTGTATATCGGTGGGAAATGGGTAAAGCCTTCCAACCCTGATGATGCCTTTGCGACCTTCAATCCGGCAACGGGTGAGGAACTGGCAAAGATTTCTCAGGCTAGTGACGCGGATGTGGATAAAGCCGTTAAGGCCGCGCGCAAGGCGCAGAAGGACTGGGCGGCTTTAGGCGGTCATGGTCGTGCGAAATATATCTATGCCATGGCGCGTGCCATTCAGAAAAACAGCCGACGTCTGGCTGTTTTGGAAACGCTGGATAACGGTAAACCCATTCGCGAAACCCGCGATTTGGATATTCCTATTGCGGCGCGCCATTTCTATCATCATGTGGGTTGGGCGCAGCTTTTGGATAAGGAATTCCCTGGTCATAAGCCAGTGGGTGTTGTCGGTCAGGTCATTCCCTGGAACTTCCCGCTGTTGATGCTGGCTTGGAAAGTTGCCCCTGCTTTGGCCGCCGGGAACACGGTGGTGTTGAAGCCCGCCGAATTTACGTCTCTCACGGCCTTGGCATTCGCGGATATCTGCGATGAAATCGGCCTGCCGGCTGGTGTTTTGAACATCATCACAGGCGATGGAGCGACAGGTGCAGCCATCGTTGAACATGATGATGTGGATAAATTGGCCTTCACCGGATCAACGGATGTTGGTCGGATTATTCGCAAGGCGAGTGCCGGGTCCGGCAAGAAACTCACTTTGGAACTGGGCGGTAAATCCCCCTTCCTGGTCTTTGAAGATGCGGATTTGGACAGCGTTGTTGAAGGTCTGATTGACGGCATTTGGTTTAACCAGGGCCAGGTATGCTGCGCGGGTTCCCGCCTGCTGGTGCATGAAGGTATTGCGGACAAGCTGGAGAAGAAAATCCACCGCCGTCTGGAACAAGTACGTTTGGGCGATCCGCTTGATAAAGCCAATGATATGGGCTCCGTCATTGACCCTATTCAAAAAGAACGGATTGAAAAGCTCGTCGCGCAAGGTGTGGAAGAGGGAGCCACATTCTGGCAGCCGGATATTCCCTGCCCGGACAGTGGGTGTTTTTATCGCCCCGGTGTTTTAACCAATGTGCATCCTTCCAATATCGTTGCGCGTGAGGAAATCTTTGGCCCGGTTCTGGCTATGATGACTTTCCGTACCCAGGGTGAGGCGATTGAACTTGCGAATAACAGCCGCTATGGGCTGGCTGCCAGTATCTGGTCTGAAAATATCAATCGCGCCTTGGAAATCGCCCCTAAAGTCAAAGCCGGCGTGGTGTGGGTTAATTGCACCAACCAATTTGATGGTGCTGTGGGCTTTGGTGGCTATCGGGAATCCGGTTTTGGCCGTGAAGGTGGCCGGGAAGGCATGTTCGAATATCTGAAAGAACAGCCCTGGCCTAAAGCGAAAGCTGCGACCAAAGCGTCTAAACGTCCTAATCTGCCTGCCGTGCCTATCGACCGGACGGCCAAGCTTTATATTGGCGGCAAGCAAGCGCGTCCCGATGGTGGCTACAGCCGTGTTGTTCAAGATGCCTGGGGTGGTGATTTAGAACGTATAAGCGAAGGCAATCGCAAAGACGTGCGGAATGCCGTTGAAGCTGCCCATAAATCAAAATGGGGTGGCATGACCGGCCACGCCCGCGCCCAAGTCCTGTATTTCCTTGGGGAAAATCTGGGCTATCGCGCGCGCGAATTTGCTGAGCGCCTGCAATTGCTAACAGGTGTCACGGCAGCACAGGCTGAGAAAGAAGTGGAAGCGTCTATCGAGCGTATCTTCACCTATGCAGCCTGGGCGGACAAATATGATGGCGCCGTCCATCAACCGCCATTGCGTGGTGTGGCCATGGCCATGAATGAACGTATTGGTGTGATGGGGCTTGTGTGCCCGGATGAAGCGCCGCTGTTGTCTATGATTTCGCTGCTCGCACCTATGCTTGCCCTTGGCAATGATGTGGTGATGGTGGCGAGCGAAAAAGCGCCTCTCATCGCAACGGATTTCTATCAGCTGCTTGAGACATCAGATGTGCCTGCGGGTGCTGTGAATATTTTGACAGGCGAACGTTCTGCGATGGTAAAAACCCTGGCAGAACATGCTGATATCAATGGTCTGTGGTATTTCGCAGCGGATGACGGCTTTGGTGCTGTTGAAGCGGCGAGTGTTTCAAACCTCAAGCGTATCTGGTCGTCCCAAGGTGAAGCCATTGACTGGTTCTCCGATGAAGCAGATGATGCCCGGCGCTTTCTGCGCCATTGCGCGGAAGTTAAAAATATATGGGTCCCCTATGGGGATGAACAATAAGAACAGGCGAGGGCGTATATCGTGAGTGAAGTAGCGGCTGGGGCAGTGCCCTATAAATGGGCAGTGAAAGGCGATATCAACGCCGGATTTGCCTTTCTTTTGGACTGTGTGGTTAATCTTTTTGTATTGGCAGCCATTTTGGCGGGCTTTGGCTTCCCTAGTGATGTTGTTCAGGGACGTATCATTCCCGGCGCTGTTGTCGGCATTGTCTTTGGCAATCTGCTTTATATGTGGATGACCGCACATTTGGCTAAAAAGACCGGCAATCATCAATTAACCAGCCTGCCTTTAGGTCTGGATTTGCCTACGACCATCACCTTCTGCTTTGGTATTTTGGGTCCGTTGTTTTTAACGTTGAAAGCGGAAACCGGTGATGCGGACTATGCGGCCCGCATTGCTTGGTATGTCGGCATGGGGGCGACCATCTGGATTGCCTTTGTAAAACTTGGCCTGTCCTTCATCGGCAATACGATACAACGGATCATGCCGGTCGCGGCTTTGCTGGGTTCCATGTTTGGTATTTCTGCTGTCTGGCTTGGAGCTAATGCCATTTTAGGCGTGATGGAAATCGCGCCCATTGGCATGATCGCTCTGATTATCATGGTTTACAGCCTAATTGGCACAGGTATCTTGCCTGGCAAAATGCCTGGTGCAGTCATTGCCATCGTGGCGGGTACAGCCATGTATTATGTGCTGGGTTATACAGGTGCCCTGGAAGGTTTGGGGTACGGATTTAGTGTTCCGGCCGCGCAGGGCTTTGGATTGAACCTGCCCGTCCCATCCTCTGGTGGCTTTGAAGAGCTATTTGGCAGGTCTCTGAATTATCTCGCAATTTCAGTGCCTTTTGCGCTGTTGATTGCTGCAAGTGCGGTGAACATTTCGACCGCCGCTAAACTGATGGGTGATGATTATAACCCCAAACATGTGATTTGGGCGGACAGCGCGGCGACATTTGTGTCCGGTGCCTTTGGTGGTGTTGTTCAAACCACTCCTTATTTCGGCCATACGACTTATAAACGGATGGGTGGCCGGGTTGGCTATGCGGCTGCGGCCATTACGATTCTGGCATTGGGCGTTGTGACTGGCGTTTTGAGCTTCTTGATTGAGCTTATCCCACCGGCGGTGTTCAAGCCGATCTTGATTGTGGTTGCGATGGATATCATTCGCCTGGCTTTCCAATCCATCCCTGAAAAACACGCCCCTGCCGTTGGCTTTGCCATCATGCCCGCAATTATCAACTTTGCTTTTGTAAAGCTGGATACGCTGTATGCCCAGGTCAAAGACGGGTTGAACGGTATTACTCAAGCCGTGGCCGGTACAGATGCAGCGGGTGCAGTAGCAGCAAAGGCGGCGGCCATGTTCCCTGCATTTTGGATGGCAGAATATGTGCTGATTTCGGCCATGGCTCGAGGCTATATCTTAACGAGCTTGTTATGGGCGGCTATCATTGTCTTTATCTTGGAAAGGACGCGCTACAAAGCCGCCTTTGTGTTGCTTTTGGCAGCAGTGTTCACCTTGTTCGGGATTATCCATTCCGTTGATCCTAATTCATCTATTTATCTGCCATGGGCCATTGATGAAGCTCTGCGCGGAAAAGTGCCGGACAGCGCCTTGGCGCTGCCTTATCAAATTGCATTGGGCTATTTACTAGGTGCTGTGACCATCATCCTTGTTGGTCTTGGCGTGAAAGAAGAGGAAGAAGTTAAATGAGCGCGGATAAAGTAGCTGCCAGTGCGGAAATTATAAAATCCCGCTTGTCCAACCCCTTCCCCAAGACGGTTGCAGTCCTGGGGTCAGGCCTGGGCGCTTTTGCGGATGCGGTTGATATGGAAGAGGTCATTTCCTATGAAGACCTGCCCGCATTTCCGCAGCCGACTGTTGAAGGCCATGCCGGACGTTTGGTGATTGGATCCCTAAATGGTGCCCGTGTGGCTGTCATGCAGGGACGCATGCATGTTTATGAAGGTCATGATGTGGCGGAGCTTGCCATTCCCATTCGCACTTTCCGTGCGCTTGGGGCGGATAAGCTGATTTTGACTAATGCGTCAGGCTCTTTAAATCGCAATATCGGCCCTGGCTCCTTGGTCATGCTGGATGATCATATCAATTTTTCCGGCCGTAATCCTTTGATTGGCCCTAATGACAAAAATATCGGGGTTCGTTTCCCCGACATGTCAGCCGCCTATGATCCAGAACTCAAAGAGCGACTGCAGGCCGCTGCGCGCCGTGCGGATGTGCATTTGGACCGTGGTGTTTATGCTATGGTGACAGGGCCTAATTTTGAAACACCGGCAGAGGTGCGCATGCTGGGCATTGTTGGTGCCGATATGGTTGGTATGTCGACTGTGCCTGAAACACTGGTTGCCCGCCATGCGGGGATGAAAGTGGCGGCTGTTTCCGTTGTTTCCAACTTGGCAGCAGGTCTTGCGGGCCATGAACTAACCCATGAGGAAACTATGGAAGAAGGCGCAAAAGCAGCAGGCAAATTTATCAAGCTGCTACGTGAGTTTATTTCGGATGTCGGGGCGGAATAATGCGCGCAATCTACATCGTTCTCGACAGTCTGGGCGTAGGTGGCGCACCTGATGCGCCGGCTTATGGTGATGAGGGGTCTAACACGCTGGGCCACATTGCTTTGGCCTGCGCGCGCGGTGAGGCCGATGTGGAAGGTCTGCGTTCCGGACCGCTTGATATTCCGAATTTGAAGCGCTTGGGTCTGGGATATGCGCTTGATTTGGCCAGCGGTGTTGATGTGTTGAAGAATGGCGCCGCACCGCAAGGCTTAGCAACGGCTTGCGCGGAAACATCCAAAGGCAAAGATACGCCATCCGGGCATTTTGAAATGACGGGTGTACCGGTCATGTTTGACTGGATGGTCTTCCCTAAAACCGTTCCTGCCTTTCCTGAGTGGCTGACGCAGCGCTTAATTAAAGACGCGGGTCTGCCGGGCCTTTTGGGTGATTGCCATGCGTCTGGTACAGAAATCATCGCCCGCCTGGGTGATGAACATATCGCGACGGGCAAACCCATTGTCTACACATCCGCTGACTCTGTTCTGCAAATCGCAGCGCATGAGGAGCATTTCGGGTTAGAGCGCCTTTATGAACTGTGCGAGCTTGCGCGTTCCTATCCCGAACTGGAAGCTATGGGACGGGTGATTGCACGTCCCTTTGTGGGTAACGGCAGGGACGAGCCTTATAAGCGCACTTATAACCGTCGGGATTTCGCCCAGCCTTGCCCCGATGAGAATCTTCTGGATAAGGCGGTGGCCGCTGACCTTCCGGTTATTGCCATTGGCAAAGTCGGTGATATTTTCGCCCACCGTGGTGTGAGCAAGGTTGTGAAGGCTGGTGGCAATCCGGCAATCACTGATGCTTTGATAAAAGCCATGCAGGAAGAGCAGGGGCCATGCGTAATCTTTGCTAATCTTGTGGATTTTGATAGCGAATTTGGCCATCGGCGCAATGTACCTGGTTATGCGAAGGCGATTGAAGATTTTGACAAGCGCCTCCCTGAAATTGAAGCGGCTTTGCGTGATGGCGATATTGCAGTTCTAACGGCGGATCATGGCAACGACCCGACCTGGGAAGGCACTGACCATACAAGGGAGCAAGTGCCAGCCGTTTTCTTCGGCCCAGGTGTGAAAGCTGGTGTGGCTGAAGGGCGCAAAAGTTTCGCAGATATCGGACAGAGTTTCGCCGGATATCTGAATTTGACACCGTTAAAACACGGTACATCAATATTTTAAAATAAACTGGAGTTTCAAAATGGGTGACGCAAGCGCGGCTGAGGATAAATTATTCATTACGGCGGAGGCGCTTCAGCGTGACAGCTTCCTGCTCGCACATAAGATTTTGGAAAGTGGTTTTCGCCCCAATTACATCGTTGGTGTCTGGCGCGGTGGTACGCCCATCGGGATTACTGTGCAGGAGCTGCTTGAATACCGCGGTGTTGAGACCGACCATATCTCTATCCGCACATCCAGCTATGATGGCATGAAGCGTCGCCCGGGCTCGGTTCAGGTTCATGGTTTGGGTTATATCATTGATAAAATTAATGAAGAAGACAGCCTGTTGATCGTTGATGATGTCTTTGACTCAGGCCTGAGTGTTCAAGCCATTATTGATGAGCTTGAAAAGCGCGCTCGTAAAAACACACCGCATCAGGTGAAGGTGGCGACAGTTTATTATAAACCGTCAAAGCGTAAGGTAGAGCGTGTTCCTGATTTCTTCATGCATGAGACAGACCAATGGCTGGTTTTTCCTCATGAAATCCAAGGGCTGAGCGAGGAAGAAATTCGCCTTCACAAGCCGGAAGCCCTTGCTCCACAGGGAGCTTGAAAATGGCGAAAACAATTACGATTGAAGAAGCTGAAGGCCTAATCGGTCAAGAGCTTGGCGTTTCCGAATGGACGTTGATTGACCAGGAACGTATCAATAAATTCGCAGATGTGACAGCCGATTGGCAGTTCATTCACATTGACCCCGAACGTGCCAAGGCGGAAACGCCTTTTGGCAGCACCATTGCACATGGTTATTTGACGCTCTCTTTACTTGCTGGTTTCGCTTATCAGGCAGTACCGGGTTTTGAAGGTGCGAAAATGGGTGTGAATTACGGCTTAAATAAAGTTCGTTTCCTGCTCCCTGTGCGTGTGAACAGCCGTGTACGTGGGCGCTTTGCCTTAAAGTCGATTGAGAAAAAATCCGAAACCAGCATCATGGCCATTTATGACGTCACTGTGGAAATTGAAGGGGAAGACAAGCCCGCTTTGGTTGCCGAATGGGTGACTATGGTCTTTATTTAAGGAAGTCTCTGCATGTCTTTAGATTTTTCAGGCCGTGTGGCCATTGTAACCGGTGCTGGCCAAGGCTTAGGCCGTACCCATGCATTAGCCCTTGCAAAACGTGGCGCGAAGGTTGTTGTGAATGACTTAGGTGCTGCGACTGATGGTACCGGCGGTGATGTCAGCCCTGCGCAGAAGGTTGTCGCTGAAATTGAAGCCATGGGCGGTGAAGCCATTGCTAATGGCGCAAATGTCTGTGATGAGGCCCAAGTCGCTGCCATGGTTGCTGGAACTATGGAAAAATGGGGCCGCATCGATATCTTGGTCAATAATGCCGGTATTTTGCGGGATAAGACATTCTCCAAAATGTCATTGGATGATTTTCGTGCTGTCGTTGATGTTCACCTCATGGGTTCTGTCACCTGCACCAAGGCAGTGTGGGAGATTATGCGCGAACAAGCCTATGGCCGTATCGTGATGACCACATCGTCGTCCGGTCTTTATGGTAACTTCGGTCAGTCAAATTATGGCGCGGCCAAACTGGCTTTGGTTGGTTTGATGAACACGCTGCATTTGGAAGGCGCGAAATTCAATATTCGAGTGAATTCTTTAGCGCCTGTCGCAGCAACCCGCATGACGGAAGGCTTGATGCCTGAAGAAGCTTTTGCAGCGTTGAAGCCTGAATTGGTGTCCGAAGGTTTGGTGACTTTGGTTCATGAAGATGCGCCATCGCGCATGATTTTATGCGCCGGCGCTGGTGGTTTTGCTCGTGCAAATATTTTTGAAACCAAGGGTATTCATTTGAGCGAGGCGGACACGACCGCTGAAAACCTCGTCACCCGTATGGATGACATCAATAATGAAGACGGCCATGAGGCCTTCACCCAGGGTGCGCAACAGAGCATGAAGTTCTTAAGCGCTTTGATGAAATAATTTAACTTTGGGGAGGGATTGGTTTCTCTCCCCAAATCGCCTATCTTTTCTATCTTATCCAATCTAGTTGCTTTTTGCTTACCCGATTAATGGTCCATAAGGGGGATGACCATGATTGAGGTCTTGTCTGTTGAAGCAAATGTCGCCGAAGGTGGCCAATTTATCTACGACGTTCCAATCGAACCTTGGATGGAGGAGCGGCATGGATTCTTTGACCACCTTGTAATGGTCGAAGACTTGTCAGGCCATGAGCCTGACTGGTCTACCTTGCAATTTCAATCGCTTTTGGATGATGAGGGTGAACCTTTAGGGTTTATCGAAAGCAGTGGGAATTTGTCGCATTTTGCACCTGTCCACGCTTCACTTATCGGGGCAGGTGAAAAAGGTGGCGGGGTTCGTATTAAATTTAGGACGCGGTTGGCGCGCCGTATCAAAATTACAATTGTCCGTGCACTGCGCAGCAATGTTGCGAAATGGCTGAGTTGTGCACTATGCAAAAGAGGGTTGAGAGAAATTCTGCGCTTTTTGTTCGCCGTTGTGGGGCTTCCGCTTCCTGATATCGGTGATATCGAATTCGCAAATGACTTGATTGACCGATTGTTGGATGAAATTGACAGCGGAGTTATATCGGATTTTCTCGATGATTTGGGCTTGGGTGAAGGCTTGAAGGAGGGGCTTAAGGACGTGTTGGATGGGGTGCGGAAATTCAGCATGGCACTTAATGAATTATGCCGTCAGATTTGCCGCACCCTGGGTCTCTGTACTTAGAGTTTATGACATTCCACGCCTAATGCATCTGCCACTGCTTCATGCATGATTTTGCCCTGATGGACATTAAGGCCACGCATCAAATGCGGATCGTTGTGCAGCGCTTGAACGCCTTTGTCGGCTAATGCCAGCCCAAAGGGTAAAGTGGCATTGTTGAGCGCATGAGAGCTCGTTAAAGGCACCGCACCTGGCATATTCGCCACGCAATAATGGATGACACCTTCCACTTCAAAAGTGGGTTCCGCATGGGTTGTTGCATGAGACATCTCAAAACAACCGCCTTGATCAATGGAAACGTCCACGAGAACAGAGCCGTTTTTCATGGATTTCAGCATCTCACGGCTGACCAATTTGGGTGCAGAAGCGCCGGGGATAAGCACCGCACCAATGACGGCGTCTGCGGCTAACACTTCTTCCTCCAAAGCCTCTGACGTGGAAAAGCGTGTCCGTACCCGGCCATGGAACATATCATCCAATTGGCGCAGACGTGGGATGGAGCGGTCTAAAATCGTGACTTCGGCTTCTAATCCGGCTGCCATGCGTGCTGCATTTAATCCAACAACGCCGCCGCCGATAACAACGACACGGGCGGGAGAAACACCAGGCACGCCGCCAAGCAGGATGCCGCGACCACCTGCGGGTTTGACCAGACTGTTGGCGGCGGCTTGGATGGACAAGCGCCCGGCGACCTCTGACATGGGGGCAAGTAGGGGCAGGCCGCCGTTTTTATCCGTCACAGTTTCATAAGCGACAGCAGTCACGCCTGATTCCATCAGGCCCTTAGCTTGTTCGGGGTCCGGGGCGAGGTGAAGGTAAGTGAATAGGATTTGACCTTCGCGCAGCTTGGTCCATTCACCTGGCTGCGGTTCTTTGACCTTCACAATCATGTCGGCATTTTCAAACACATAATTTGTATCAGGTGCGATTTTTGCTCCGGCTTTGATATAGGCGTCATCGCTGGCTTGAATGCCAAGCCCAGCGCCAGCTTCAACAAGCACTTCATGGCCATGCGCCACATATTCGCGCACAGAAGCGGGGGTCAGGCCGACACGGAATTCATTATTTTTAATCTCTTTAGGTACGCCAATGCGCATGGAAACCTCCCAAGGGTATATTTTCATGCATGATATCGCGAAATGAGCGCGTTGTGTGTGCAAAGCCATTGGCTAAATTGCTATTATGTGCATAATTTGTGTGTAAGTTAATTCATTATTGCAGGAAACGTGCGTGGAACTCGACCGTATTGATAGAGCCATACTTAAAGCCCTTCAGAAAAATGCCCGCCTCAGCAATGTGGAATTAGGCATGGAAGTGGGGCTTTCAGCTTCTGCTTGTTCCAGGCGAATTCAAGCGTTGGAAAATGCAGGTATATTGTGTGGATATCATGCGCTTGTGAATGAAAGGGCGTTGGGTTTTGGATTGATTGCTATCGTTCACATCACTTTGGAAGGGCAAAGCGATGAACATTTAAGCGCTTTTGAAGAAGCGGTGGATGGTTGCCCGAATATCTGGGCTTGTGATCTTTTATCCGGATCTTCGGACTACATCTTGCGCGTCGGCGCTAAGGATTTGGATGATTTCGGGCGGCTGCACCGAGAAGTGCTCTCTACGCTCCCCGGCGTCGTACGTATTGAATCAAGTTTCTCGCTTAAACAGGTGGCCAATCGCTTAGCGCAGGTTGTTTAACCAATTCATCCGATAAGGGCTTGAATTTCTTGATAAAGCATGCGGCTAATGGGCAGGCCATCACGCGCGGCGGCTTCTCTTTTTACAAGGCGACTGGTGCCGGGTAAGCGCACGCCATCCTCTTCGGCCATTGCGCTTAAGAGCTCAGCTATTTGCGCTGGGAACGCTCCTCCGGACAGACTATTTGCATCTATCGCAATAAGGATTTGCCCGACATCTGGCGCTGGGCCTTTATCGTCCAAAAAGGAAGACGCTTGCCATCCGAAATGAGAGCCGCTTAAGCCCGCGGCTAAAATTTCCACCATCAAAGCCAGTGCTGCCCCTTTGGCACCACCTATGGGAAGCATGGAGCCAGAAAGAGCAGCTTGCGCATCTGTTGTGGGTTGGCCATCGGCATCTAGCGCCCAGCCTTTTGGAATGGCTTTGCCTTGTTTTTTAGCTGCCATGATTTTCCCGCGTGCAGCTACTGATAAAGCCAAATCAATGACTAAAGGTGCCTGCCCTTCACTCAAGGGACAGGCAAAGGCGAGGGGATTGGTGCCAAGGCGCGGTTTTGTCCCACCCCAAAAGGCCATGGCTTGAGGCGTGTTACCCAAGGTTAGGCCAATAAGTCCTTGTTCTGCCAGCCTTTCCACATGGGCTCCTGCTTGGCCGAAATGATGAGAGCGGTGGAGTACGGCAATTGTAATGCCATGCTCTTTGGCCCTAGGAATAATGTGTTTTATTGCAAGGTCGATGGCTGGATAGGCAAAGCCCAACCCGCCATCGACCCGGAGAGAGGAAGAGCCGATATCCTCAACCTCTGGAATAGCATGACCATCCACTTTGCCGATGCGTGCCTGGGCCGTATAGCTGCTTAAGCGGGCCAAGCCATGGCCGGATTGACCATCGGCTTCGGCAGCAACCAAGGCACGGGCGACGGATGTGGCATTGGCTTCCGATGTCTTGTTTGCGCATAAGGCTTTGATCGCCAGAGCCTGAGCGTCTTCGAGGCTGAGAGAAATCATATCACTCATGTGTCTGATCGCTTGTTCTTCTATTAGGCGGAGCGATAAAGCTTCGTCATGACAAATTCGCGGTGGCCTAAGGCTTCTGCGGCTGTCAAACGACCATTCGCCGTTTCTGCAATCATGTCAATCAGAGCGTCACCGGCCTGATCAATGGTCATTTCCCGACGCACGATACCGGACACATCAAGGTCCACATGTTCGGACATTGTGCGGACAGTTCGTGGGTTGCCGGTAACCTTAACCACAGGAACAATCGGGTTGCCGATCACATTGCCCTGACCCGTCGGGAAGATATGAACCACATAGCCGGCAGCGGCTTGCAAGGTTACGCATTCTGCAGCGGCTGAAGATGTGTCCATAAAATAAAGACCTGGACCCTGTGCAGGGGCTTCGGCGGGTTCAAGTACGTCAATATATGAGATTTGCTTGCCGATTTTTTCCAGGTTCCCAAGGGCTTTTTCTTCGATAGTGGTCAGGCCACCCTCGATATTCCCTTTGGTGGGCTGGCTGTCAGACAAATCAGAGGTCTTATGAGCCTCAATAACCTCGTCCTGATACGCCTGCCAAGTTTTCATGAATTTCTCAGCAATTTCCGGCGTGGCTGCCCGTTCTGCACAAAGGTGTTCAGCACCTGTCAGTTCTGAGGTTTCGCCAAAACAGCCATAAACGCCTTGGGGCACTAGCTTGTCATACATGTTTCCAACGGTCGGGCAGGAGGCGAGGCCGGTGGTCGTGTCGGACTCACCGCATTTTGCGGCAATCCACAGTTCTGATATGTCACATTCTTCACGCACTTTGCCTGAAGTCTGGTGGACGAATTCTTTAGCCTTACGAGAGGCGGCAGCGACTGTGTTGATGTCGCCATTCTGCTCAATCCAGAAACCCGCAACGGGCTTGCCTGTTTCAGCAATGCCTTCAACAACTTTCTTAGTCCAACCCGGCTCAATACCAATGACGATGCAGGCTGCAACATTGGGGTTGGAACCAGTGCCGATCATGGTACGGAAATGAAGTTCGAGATCTTCACCAAATTGCAGACGGCCATAAGCATGGGGAAGGGCGATGGTGCCTTTGATATTGCTGGCAACTGCTTCTGCGGCTGCGTTGGAAATATCGTCTAAGGGCAGAATAGCTACGTGGTTACGAACGCCTACGCGCCCGTTCTCACGCCGATAAGCCCAGATTTTCTTATTCCGTGTCATGGACATTCCCCTTACCAGCGCTTGGTCTTAAGATTATGCGTATGAACATGTTCTCCGCGTTTGACCGGGGCCACAATGCGACCGATGTCCTGACCATATTTGATGACAGTGTCACCTTCATTCAGGTCTTTCAAAGCCAATTTATGGCCGATGGGTGCAGTTTGTGAAGCTGTCATCGTGAACTCTGAATTATCTTCAGTAATGACGCAAAAGAGCTCTTGCCCTGCTTTGATATCTTCAACAACGACGACACCCACACTGTCGCGTTTATCATGGACCAGTACATGCGGAATTTTCACGATATTTTGTCTCCTGGACATCGAAAGGGCTGCTTGTTAGCCATCAACCCCGGTTTTAATTCTTATATAAGATATAATGATGTGAGCCAATATGCGGAAAGGGGCATCCGGCTATGAGTCATGCTTGTGCGCTATAAGCATTCATTGAGATTTTACTTGTCCGAATGCAGAATTTCCAGATGCGGAGCTATGTATCCGTCGCTAATGTAGTTCTGTTCTAAAATCTTTGGAAATGCCATGACTGCACCTAAACCTGAAGTCAAAACCACAACTTGTTATATGTGTGCGTGTAGATGTGGGATTAAGGTTCATCTTAAAGATGGGCGTATCCGCTATATTGAAGGCAATCCTGATCATCCTGTGAATAAAGGCGTTTTGTGCGCCAAAGGGTCTGCCGGGATTATGCAGCATTATTCACCGGCGCGTTTGAAATCTCCTTTGCTGCGTGTTGGTGAGCGCGGCAAAGGTGAATTCAAAGAAATAAGTTGGGATGAGGCGCTTGAGCTTGCCACTGAAAAACTAGCATCGGTTCGTGCAAAAGACCCCAAGAAACTCGCATTCTTTACAGGGCGGGACCAGAGCCAATCGTTGACGGGCTGGTGGGCGCAGAAATTTGGTACGCTGAATTATGCGGCTCATGGCGGATTTTGCTCGGTCAACATGGCTGCAGCGGGGCTTTACACCATTGGTGGCAGTTTCTGGGAATTTGGCGAACCTGATTGGGAGCGCACTAAATACTTCATGATGTGGGGCGTGGCGGAAGACCATGACTCAAACCCCATAAAAATCGGCATTGGACAGATGAAAGCGCGGGGTGAGGCAAAATTCGTCTCAATCAACCCCGTTCGAACTGGATATTCGGCTGTAGCAGATGAGTGGGTAGGTATTCGTCCAGGAACAGATGGCTTGCTGATTGGGGCCATTATTCAACAGCTTCTGCTGTCTGAGAAAGTTGATTGGGCCTTTTTGCAGCGTTATACGAACGCAGCCTGGCTTGTTGTTGATGCGCCGGGGCAAGCTAATCACGGTCTGTTTGCCCGGGATAAAAGTGGTGCGCCTCTTGTTTGGGACAATGCGGCAAATGCAGCAAAGGTGTCGGGGCTTAAGCCCGCATTTGCAGGTGATTACACACTTGATGATGGCACCAAAGTAAACCCGGCGTTTCAGCATTTAGCTCAGGAATTTTTCAAATCTGATTATGATGCCGATCATGCAGCGGAGGTTACGGGGGTTCCGGTCTCGACGATAAAGCGCCTTGCATCTGAACTGGCTTATGCGGCATTTGAAGAAGAAATCAGCCTTGATATTCCATGGACGGATTGGGCGGGTAAACAGCACGACAAAGTCATTGGTCGCCCCGTCGCGTTTCACGCTATGCGTGGGATATCTGCACATAGCAACGGTTTTGAAACATGCCGGATGCTGCATATTTTGCAAATGCTTTTAGGTGCAATAGATGGCCCGGGATCCTTCCGATATAAGCCACCATTCCCGCGCCCTATTCCTCCGGCAAAGAAAGCAGCTCAAAAGACAGAGGGGCCTAATAAATCTCTATTGTCTGAGCCTCTTGGCTTCCCTATGGGGCCGGAGGACTTGGCTGTTGATGAGAAGGGCAATCCAACACGACTTGATAAGGCTTTTTCCTGGGACCATCCGCTTTCCATCCATGGCATGATGCATATGGTTCTGCCCAATGCATTGAAAGGTGATCCATATAAGATTGATGTGCTGTTCCTTTATATGGCGAATATGGCCTGGAACTCCTCAATGAATGTGGAAAATGCGGTTGAAGCTCTAACCGCTAAGGATGCTGCCGGAAACTACGAAATTCCATTCGTGATCTACAGCGATGCCTATTCCTCTGAAACCGTCGCTTATGCGGACCTTGTCCTGCCCGACACGACTTATCTGGAGCGATGGGATGCCATGTCCATTTTGGACAGACCTATTGGTGCAGCCCATGCCGCAGGGGACAGCATTCGTCAGCCGGTGCTGGAACCGGACCGTAATGTGCGGCCTTTCCAAGATGTGCTGGTTGATCTGGGCGCACGTTTGGGGTTGCCGGGTATGGCGGATGATGACGGTAAAGCCGTTTATAAGAGCTATAAAGATTATCTCGCCAATCATGAAAGGACGCCGGGGGTGGGGCCTCTGGCTGGCTGGCGCGGGGAAGGTGGCAGTCTTCAAGGCAAAGGCGCTGCGAACCCGGATCAATTGGACCGCTATGTCGAAAACGGTTGTTTCTGGGAATATCACCTCGATGAAAGCGAGCAATATTATCGCTTCGCCAATAAAGGATATTTAGAAACGGCAACTAAAATGGGTTGGATTGGCGCGCCAGACCCCATCATTCTTCAGCTTTATT
>JASFRS010000048.1:0-15505 GCA_050114795.1 Sphingomonadales bacterium
GATCTGACTTGACCTGCGCAGCAACAGCTTCGGCCTGTTCTTGGGTTATGACACGTAAAGGAGAATCTCCTTTGGCCTCATTCCAAATAGCGGCATAAGCATGAGCGGATTTCTTTGGGCGGAAAGTCAGAACCGGACCATAAAGAATGGGCAACCAAAGGGCGCGTGGGATTTCAACCACCCGCGGGTCCGACAAAAACTCCGCCAGATAGCGACGTACAGCTTGAGCTGTTGGCGCATCCGGCGAGCCGAGGTTAACAAGCAAAACGCCTATTTTTCCGGTTTTTATATCCGGATGTCCCTGCGGAAGGTGTTTATTTGTCACGGCGTGGCCCCTGTCTGTGTTCACAGGCGCTAATTTAGCCTGAAGTTTTATAAAGAAAAGAGCTATTGCCGCGCTTCAGCCTTTAGCCACTCAACAAAATTCTGAACTTTCTTTGCCCGCCACTGCGGCGCAGGTGCAACAAGGAAATATGCAAAATCAACGGGCTGGACTGCCTCAAAGGGTTTGACCAGACGGCCGCTTGCCAAATCATCCGCAGCAATCATCTGTTTCGCTAACGCAACGCCTTTGCCAAGGGCGGCAGCTTCAATGGCCATATTGGATTGGTTAAAATGAAGGCCACGCTGGATATCATCCACTTCAACACCAGCAGCGCGCAACCACATGCCCCAAGTCGGGCAGCTTGGATCTTCTTCCGAGCTGTCATCATGAATAAGCGTGGTGTTTGCTAGAGACCGCGCATCTTTTAATCCACCATTTGCTTCAAGAAATGAAGGTGCACAGACAGGAAAAACATGCTCTTCAATCAGCTTCTCAACCACCAGATCGGGATAATCCCCTGCACCATAGCGAATGGCCAAATCGACATTTTCCTCAGCAAAATTAACAAGCTGATTGCTCGCTTGGATACGTACGTCCATATTTGGAGCAGACCCATAAAATCGCTCAATCCGCGGCAACAACCATTTTGATGCAAAAGACGGCGCAACTGAAATAGTCAATGTCGAGCTGCGCTGGGGGGCTTGAAGAACCCGCACAGCTTCTTCAAAACGCTCAAAACCAGAACGCAGCGCAGGGAGACTCTTTTTCGCATCCTCAGTCAGTTCAAGCCCCCTGCCTTGGCGGCGAAAAAGAACAACGCCTAAATAATCCTCAAGCGCTCTAATCTGTTGTGAGACTGCAGCGGGTGTCACAGCCAGCTCATCCGCAGCATTTTTAAAACTCAAATGACGTGCAGCAGCGTCAAAGACGCGCAGGGCATTTAGAGGAAGCAACGCGCGCTTCATCAGGCATTATCCTTATTTTATTCAACGCCTCTTTATGCCGTGCGAGACCGGGCTGTTGCAAGAGAGGGCTGTAATTTTCGCACACCCATGCGAGAAACATGAATACCACATTCCGTCTTTTCCTGCCCGCGCCAACGTCCTGAGCGAATGTCCTCCCCCTCCGTCACCGGTGAAGTACAGGGCATACAACCGACGGATTTATAACCATCAGCTTCCAAAGGATGGCGTGGCAAATCGTGATTAGCGAAATAGGTTTCCACATCCGCTTTTGCCCAATTGGCCAATGGATTGATTTTTATCCGCCCATCACTGAGTTCAAAAACCGGAAGCTTTGACCGACCACCACCATGAAAACCTTTGCGGCCTGAAATCCAGATATTTACATCCTTTAAGGCACGCGCCATAGGCTCCACCTTACGGATATAGCAACAGCGATCTGCATTATCCGCCCAAAGAATGCCTTTCGGATCACTGGCAGCCAGCAATGCGGGTTTAGGCATAATGGAACGTATATTCAGCAAATCAAGACGTCCAACCAACTGATTGCGATAGCGCAGCGTTTCACCAAATAGCTTACCCGTATTGATGAAAACAACATCCACCCCCCGGTCAATCTGCGCCACCATATGCAAGAGTACAGCTGACTCCGTCCCAAATGATGAGACAAGACTCACTTCGCCAGGAAAATCATCCAGCAATACACCACGGAGAATTTCCTGCGGATGTTTACCTGCATATTTGTCGTTAAGTTCTTCGACCCGACTTTGGGAAATAACAGTCATCAGGCCACCTCCTTCTCCTGCAGGGCGCTAAGGCGGCGCAGACGATGAGCCGGGGCCAAATCATCACTGGCAGCCTGATATGCACCGCTGTAACGTGATAAAGCGCGCAATACAGCATCTTCTTTCACATGAGGCGCAAGTTCGGCGCTGGAAAATCCACAGCGCAGCATGAAACGCAGTTGATCAACAAGCACATCACCGACGGCGCGAATTTCTCCTTGAAAGCCAAGATGTTCCCGCAATACCCGCGCGCTGGAATAAGCACGGCCATCTGTATAGGCAGGAAAGTCTAGTGCGATGAGAGACAAACGGTCGAGGACGGGCGCCAGGTCTTCAACATTTTCACCGGCACGGATAACAACGCCCAAAGGCAAATTCCGCCCTTCCAACGCATCCACATTTTCAAGCACAGTATTTAAAGGCAAAATGACTGGCTGTGTTTCATCGAATTCCTCGTTCCAAGTCCAGGCAATATCTTCAATTTCACGGAAATCAACGCGGGCCATAAACAGACTCCTTAAAGACTTCGGGGCCTAAACGGCGATAAGCTTGCAAAAAGCCCTCCCCCTCCTGGCGCTTATCCAGATAAGTTTCAACGACCTTTTCAACCGCATCAACAATGCCGTTTTCATCAAAGCCAGGGCCTAAAATTTTAGCTAAAGAGGCATCCTCTGCACCGGATCCCCCAAGCAACAATTGATAATTTTCAACGCCCTTTTTATCGACGCCTAAAATCCCGATATGGCCGGCATGATGATGGCCACAGGCATTGATACAACCGGAGATTTTGATTTTAAGTTCTCCAATATCTTCCAGCCGGTCATAATCATCAAAGCGCTTTGAGATTTTCTGAGAAAGTGGAATGGAACGTGCATTTGCCAACGCGCAATAATCCAGGCCCGGGCAGGCAATGATATCCGTTATCAGACCTGCATTTGCGCTTCCAAGACCATTTTCATTTAAATGGACCCAAAGAGCCTCCAAGTCAGCCTTTTTAACATGAGGCAAGATGATATTCTGCTCATGGCTAACACGGAGTTCACCAAAGCTATAGCGCTCTGCCAGATCAGCCATTAGGTCCATCTGTTCCGCCGTTGCATCCCCAGGGATACCTCCATGAGGTTTTAAAGAGACAGTTACAGCAGCATAGCCTTTGGCTTTATGTACGCTGACATTGCGCCTGACCCAGCGTGCAAACCGTTCATCGGATGGTGTCAGTCCGACGTCATCCAATTTTTCATAAGGCGGGTCTTGGAAAAATTTTGCAATACGAGCAAGTTCCCGGACATCCACATCTGCGGGGCCATCTTGAATTTTCGCCCATTCTTCCTCAACTTGCGTACGGAAAGCCTCCAGGCCAATTTCATGAACAAGGATTTTAATCCGCGCCTTATATTTATTATCCCGGCGACCATAGCGATTATAAACCCGCATGACAGCTTCCAAAAAGCCAAGGAGATGCTTAGCAGGTACGAAATCACGCAGTAGTTTGCCAATCATCGGCGTCCGGCCCATACCTCCCCCTACAAAGATCTCAAAGCCGGTAACACCCTCCTCATTCCGGCGCGCAATAATGCCAATATCATGAAACTTGATTGCAGCGCGGTCCTTTGGCGCACCGGTGATGGCAATCTTAAATTTGCGCGGTAAGAAGGAAAACTCAGGGTGGAAAGTGGACCACTGCCGCAGCAATTCCGCATAAGGGCGCGGGTCGATAATTTCATCGGCAGCAACACCGGAAAATTGATCAGTCGTCACATTCCTTATGCAGTTGCCAGAGGTCTGAATGGCATGCATATCCACCGTGGCCAGCTCCGCCAAAATATCCGGCGCATCTGCCAAGGCAATCCAGTTGAATTGGATATTTTGACGAGTGGTAAAATGTCCATAGCCTTTGTCATATTTGCGCGCGATCTGCGCCAGCTTTCGCATTTGCACCGCAGAAATAACGCCATAAGGAATGGCAACGCGCAGCATATAAGCGTGAAGCTGGAGATAAAGGCCATTCATCAAGCGCAGAGGCTTGAATTCATCCTCAGACAGATCACCACTCAGGCGGCGCTTTACCTGATCACGAAAATCCTCAACCCTTTCCAATACCGCAGCACGGTCAAATTCGTCATAACGATAAATAGCAGTCATTAGATTAGTCCCTCTGCCTGATAACCTAAATCCCGCCGCACAGTTGGGCCTTTGGCGCGAATTTGCTCCCTATTCCGGCTGGGCCAGGGGCCATCTTCAAGGAGCTCCGCTGGAATAATCTCCACCAAAGTAACTATATTTTCCGCCTCAGCCCGTGCGCCCTGCTGCGCCAACTCTTCAGTTACCGCATCATTCAGGGCAACACGGGCTTCCTTCGCGATGGGGGTCCAGCTACCATCTTCGGCCAGGAAAACCACCTGACCAGATTTCAAATCATTGGCTGTCAAAATCTTTGCCATCATTTTCCGTCCTTAAATCGCCTGGGCCAATGGTAACAATTCGTGCCGCGCAAGCCTGTCACTGTTCAAAGCCGCCACATCCCCAATAATGAGAAGCGAGGGGCTGATAATCTGATTGTCTTCAATAGCTTGAGCGAGACTGCCCACGGTGGCATTCACCCGCCGAGCTTCAGGACGGGAACCATTTTCAATAATCGCCGCTGGGAATTGAGATGAAGTACCTTCTGCGATCAGCTTTTCTGAGATTGCTGCTGCATTCCCAAGGCCCATATAAATGACAAGCGTTCGGCCAGGACCCACAAGCCCTGCCCAATTCTGTTCTTCCAACCCTTTGCGCTGTCCTGCAACGAATGTTACCGCACTGGCGTAATCTCTGTGGGTAAGAGGAATATGGGCTTGTGCTGCACATCCGGCCGCAGCTGTAATCCCAGGCATGACATCCACGGCCACGTCATGGGCTTTTAAGGCATCCACCTCTTCCCCCCCACGACCGAAGATAAAGGGATCACCGCCTTTCAAGCGCACCACATATTTGCCCTGACAAGCCAACTCAACCAAAAGGTCATTGATGCCATCTTGAGGAACACTGTGATAACCTCTTGATTTGCCAACATAGATGAGTTCCGCATCGCGACGAGCAAAATCCAAAATCGCCTGGGAGACCAATTTGTCATGAACGATAACGTCTGCCTGCTGAAGAGCCCGATGAGCTTTTAAAGTCAGAAGGTCTGGGTCGCCCGGGCCCGCACCAACAATTGCTACACGCCCCTGTTCTTTGCCCTCACCCTCATTGATAAGACGAATAACATCTCCAGGCCGGGGCAGTTCATTTAATGGTCCATCAAATAAGCGGTCATAAAAGCGGCGACGCGCATTAGGAGACTTGAAGACACGCTTCACAGTATCGCGGAAGCTTTCAGCCAATTGGCCCAATTGACCTAGGCTCTGAGGCAACAAAGCATCAAGACGTGCTTTGACATGGCGTGACAAAGCAGGGGCTTGAGCATCCGAAGAAATTGCAATCGTCAGCGGGGCTCTATCAACAAGCGCGGGGGTGATGAAATCGCAGTTTTCAGTCTCATCAACAACATTAACAAGGATGCCGCGTGAGCGCCCAGCATCAGAAATCAAACGATTGAGAGCTTTATTTCCCGTTGCGATATAGACGAGTGCAGCCCCATCGAGCTGTTTTGGGTCAAACGACTCACCGTTTACACAGATACGCCGGATGTGCGCGTCACTCTTTTTCAACAAACGGTACTTGGCTGCGGCCCCAGTTGTATCACCGGCGATCACGACAAAGCGTTCTGCCAAATCAAGAAATACAGGGAAATAACGCATTTATCATCCTGTCCACTTAAAGCTAAAATTCCGCTTAGCTATAAAAGTGGGATGAGATCGGCATTTACACAAACGAGGATTTCTTCGCTTTGGCTTAGAAAAATTAACTCATCAAAAATTTGCTTAAAAAATTCATATATAGAAATGGCGTAAATATTGGGCAAATAATTCAAAGATTTAAGGACTTGATTGCACGCTCAATACTGCCCACCCATGATAAAATTCTCTGGATTTAACCCAAAATTAACCATATTCTGTAACTATAGCGTTGTAACCCAGCGCTATTCCTACTTCCACGCTGGATACCCCAGCCCTAACCTGGACCGTATGTCAAATTCATGCGGTCCATTTCTTTGAAGAACTTAGACTCGCACACTCGCCGTGACATCAGGGTTTAAACCGAAGCGCATATTCTCTATATCCAGACCCTGAATTTAGATGATGGATGTTTTATCGTGACTAAAAAAGCTGTGGTGCTGCTTTCAGGCGGCCTTGATTCCGCGACGGTGGCGGCCATTGCCCGCGATCAGGGCTATGAAGTACATGCGCTGTCCTTTGAATATGGGCAACGCCACAAGATTGAATTGGAACGCGCAAGGCGTGTTGTTCAGCATCTGGGCATTGCCGACCACCGTGTCGCACGCATTGATTTAGGCGTGTTTGGGGGCTCTGCATTAACGGCGGATATTGATGTGCCCAAAGACCGCAAAGAAGCAGAAATGTCCAGCGGCATTCCCATCACCTATGTTCCCGCTCGAAACACTATCTTTTTAAGTTTCGCACTCGGTTTTGCTGAAGTAATTGAAGCACAGGATCTATTCATAGGTGTGAATGCATTGGATTATTCAGGCTATCCAGACTGCCGTCCGGAATTCATTGATGCCTTCCAAACCCTTGCTAATCTGGCGACCAAAGCTGGCGTAGAAGGCACAGCGCCATTTAGAATTCACGCGCCACTCATTGATATGACCAAAGCGGAAATCATACGGACCGGCACGGATTTAGGTGTAGACTATGGCATAACGTCCAGTTGCTATGACCCCAAAGACGATGGGACGGCATGTGGGCACTGCGATAGCTGTCAGCTTCGTTTGAAAGGCTTTAAAGAAGCTGGTTTAAAGGACCCCGTAGCTTATGACCTATAGCGTCAAAGAGCTGTTTTTAACTCTCCAGGGTGAAGGCGCCAACACAGGGCGGCGCGCAGTATTCTGCCGGTTTGCGGGGTGTAATCTATGGTCTGGACTGGAAAAAGACCGTGCCCAGGCCCAATGCACATTTTGTGACACAGATTTCATCGGCACCGATGGTCCCGGCGGTGGAAAATTCAAAACGGCTGAAGACTTAGCTAAAGCCGCAAAGAGCATTTGGGGCAAAGACCAGGACAGTAAAGCTCTGATCGTCTGCACGGGCGGAGAGCCATTACTTCAAATCGACGAAGAGTTGATTAATGCCTTCCATGCTGCTGGCTTTGAAATTGCCATTGAAACCAACGGGACCATTGCTGTTCCCAATGGCATTGATTGGGTTTGCGTTAGCCCAAAGGGCCAAAGCGATGTCATTGTAACTAAAGGCGATGAGCTAAAGCTCGTCTATCCGCAAGATAAGGTTGACCCCGCACGTTTTGAAAATTGGGATTTCACGCACTTCTTCATACAGCCAATGGATAACGACAAACAGCGCGCAAATACTCAGGCCAGTATCCAGTATTGCTTGGATCACCCGAAATGGCGGCTGTCACTACAAACCCATAAAATCATCGGGATTGCGTGACTTCATATCCGACCACGCAAAGCAGCCCAAAAAAGTTTGATCTGCTTTTTCAGTGAATGTTTCTGCAAATCAATCCGGCGTGGGTCGTAGCCCACTGCCGTGATCCGTTTGAGATGATCTTGCGCCGATACCAAGGGCAGGAATACGGGCAACGCCCTCTTCGGCGGCTTGTTTTGTTTCACATTCTCAATATGCGTTAGCGCCGCTTCGGCCAAATCCTGCGCGAGCTTTAAAGTCTCATCCGTAAACTCACCTTGGAAAATACGTTCTCCGCTATTTACATTCCCCCGCATATGGGCGTGATAAGACATAGCTTTTAATGTCCCAGTCAAAGTCAAAGCCATAGCAGCCTCATCCGCCCTATCATCTGATGCAACATCTAATTGCTTCAAAAGAAGACGGTTCAATGCACCATGCGTCCGCCGTGCGTAATCCCTTAACTCTTTGATATTCAGCGCTTCTTCTCGGTAAAGTTCATCAATTCGCGCTTCAACCATATCTTCCATTAGGTCATGCGGTAGAGCATCCAATTTACCAAGGGCTTGCAATATGGGGTGTGGGCGAATTTTGCCTGCGAATAAATCTGCCAATGCTTCCCGCCACCAGGCCAGGCGGATTTCCCCCACCATTGGTTCGGATGCCAAACCCGGAATGCGCGCCAGTTCGGCATTGAAAGCACTGATAGCCATCAAAGCATCACGCTGATCAGCCGGAGCATAAAGCAGCGCCAGATAGCGATCATAATCAAAGCCCCGCAGTATTTCTGCACAGCTTTGGGCACTTTCGGCTTTGCTTGCACCTGATGACATATTTTGACTGCTTCCAGAGTTGTGATAGCGTGATCGACGCTTGAGGTCGCATAAACCCAAGCCATTAGTCAATATAGGGGAGAATCGCTCATGGGAAAAATCCTGGAATCCCTGCCTATGACAATCGTCGCAGGTATTGTCATCACTGTCGTCGTGGTGCTCGTCGCGCCAATGATTGCAGGGGGCTGAAGACAAATCATTTCAAGATTTAAGGGGCAATAAAATGGAAACAATTAATATTTATCTAGTCTTCCGCTATCTGCATGTCCTTGCAGGCGTCATGTGGATCGGGTTGCTTTGGTATTTCAACTTCGTCCAAATCCCGACGATGCCAAAAATTCCAAATGAACAAAAACCCGCCATTGGGAAACATATAGCACCATCCGCTTTGTTCTGGTTCCGGTGGGGGGCGGCGTTCACTGTGCTGTTCGGCCTCATTCTGGCTTATATGAACGGCTATCTAGCGGACGCCTTAGCGCTTGGCACCACGAGCCATTATGTAGCACATACCATGATTGGCATTGGCATGTGGTTTGGCCTGATTATGGCCTTCAACGTTTGGTTCATCATCTGGCCCAAACAGAAAATCGCTTTGGGCATGGTTGAGGCGGATGATGAAGCCAAACCAAAAGCCGCGCGGACAGCTATGCTGTTCTCACGCACAAATACAATGCTTTCTATCCCCATGCTCTATTGCATGGTCTCTGCACAAAATCTCTAAGTGATGGGAAGAAGGAGGGCTGCCACCCGGCGGTCCTCCATCATCAGCATATTATAGGTGCGCGCTGCCGCACCGCTGTCCATCGGGTCAGCCGCAATACCAACCATCGCCAAGCCTTTGCTAAGCTCTTCGGGCAAAAACTGCATTTGCGTACCACAGCCAAGCAATAGAATTTCCGTTTTCTCATCACCCTCCACCAAGGGTTGGAGGTGTTCAACAGTTAATTCTTCCAGAGTTGAAACCTCAAGGGTTATGGCGCGCCTCGGGAAAACCAGCACTGCCTGACTATAGGTAGTGCCTGAAATCCGAAACCCTTCAGGGCCATAACCATTGATGAGCTGCCGCCCTTCGGCCTCCATGCGCTTTAAAGATGGCATTAAGGACGAACCTCCTTCGCCTCCTCAGGGATGAAGCTTTCACGGTTGACCTTCAGCCAGTTCAAAATCGGGCTGGCAACGAAGATGGAGGAATAAGTCCCCACAAAGACGCCCCAAATCATGGCTGCGGTAAAGCCGCGAATAACCTCACCACCAAAGAAGAGGAGCGCGAGCAAAGCCAGCAAGGTGGTGAAGGACGTCATGAATGTCCGAGACAGCGTGTCGTTAATCGACAAATCAATCAGGCCCAGCATATCCAGCTTACGATATTTGCGGATGTTTTCACGTATCCGGTCAAACACCACCACAGTATCGTTCAAACTATAGCCGACAATCGTCAGGATAGCTGCCACAATGCTGAGGTTAAACTCAAGTCCAGTGAAAGAGAAAAAGCCCAAAGTCAGTGCCACATCATGGGTCAGGGACGCCACGGCGCCCAACCCAAACTGCCATTCAAAGCGGAACCAGATATAGACCATGATGGCTCCAATGGCGAAAATCACGGCTAAAACGCCTTTTTCCACCAGCTCACCAGAGACTTTCGGTCCAACAACCTCAGTCCTGCGCATATTGTAGCCATCATCACCATAAACTGTCGCCAAAGACGCATCCACAGCGGAAATGGCATCCTCCTGCGCGCCCTCGGACTGGCGCTCAATACGGATGAGAATATCATTATTCGCACCAAATTCCTGAACAGCCACATCACCCAGCCCAAGACCGCCAACCGCCGCACGCGTCGCCGCCAAGTCAGCAGGCTCAACGGTCTCAACTTCCATCATGATACCGCCACGGAAGTCGATACCGAAATTCAAGCCGTGAATACTGGCGTAGGTAAAGGAGCCAATAATCAATAACACCGAAAGAATAGAACAAATCACCCGCGTCTTCATGAACTGGATTTTAGTTCCATCCGGCACGAGCCGGAAAACTTTTATGCCATTAATCGGCAGGCTTGCAGGCTTACGCCGACGCAACCAAAGCGTAACCACCATACGTGTGACCATGATGGCTGAAAAGACGGATGTTAAAATACCGAGGCTCAAAGTGACGGCAAAACCCTTAATCGGGCCAGAGCCAAACTGGAACATGAGAAGCGCTGCAATCAACGTCGTAATATTCGCATCCAAGATGGTCGACATTGCCTGCTCATAGCCTGACTGGACCGCCGCAATAGGCTTACGCCCGCTGCGCATTTCTTCCCGGATGCGTTCAAACACCAGCACATTGGCATCAACGGCCATACCCACGGTCAACACAATACCTGCAATACCCGGCAAGGTGAGCGTAAAGCCCATGAAGGACATAAGACCCATCAACAGCACCACGTTTACGACTAGCGCCGCATTCGCAATGACACCGAAAAAGCCATAGGCAAGCGCAACAAATACAACGACGGCCAACAGCCCCAGAAGTCCGGCAAATTTACCAGCCTCAACAGAATCTGCGCCAAGGTCAGGGCCGACCGTGCGTTCTTCCAAAATTGTCAAATCCGCAGGCAATGCACCGGATTTCAACACAACTGAAAGATTGGCAGCTTCCTCAACCGAGAAATTCCCAGTAATCTGCCCCTGCCCGCTTGGAATAACACCCTGAATAACAGGTGCCGTTACTATCTTCCCATCAAGAACAATCGCAAAACGACGACCAATATTTTCACGGGTAACCTTACTGAAAATAGCGGCACCATGACTATCCATCGTAAAGGCCACGGCTGGACGCCCATTTTGATCATAAGCAGGACGCGCATCAATAAGACTGTCACCTGAAAGGCGTGGCGGTTCTTTCAAAGCCAGTAAGACTTCAGGTTGGTCCGCCATCGGATAAGCGCGCACACCGATTGGCAGGCGATTACGCTCAATTTCCTGATAGGTGACTTCTTCCGCCACCATATGGAATGTCATTTTGGCCGTTTTGCCGATAACATCTTTCAATTGCTGCGGATCATTGAAACCGGGAACCTGAACGACAATGCGGTCCTGACCCTGGGTTTGAATGGTCGGTTCCCGCGTACCGAGACTGTCAATCCGACGACGAACGACTTCAACGGATTGCTGTACAGCGCTCAAACGGCTTTCATTGATACCGTCTTCCGTCAAAGTGATCGTGATTTTCCCATTGCCGTCGGTCTCAACTATACGGTCATATTTTCCTGAGAATGTCCCCGCCAAAATGTCCTGACCAACGGCTTGCCGACGGTCCCGCATCAATTCCAAAACTTGCGCTTCATCTTCCGGGTTCCGCAGATTAAAGCTGACGGAACGGTCACTGGAGGATAGGCCAAAATAAACGATCCGTTTATTGTCAGCTGTACGCGCTTCCCGCAGGTCACCGGTGATGCCCTCTTTTAGTTGGTCGACCTTGTTTTTAATGACGGAGGCCGTATCCACTTCCAAAAGCAGATGCGACCCGCCCTGTAAGTCAAGACCCAGGCTAAGCTGACTATCCGGTAAAAATGATGGGAGCCCTTCCAATTGCTCATCATTTAAAGCATTGGGCAAGGCCATGAGAAAGCCAAGGACACATACGGCCAAAATAGAAATGACTTTCCAACGGGGAAATTCCAACATGAGCTTCAGGCTCCCAAAATTTTGTTATTATTTCTTGTCGTTTGCCGGTTCTGTCCGGCTGCGCACGTCTGTGATGGTGGAGCGAACAACTTTCACCCGCACGTCATCAGCTAAATCGACTTGCACTTCATCGTCTTCCACTTTGGCAATTTTGCCAATCAGACCACCCGCAGTAACAATCACATCGCCGCGACGAAGTGCGCCAACCATTTCTTTATGCTGCTTCATCCGTTTTTGCTGCGGACGGATAAGCAAAAAATAGAAAACGACGATAATCAGGATGAACGGCAGAAAACCTGCCAAACCGCCACCAGCTGCGCCGCCACCAGCGGCTTGTGCAAATGCAGGAGTGATAAGCATGTAATTCCCTCACAAATCTGGGCTTATTTAAAAAAGTTTTGCGGACTATACAAACCGAGGCCAATGATGCAAATGGAAAGCGTCGTCCTTGAGACAGCTATATGGCGCAAAAAGGTGATTTCGCAATGGGTAACAGCGACGAAAAGCTATCGTTATTAAGACGAATTGCCGCAGCGCTTGAAGCTTTAGCGCCACAAACAGCAGAATTACCAGCATTGAGTGATGCAGATGCTTTTGTCTGGCATGGCGCAGACAAAAGCTTAAAACTCGTGCCAAAAGTCAATGCGCTTCCCCTTTCCCTGCTTTTGGGAATAGACAGGCAAAAGGCGGAATTACTAGAAAATACAGTCCATTTCACAAAGGGTTATGGCGCAAATAACGTGTTGCTTTGGGGCGCACGGGGCATGGGAAAGAGTAGCCTGATAAAATCTGTGCATGCTCATATAAATGACGAAACACCCCATGCCCTCGTGCTTATTGAAATTCATCGGGAAGACATTGCAAGCTTGCCGGACTTATTGACTCTTCTTTCCCCAAGCCCACGCCGTTTCATTGTCTTTTGCGACGATTTGAGTTTTGAAAAAGGCGAGACCAGCTACAAATCACTAAAGGCGGTACTTGAAGGGGGACTCGAAGGTCGCCCGGCCAATGTCTTATTTTATGCAACATCTAACCGCCGCCATCTCATCCCACGTGATATGATGGAAAATGAACGCTCCACAGCAATCAGTCCTGCAGAAGCCATCGAAGAAGCCGTTTCCCTCTCCGACCGTTTCGGCTTGTGGTTAGGGTTGCATAGCTGTTCCCAAGCGGACTATCTCGCCATGGTAGAAAGCTATGCGAACCACTTCGAGTTAAAGAGTGAAAATCTGCACGCACAAGCATTGGAATGGGCACAGACCAGAGGCGCACGTTCTGGCCGCGTCGCCTGGCAATTCATTCAGGATTTGGCTGGGAAGTTGGGGAAGAGTCATTAAATTGCTCTGCGCGGTATCGTGGGGTTTAGTTTTATTTTTGACCTCAATCGCCGGCGCGGGCCTCCGCTGAGCGATGGCTTCCGCGAAACAGTTCGCGACGCGCGGTCGCGCTTACAGCTTTTCAACTATGAAAAGCTGTAAGGCCGCACGGCCGTCGCGATAGCCCGGAATGGCGAGGCCATGGAGGATTAGCGTTATCGCGGAAGCCTAAGGGAGCGGATGCCCGCGCCGGCGATTGAGGTCAAAAATAAAGCGGAACCCCGCGTTCAAACGCTGCTAATTACGCACTTGTATATGAGACTCTTACACGCTAAGGTTTTGATGCTCTTCATAAAAGAGCGGCCCAGAAGGGTGCGACAACACCCAACTGAGCCTAACCACAACACTCTTTAGAGGAGAATGTTATGGCTAGAGCAGTATCTAGCATATTCAATTCATCATTGGGAATTTCTATTCTCGGTTCTCATCATGAGTGAAGACAGGTCTGATTATGTCCATGAACCCGCGCACCTGTCGGGGGAAGATGGATTAAGCGACCTGGCGGAACCCATCATAGGGATAGAAGAGTGCGTGAGTAACTTACTTTACGCACAACCCTATCATGAGATGAACCCGGATATCTTAATCTTAGCACGCTATGTACGGGACCTGGGCGATGCGTATCGACGCCTGATTTCCATACATTAACCCCTATGCCTGGATATCTCCATCTGTGCGCGGGCAGACATGCGCGCAGATGGGGCTAGGGGTTTATTTCCCAGTTGAAAACTGCGGCCAAAGCTTAATTGTTTTTGGTCCAAGCCGCGCTTCGCGTCTTTTAGACTGCAACCGCCGCCGTTCTTCGCCCCATAAAATCAAATCATATTCATACATCATTCCGGCCTCCATTTTCTAAAGTAGAAACTTTATATAATGGAAGTTTGTCTTTTTTTAAAGCATTTTCTTTAATTAAACATTCACCTCATCCTAGCCTTCTCCCGCCAGGAGAGAGGGTTGGGCTGAGGGGTTAAAATTAAACCTATTTCAACGCCGCCTGTGCCGCCGCTAAACGCGCAATAGGCACGCGGTAAGGCGAACAGGAGACATAATCGAGTCCAACAATTTCACAGAACTTAACGCTATCCGGGTCACCACCATGTTCGCCGCAGATGCCAAGTTTGATGCCGTCACGTGCGGTACGACCGCGCTCAGCGCCCATCTTGATCAACTCCCCAACGCCTTCAACATCGATTGTGACAAAGGGGTCGCGCTCATAAATACCCTTGGCCGTGTATTCAGATAGGAAGCGCCCCGCATCATCACGGGAAATGCCTAAAGCCGTTTGCGTCAGGTCATTGGTCCCAAATGAGAAAAACTCCGCCTCCTCAGCAATTTCACCCGCGCGCAGACACGCCCGCGGTAGCTCAATCATTGTGCCAACTTGGAATTCCAAGCGGCGACCTTTCTCTTCAAAGACCTTTTCCGCCTGCGCAATGACACGTTCTTTCATCAAAGCCAGTTCTTTACGTGTGGCAACTAGCGGAATCATGATTTCAGGAACGATGGGGTTCCCACTTTCCTCGGCCACTTGAAGAGCAGCTTCAAAAATGGCCTGGGCCTGCATTTCATAGATTTCCGGATAGCTGATACCCAAACGACAGCCGCGATGACCCAGCATTGGGTTAAACTCATGCAGTTCCGCAGCACGGCGGCGCACTTTGTCAGCGCTGATACCAATGGCCTCGGCCAATTCTTCAAACTCATCCTCTTCTTTGGGCAAGAACTCATGCAGTGGCGGGTCCAACAAGCGAATTGTCACCGGCAATCCGTGCATGATGCGGAAAATTTCGACAAAATCCTGTCGTTGCTCAGGCAAGAGTTTTGCCAAAGCATTGCAACGGGCATCCGTGCTGTCCGCCAAAATCATTTCGCGCACAGCTAAAATTCGGCTGGTGTCAAAGAACATATGTTCCGTGCGACAAAGACCAATGCCTTCCGCGCCAAAATCACGCGCGGTCTGACAATCCAGCGGCGTTTCCGCATTGGTGCGGACTTTCATTCGGCGTTTTTCGTCGGCCCAAGTCATAA
>JASFRS010000049.1:0-15424 GCA_050114795.1 Sphingomonadales bacterium
CGGTAAAGTCTAATCCACCCCTGATGAATTCCTTGGTTCCGTCTAAGGGGTCGATCAAATAGAATTCATCGCCCAAAGTTTCCGGCATGATGCCTGCGGCAGCCATTTCCTCAGCAACAATAACCGCATCGGGAACCAGAGCTTTTAAGGCCGTGACGAGGATGTCCTCGGCAGCACGATCGGCTTCTGTTACAGGAGAGGTGTCATTCTTTTCCTCAACATTAAAACCCTTGGCGCGGATATCCAAAATGAGCTGTCCTGCCTTTAAGACGGCGGGTTTTAAATCGCGGGCCAGGGTTTGCAATGTCATTATTTCAAGTCCTTTGATCGGCTGATATGAAGCGCCTCATAGCGAGTTTTAAGCGAAGATGCAAAAAAAGACCGCTGGAAAATCCAGCGGTCAAAGTTTTGCGGGTCGTCTCTAAGAGCTTTTACAATGTTTTTGTCCGCCGGACGTAAATTGCAGTGGCTGTGAAACCGGCGGCCACAACGAGGCCAATCCATAATTGCGGCATGGCCAGAACTGTTGCGATGTCATTCAATGTGATATGGAGCGGCGTATCCAGAAGGTCTAATCCGTCGAAATCATCCATATGATCGAAGCGTTCGCCCAGGGTCTCCAGCATGCCGCTGCCGCTTAGCCGGTTGCCGACCTGTTCAATAAACCAGGTGGTTTTATTGAACAGTCCTTCAAGCAGCGCAATGACTGCAACGGGGACAAAGGCGAATAAAAAGGGTGTCCGCGGTGCCCAGGCAGAAGCGAGGAGCAGCCAAGCTAAGAAGGGAGCAGCCCATAATCCGCCGAAGACGATCAGCATAATCGTACTCCACCAAACCTGGAACAAGGGTGCTATGGACCAGACATTTAATCCGATAGGCAATCCGTTCACACTGCCAAAGATGCTCAGGATGGCCAAAGTGAATAGTTGCAGTGCAAACCCGATGATCGCTGCGGCCAGGGGAATAAGTAATGCTCCGGTCGTAAGCTTGGACAAGACGGTCGATGTGTCGGTCACGGGCATGGATTTCCAGAATAATATAGAGCGCTCCGCCCGCTCATCATAAAGCGAACCCAGTAACATAAAGACGGCCACAATCATGGAAACCACCAGCAGCGGCATGGATAATACATGAAGGGCTATGCCCAGCGCCGCTTTGACTTTGGGCATTTCACCATGAAGTTCGCTTTGAAGTTCTTCCATGGCGACGGCACGGTCGACATCGTCCAGTTCGATTCTGATCATCTGCGTGCCGGAAACGGAGCTGACTAGAAGGACCAGGGCAATCATTGCTGCAATGATTAGCGGCGTCAGCAGCATGCCATTGCGATGTTCGATGGCTTCGCGTTTTAAAAGTTGGAAAAATACTGGCATGGTCTTATTCCTGCATTTTCGCGACAAACATATCGGCTAGGCCCAGACGGTGAACCTGCCCTAAGGCTTCAAGGCTTTCGCGTGGTTGCCCCTCAAAGGTGTAGACGATGCGCCCCAGGCTCTTGCGTTTATGAATGGGACCCAAAGCATCTGCGGCTTCCTGCTTATCCGGCGCGACTTCGACAGCCAAGATTTGCTCCGCCAGTTCATCCATGGATGCATTGACGACAATTTCACCGTCTTTGATGAAAATCGCATGGGTCAAAATCTGTTCGATCTCTTCGACCTGGTGAGTTGTCACGATAATGGTCCGGCTTTCGTCGAAATAATCGCTGATCAGCGTTTCGTAGAAACTCTTGCGGAACAAAATATCTAGACCCAAGGTCGGCTCATCGAGCACCAGCAGCCGCGCATCAATGGCCATAACAATGGCGAGATGAAGCTGCGCCAACATGCCTTTTGACAAGGTGCGAACGCGGGCTTCTGGACGCACTTTGGTTTTTGCAAGCCGGGCTTCACATATAGCGCGGTCAAATTTATCATGAACGCCTTCAACAAAGTCGATAATCTGACCGACTTTCATCCAACGCGGTAGCGTGGCCACATCGGCGATATAGCTGACGTCATGCATCAATTGGGCGCGGTCTTTATAGGGTTCCCGGCCTAGGACTGAAAGCTCTCCTTCATAGGCAAGAAGGCCCAATATGCAATTCAACATGGTCGTTTTGCCAGCGCCATTGGCACCAATAACACCAACCACCCGGCCCAGGGGGATTTCAATGTCCGTAGGGCGCAAGGCCTTAGTGGCACCATAGCTTTTGGCAAGTCCGCGTGCGGAGATTACAGCGCTCATTTGTGACCTCCAGACTTCACTGTTAACAGTTCTTCAGCTTTCAACCCCAAGCGGTCGATACGTTTCATAATTTTCGGCCATTCAGTTGATAAAAATGCCTCGCGTTCAGAGGCACTAAGGCGTGCCTGCGCCCCTTCTCGAACAAACATGCCAAGCCCTCTTCGCTTTTCCACAATGTCTTCAGCGACCAATTCCTGATAGGCCTTGGACGCTGTTAAAGGGTTGATCTGATAATCGACGGACACCGCGCGAACAGAGGGCAGGGCGTCTCCTTCCTTCAAAGTGCCGTCAAGAATGAGGGCAATCATCCGGTCTTTTAATTGCCGGTAAATCGGCTGGTCATCATTCCAACGAATGCTCATAATCTCGCTTTCCAGCTAAGATAACTCAATGTCTTGGTGTTATATTTAAGTAATACACCTAATATGTCAAGTCTGATATATGTTTTTGGGTAAAAAAGATGAGGAGTTCCTATATAGCCTGGAAAAACTGTACATTCATCCAAATTGATAAGCCCAAGGAAATAAAGAATAACATGATATAAGCAGCACCCAGAGCCAGCCATTTGATCACGGTTTTAATCCAGCCCTGGCGATAGACTGATTTCAGGCCGGCTAAGCTGTAAATCGCCGTACATGCCACATAGCTGAGTATGAGTATTTTTCCATCAAGCCGTCCGCCAGCGACCCATTGCGCAGCCACAAATAGGCACAGCAGTAAGAAAATCGCACTATGAAAATGCAGGGAATAGACCGCATGTTTCAGCAGATATTCTTTTCTAAACAGATAGAAGAATTTTAATGTGAACGCAAAGAGCGGCAGGAGCAAAATCATCACCCGTGGGAGCCATGTGTTAACCAGTTGATTAGCAACCCGTGGGTCTTGTGCAACAGCGTTTAACCCTTGCAAAGCCTGTTGCATGAAGCCTTGAGCTTTTTCATCGCCTTCTGTTTCACCAATGGCATTTTGAATCATATCGTCCGTAATAAGAACCGCGCCTTCAGCCTTTTCTTTCACCATTTTGAAAAAGCTGATGCCGGACATACTGACCTGGTTGTTTTCAACGACTTCGCCAGGCTGGATATCCAGATCAAAGCTGATGAGTGCGACGTTGGAGAAGCTTAGAAAAATGAACAGCAAAATTGTGCTGATGAGATAAAGCCTGATCGGCGGCATATAGCGCGCTCTTTTCCCTTCAGCAAAATCCCATGTCAGGCGACCGGGACGCAGGAGCAAGGCTGCAAGAGTGCGGTAGAAACGGCTATCATAAGAAAAGACGTCTTCGGTGAGTTCACGCCCTAAAACGGCGATAGACCGTCTAAAATCATCATTGCGTTGGCCGCAGATGGGGCAAAATTTGCCCCTGATCTGCGCCCCGCAGTTTAAGCAGTGATCCAGTTGATCTAAACCTGCTTTGGTATCACGCCAGCCCATAATGCCCCCTTTTGAGCATTATGGGCTGATTTTTTTTAATTTTTCAAATGCCGATCGAAGAAATCAAGCATCGTATTATTGACATGCATACGCCGCTTATTTCCGGCAATGCCATGTTTTTGACCGGGGTAGGTCATCATTTCAAAAGGAATGTTATTTTCTTGGAAATAAGAATAAACCGCCGTTGAATTATCGAAGATGACATTATCATCCGCCATGCCATGAATCATCAGCAATGGTTTTTTCAAATTGCCTGCGATTGGGAGAACGGAAGACGACTTATACCCATCTTCATTATCAGCGGGCAGGTTCATATAACGCTCCGTATAGTGGGTGTCATAGAACTTCCAATCGGTAACAGGTGCACCTGCTGCCCCGGCTGCATAGGCACCTGGCTTTTGCAGCATGAGATTAAGCGTCATATATCCGCCATAAGACCAGCCGCGCACACCGATGCGATCCGGGTCGACAAAGTCCAGTGTCTTTAAAAACGCGAGGCCTGCATATTGATCCTCAACCTCGACGCTTCCCATTTTCTCGTAAAGCGCTTCTTCGAAAGCTTTGCCGCGATTGTTACTGCCACGACCATCAATGCGAAAGACAACATAACCGCGTTGAAGATAGACCTGGTCCAGCAAATCACCCCAGCTATTTGTCACATATTGAACATGGGGACCATTATAAACATGTACGATAGCCGGGTATTTATGGCCTTCTTCCATGTTATGTGGCTTGAGCAGCTCATAATATAAGGTCGTACCCTGGCCATTATCGATCGTCCCGAATTCAGGCGTTACGTGTTTGCTGACATAGGGGAAATAGGGGTGATTTTCATCCAAACGATTTTCCTCAATCCAGCGCAGTAATTGGCCTTGTCCGTCATATAAACCGACTTGAGGCGGTTGTGCGGGGCTGGATGATGTGGCGATAAAGGCTTTCCCGCCTGCTGCTACATCCACCACATGGGTCATACCTGCCTTGGTCAGGCGTTTTGGAGTTTGGGGGGACTGAAAGCTGACCTCATAGAGGTGGCGTTCCAAAGGCGTGTCTTTGTAACCTGTGAAAAAGATGAGGCCCCGCACTTCATCAACGCGTTTAACAGCTTCTACAGCCCAATCCCCGGATGTAATTTCACGCACAAGACTGCCATCCATCGCGTGTAATTCTAAATGACGATAACCGCTGCGCTCGGATGACCAGATGAAACCACTGCTGTCTTTTAAGACCCGCAAGTCAAAATGAAGGTTGACATAAGTGTCTGCGGATTCGCTTAAAATGACATTTGATTTCTTGCTTTTTAGGTCGACATGAATGAGATCCAGTACGCGCTGATTGCGGCTTTGCCGTTGAACCAAAAGGCCGCTTCCGTCTGGGAGCCAGTTAACCCGCGCAAGATAGATATCCTCTTCCTCTCCAAGGTCGACGCGGAATTTTCTTTTGTTTTTAAGATCTTGGACAATCAGGTTAACAGTGGCGTTTGTTGTCCCGGCTCTTGGATAGCGTTGCTCAATAACCGTGACTCCATCTGCGTTGATGTCAAAGCGTTGGACGATGTCGACTGCGGATTCATCAACTTCCGTGTAGGCGATATGGCTTTCATCCGGCGCCCACCAATAGCCGGTGTTCCGACCCATTTCTTCTTGAGCCACGAACTCGGCAACACCATATTTTGTTGCATCTTTGGCTTTGGGGCTGATGCGTTTTTCTTTGCCGCTGTCGATGTCCACTGTCCATAACGCACCATCACGGATGAAGGACGCGTAAGTACCAAGAGGAGATAGGCGACTATCTGTTTCAAAAGCATCCGACTTCGTTAATTGTCGAATTTGAGGGGAGTCCTCGCCAAGGCCAACATGAAAAAGATCACCTGCTAAAGGGATCAGAAGGCTAGATGCGGTTGGCCCCCATGAAAATTCTACGATGCCGCGGGAGCGAATTCTTTGCCGCTCCCGTCGTGCCTTTTCCTCTTCGGATAGTTCGAAATCCGCAGGCTCTAAGGCGCGGCTATCGACCAGCAATTTGGTTTCCCCGCTCGCGACATCATAAGACCAAAGGTCCAATTGCTGCGCGTCATCTTCTTTACCCTTCAAAAAGGCAGCAACCTGGCCATCAGGAGAAAATGTCAGTCGGGCAGGCCGAGGGCCATTTAGGTCCGGATCTGCAAAGAGACGTTCGATTGTGAGATTTTGCACTTCATCCTGTGCTGCTGAGGACATCAAGGGATTAGCTCCCATGGTTGCAATAAGAAAAGAGAACAGAGACATCCGCCCCAAAGTTTTCATGATATAAACCCCTTTATTATTATGCGGCGTATTATAGGAGGGAGATGTGCTTATGCAATGTCCAAGAAGGAATAAAACCGTTCGTCGCATGAGAGAGGTTGTCTGCCTCAAAAAACACATTATTTGAAAGTGAAACAGTAAGAGCGTATCGGTGAGGCAAAATTATTAAGGGGCTGAAGTTGCGAAACTATTCGCGGTATATCCACTGTATGGCTGCTATGTCTGTGTTTGGCCTTGTTGCGGCCTGTACACCGGCAAAAGTCGATCGCGATGTAGCTCTGGGTCTGGAGTTGCCAGAACGCTTTGTCGCATCTGAAGCAGAACAGGAATCGCTTTATGAGGATTGGTTGGAAGATATTGCCAGTCCTACGCTGCGCGCGGTTATTGATGAGGCATTGGCCTCTAACCCCGACCTTTTAGTGACGGCTGCAAGGTTAAACCAAGCGCAGGCGCAATTGACGATTGCCGGTGCTGCACGGTTGCCGACGCTGGACGCGAGCTTTAACTTTAATCGCCTACAAAACAGATTTACCGGGCCAACTGGAGAAACAGCCAGCGTAAGGCAATCGAATTTCAATTTGTCTGGTAGGCTGAATTGGGAATTGGATGTTTGGGGCCGACTCGCTGCGCAAGATGCGGCGGCTTATAGCGACACTCTTGCTGCGGAAGCGGATCTGGCAAATGCGCGTCTGTCGCTTGCTGGGCAGGTGGCGCAATCCTGGTTTGCCTTAACGACCGCACAACAGCAGCTTAACCTTGCAAAAACTCGGGTGGCGAGTTTTGAGCGTTCAAATGGTATCGTGCGATCCCGTTATGAACGCGGTATTACCACTGCGCTGGATGTCTATTTATCTGAATCAAATCTGGCTTCAGCCCGGTCTTTATTAACGCGGCGGGAAAATGAGTTGGGGCAAGCCAAGAGAGCCTTGGAAGTCTTAGTCGGACGTTATCCGACGTCGGCTTTAAATGCTGATGCGGATTTGCCTGAATTTGTCGAAGATGTTCCCGTTGGACTGCCATCGGAACTATTATCCCGCAGGCCAGATATTCAAGCCGCCCAAGCCCGTTTGATTGCTGCTGACTATCGCTATGCTGCGGCAAGGCGCGCGCTTCTACCCCAATTTTCACTAACCGTTACAGCGGGTGAGCGGGCGGAAACCTTTAGGCAATTTAGAAGTTTTTCCGACTTGGTTTATAATCTTGCGACGAATATTTCTCAGCCCATTTTCCGTGGCGGCCAATTGCGTGCTAATGTGCGGCTGGAAGATGCCCGTCGCGATGAAAGGTTGGCATCTTATGCCGGCGTCTTATTGGGTGCTTTTGAAGAAGTCGAGAATACCCTGTCCGCGGAGATTTATTTAGCTGAACAAGTTGGGCATCTGCGCGATGCTGCACGGCAGGCACGTGCAGCCGAGCGTTTGGCAGAGCAACAATATTCACGCGGTATTACGCCACTTTTGAACTTGTTGGACGCCCAACGCCGTTATCTTGACGCGCAAAGCCAATATCTTGATGTGCTGCGCGCCCGCGTGAATAATCGTGTACAGTTACATTTGGCCCTTGGGGGACCTTTTGAAGCGGCTGACACCCCTTTTGAGTTGACCGGATTGAATCCATGACACAAGCCACGAAAAGAAAATTAATGACACTGGGTGCTTTTGCCATTGGCATTGTGCTTATCATCGCTGTGTTTGTTGGAAAGCCAAAACCACAACGGCAGCCCGCTGAAGTCGTGCCGCCTGCCGTGCATATCGTTGAGGCAAAACCTTCATCGATTCAGATAACGGTCGATGCGCAAGGCACCGTCACGCCTAAGCGTGAAATTGATTTGGTTCCGGAAGTTGCAGGCAAAGTTGTTGACGTTGCAGAGACCTTTATTGCAGGCGGTTTTTTTAATAAAGGCGATGTATTGATTCGGGTTGAGCCAAGAGATTATGAATTCGCCGTCACCCGCGCAGAGGCGGAATTGGCGAGCGCGGTGCAGCGTCTGGCGCTGGAACAAGCGGAGGCAGATCAGGCTCGCCGAGATTGGTCGCAATTGGGAGAAACAGGAGAGCCAACGCCTTTGGTTCTGCGTGAGCCCCAATTGGCGGAAGCCCGTGCCCGTCTGGCGGCGGCCCAAGCTCAACTGGATGATGCTAAATTGGATTTGGAGCGTACTGTGATCCGCGCACCTTTCGCTGGGCGCGTGCGCGAAAAGCGTGTGGATATCGGCCAATATGTAACACTCGGGGTCGCATTGGGCCGCGTCTATTCAACGGATGTGGTGGAAATCAGATTACCGCTGACTGATCGTCAAATCGGTTATTTGGGCCTGCCGCTTAGCCCAAATCAGGATGTTCCGCCGGTGAATGTTACATTGTCAGCGCGTTTTGCTGGAGATGTTCATCATTGGTCTGGTCAGATTTTCCGCACAGAGGGAGCCATCGACCCGCGTAGCCGCGTATTGTACGCTGTTGTAGAGGTTGCTGACCCATTTGGCTTGAAGGCTGAAGGCAAGAAAAGTGTGCCTTTATCTGTTGGCTTGTTCGTTGAAGCTGAAATCGAAGGCAAGACCTATGAGGATGTTTTCGTGCTTCCTCGGCAAGCATTGAAAGAACAGGATCAACTCATCATTGTAAATGATGAGGATAAACTGGAATTCCGTACCGTGGGCGTATTGCAGTCTAATCCGGACACGGCCTTTATTAATGCTGGTCTTAAATCGGGAGACCGCGTGATGTGGTCCACGCTTGAAAACCCGGTTGATGGCATGGCTGTTGAGGTTTTGGAGAGTGATGTGCAGCTGAATGCGGCGGCCTCATCGCTGGGAGGAGGGCGGCCATGAACCGGGTTATCGGATGGTTTGCTAATAACAGTGTTGCCTCCAATCTGTTGATGTGGGTGATATTGATTGGGGGTATATTTACTTATCCTGCGATCAACCGTGAATTCATCCCGCCGCGCACATCCGATACAGTGGAAGTTTCTGTGCCCTATCGCGGTGCCGGACCCGAAGAAGTTGAGGATCGTATTCTCATTCGTGTTGAGGAAGCTGTTTCCGATTTGGACGGTGTGAAGAAAATACGCTCCATCGCCCGAGAAGGCAGCGGTACTGTCACGATTGAAGTCCAAAACGGCTTTGATACGCGTAAGCTTCTCAATGATGTCAAAGCGCGGGTGGACGGCATTAACACATTCCCGACCGAAGCTGAAAGGCCGATTGTTTCTGAACGTGTGCGCCGTGTGCAGGTCATGCAGCTTGTGCTTTTTGGTAGTGTGGATTTGAAAACGCTGAAACGCGTTGCCGAGGATATCCGTGATGATCTTGCGGCTCTGAGAGAGGTTGACACAGCAAATGTCCAAGCTGTTCTCCCCTATGAAGTTGCAATTGAGGTCGAGGAAGTTGCGCTCCGCCGCTATGGTTTAAGTTTCGATGATATTACTCGGGCAGTACGGGCGAATTCCTTGAATTTACCGGCTGGCAGCATTCGCTCCGAAGCCGGAACGGTTACTTTGCGCACGCGGGGTCAGGCTTATACTGCGCAAGATTTTGAAGATATTGCGGTTCTACGTCGGGAAGATGGCACGGTCATTCGCGTGGCAGATGTGGCACGGGTTATAGACGGCTTTCAAGAAGCAGACCTGATTTCCCGTTATAATGGCAAGCCGGCAGCTTTGATTGAAGCTTTTGTAACGGCTGACCCCAATGTGGTGGAAACTTCGGCTGCCATCCGTGCTTATCTTGATGAATTAGCGCCCCGATTGCCTGGTGACATGGCTGTTGATGTTTTGGATGATCGCTCTGAAACCTTCAACGATCGATTGCGGCTCCTCTTACAAAATGGCATTGGCGGTCTGGCCCTTGTTTTCGTCGTGCTGTTGCTCTTCCTGCGTCCTGCCGTTGCTTTCTGGGTGGCGGCAGGCATAGGCATTGCCTTTATCGGTACTATCTGGGTTTTGCCTTGGTTCGGCGTTTCATTGAATATGATTTCCCTTTTCGCCTTTATCATGGTGCTGGGGATTATTGTTGATGATGCTATCATTGTTGGAGAAAGCATACATTCGATGAATGAGCGTGGGGTGCGCAATATTCATGGCGCAACATTGGGCACGCAATCCGTCTCTAAGCCCGTGTTTTTTGCTGTAACCACCACCATATTGGCCTTTTTACCGATGATGTTTGTGCCAGGGAACTGGCGTGATGTGGCGCAACAAATCCCCTATGTAGTGATTGCAGCGCTTGTCTTTTCGCTAATTGAATCGATGTTGATTTTGCCTTCGCATCTGGCGGGGCTGAAACCTGAGAAAGAGTTGAAAACAGGACGATTAGCGAAATTGCAAAAAGCCCAGCAAGCCGTAGCTAATGGCTTGCAACGCTTTGCACAGAAGTTTTACGCCCCATTTCTCAATCTCGCTTTGCATTGGCGCGGTATGACGCTGGTGGTTTTTATAATCTTATTCGGCTTGACTGTGGCAGTTGTCGGCGGGGGCTGGATGCGGGTCTCTTTCTTCCCGAACATTCAGGCTGATTTCGTTTTTGCAACGATCAACATGCCTGAAGGTGCTGCTTTCTCTAAAACTGAGGAAACCATCTCTAAACTAGAGGGCGCAGCTAATCGTGCATCCGCGAAAGTTGAAGCTGAAACTGGCGAGAAACCGCTTAGGTCACTTTTGACCATTGCGAATAATAATTCCCTACAAGGTTGGGCCATATTGGAACAGACCGATCATGCAACTGCGTCCGCGCAAAGCTTTGCGCGGATATGGCGTAAGGAATTGGGTGCACTGCCTGAAGCAGATGAGATTAAATTCTCCTCCTCCTTCGGCGATTTTCGGAAACCAATCCAATTCCAGCTTGCATCTGCGGACCTGGGTCAATTGAGGGAGGCTGTTGAAGCCTTGAAGGCTGAGTTAGGTACCTATAGCGGCGTTTATGATATTCGTGACAGTTTAAGCAGTGGGCGTCGTGAGATCGTTTTGGATTTAAGTGATCAGGCGCAAAGCCTGCAACTGGGCCTGGCCGATCTTGCAAATCAGGTGCGTCAGGGCTTTTTCGGTGCTGAAGCGCAGCGTATCCCACGCGGTAAAGATGATGTGCGGGTGATGGTCCGATACCCTAAGAAAACACGGGAATCTGTAGATTCCCTGCGCGATCTGCGTGTGCGTGTGGGCGAGGGAACGGAAGTACCCTTCGAGGCTGTGGCCGATACTCGATATGCGCAAGGCTATACACAGATTGAGCGTGTCGATCGCCAACGCGTTGCAGTCATTACCGCAGAAATGCGTCGCACCGGAGCGTCTCCTGGTGAGGTTATGGGTGAGATTATTGCTAACCGCGTACCAGAGTGGCAGCAGCAATTTTCACGAGTTGATTTTGCGCTTGACGGGGATAGCGTGGATCAGCAGGAATTTACAAACAGCCTGGTTCAAAACCTTCTGATTGCGATTGCCGCAATGTTTGCGTTGCTTGCTATTGCTTTCAGGTCCTATGGCCAACCGTTAATCATTTTAACAGCTATACCCTTTGGCTTTACGGGCGCCATCATTGGCCATTTGATTTTGGGTATGGATTTGGCGATGTTCTCCTTCCTGGGCATTGTGGCCGCTGCGGGTGTCGTGGTGAATGATAATCTGGTTCTTCTCGACCGTGTGAATGCCTTGCGCAGTGATGAAGGTTTCTCGGTAGGTGATGCACTGCGGACGGCGGCACAAGATCGCTTTAGGCCAATCATTCTAACATCCATCACAACCTTTATCGGCTTGGTCCCGATCATGCTGGAGACGAGTGTTCAGGCGCAATTCCTCATTCCTATGGTGGTATCACTCGCCTTTGGTGTGGCATTTGCCACGACGGTGACTTTGATCTTGGTTCCCTGTATTTACAGCCTGGGTCATGGCTTGAAACACCGTGTGTTGTCGTGGTTCCGCGGTGAGACCTATGTGAAGGATGAAACCCCAACCCAGGCGGCGGAATAAAGCTTATGACTATATCCTTTAAACCACCGGAATTTCGCCCCCGTGCGCCGTGGTTTGGAGGGGACCTGCAGACGCTGCGCAATACAATTCGTGGACGATCTTTAAGCCTTGATTTATGGCCGTCACGAGAACTGTTGATCCCATTTGACGATGGCAGTGGCGATCACATGTCTGCGGAACTGCACAAAGCTATTAATGGCGGCACAAAACCCACTATTGTCCTTGTTCATGGTCTGACCGGGTCAGCGGACTCGGTCTTTGTTGTGAACAGCGCACATCATTTTTTAAGTCAGGGATATAACGTTGCCCGCCTGAATATGCGCGCCGCAAGTCCTGTGGCGCATTTTTGCACTAAGCTTAGCCATGCGGGAAAGTCGGACGACCTGCGTGCAGCTCTTAAAGCTTTGCCTCTAGAATTCACTCAAAATGGCCTTGTGGTTATGGGCTATTCTTTAGGAGGCAATATCGCCTTGAAATGCGCCGGTGAAGGGCAGGGGCTGGATAATGTCAAAGCCTTTATCTCCATATCCGCACCTGTTGATTTATATGCGGCCCAAAAACGTATCCATCAATGGCGGAACAGTGTTTATCACCACCACCTCATGCGGGGTATGAAAACGGACGCTCTGGCTTCCAAACTGGATGACAGTTTTAAACAGGCGGTGAATTCTGTTCAGACTATCTATGACTTTGATGAATATGTGATTGCGCCACTTCACGGATTTGACGATGCATTTCATTATTATGAGGTGAATTCGGCCAAATCTTATATTCCGGAAATTAAACACCCTTGTCTCATCATTCATGCGGAAGATGATCCGTGGATACCGGTGCAGAGTTATGAGCTGTTGAAGCCTGATTTAGCGCCTCATACGCATATGATATTGCCACCTTCAGGCGGCCATGTCGGCTTCCATGATGCGGCAGATATATCCCCTTGGCACAATCGTGCCGCAACGACTTTTCTTGATTATTTGGGGCTGTAGAAGCTTACAATCTCGTCAAACTCGGGCCTTGGGCGTTCGGAAAGGTTGGCATCGCTACTGCCAATGAACAGAAAACCAGCGACTTTATCACCTTTTTCACCACCCAAGACCCGCACGACGTCTTCGGAATATGCGCTCCAGCCCGTGAGCCAATTGCCAAGATAGCCAAGGGCATGAGCAGCGGTCAGGATATTCTGACAAGCCGCACCTGCAGATAAGCGTTGCTCCCACTCAGGAATGGCCCGCTGGGTGTTCAAGCGGGATAAAACAACGATAAGCACAGGGGCCTGTTGTGGAAAATTTCTAATGGCCTCAAGTTCAAGGTGGGTGGCCTCTGGCTTTTCCTTCAAATATGTCGCTGCTGCCGCGTCTCCCAGCACCTTTTGTGCATCTTCCTTGACGACAATGAAACGCCACGGTGCCAATTTGCCATGATCTGGCACACGCATACCAACTTCGAGAATGGTTTTTAATTCATCTTCATTCGGGCCTGGCGCTTCGAGGTTGCGTGCTTTAGCCGAACGTCTGCTTTGAAGCAAGGTGATCGCGTCTTTGTTATCATTAAACACTGTTTAAGCTCCATTGCGGTCTTGGCATTGTATCTAGCGTGATCTATGTCGATTAGGGCCGAATTCAATAAAAGGGAAGCCCGATGCGCCATTTCATTCCGGCGATCTTTAAAGGGTTATATATGTCGCTCTTTGTTGCTGCGCAAGCGATCTCCCAGCCCGTTTTAGCGCAGGGTGAAATCATCATTACGGCCCCGCGCCTAGATGCACCGGTTTATGAACAGGCTTATGGTGTCACTAAGGTTGGCCATGACTATTTGGAAAACACGACCAATCCTTATTTAGATGCAAGTTTAAGCGGTATTGCCGGATTTTCCATATTCCGTCGGGCTGATAGCCGCAGCTCTAATCCAACGACCCAAGGTGCAACTTTACGCGGTCTCGGGCCGAACGGAGCCGGGCGGACTTTGGTGTTGCTGGATGGGGTACCTCAAAATGACCCTTTTGGCGGATGGGTATTCTGGTCGGCACTTCCGCAGCAAGCTTTGGACGCAGTGAATATCTATCAGGGCGGGGGTGCAGGGCCATTTGGAGCGGGTGCTTTGTCCGGCGTGATTGATCTGCAAAGTCGTGCGCCTCAGCAGGGGGTGGCGGCTGAGTTAAGTGGCGGCAGCCGTGGCTTCTTTCAAGGTTCCGTCCTTGCAGGGTTTGAAATTGGTGAATTGGGTATTCGCTTATTGGGATTTGGCGGCCGGGATGGCGGCTTTCACTTCCTTCCTAAGGACCAACGCGGTCCTGTCGATGTACCCGCAAGCTCTCACCATTATGGGGGTGCTATTGATTTTGCCATAGCAGTTGGTGAAGCAACGACTTTTGCCGGACGTTTTGCTGCATTTGCCGATGAACGGGTAAATGGCAATGCGTTGGCGCCAAATGAGACGGAAGCTTTAGAAGCGAGCTTGCGCTTAACCCACGACGGACAGGGGAAGGAACCTTCATGGTCTTTCGTTCTCTATGGCCAGGAACGGGAATTTGCTCAAACCTTTGTCAGCGTGCGGGATAATCGCACAACGACCCGTCCGGTATTGGATCAATTTGATGTGCCGTCACGCGCTTTTGGCATTCGTGGCGACCTAAGATTCCCCTGGGGCAGTGGTCATGAAAGCCGTTTATCGACAGATTTGCGCTGGGCGGAAGGCGAAACAAATGAGCTTTTCCGTAATCTAGGTGCAGGCTTCACCCGGCGCCGGGAAGCAGGTGGCAATCAGTTCATCGGCGGTTTAGCTTTTGAGCATGGCTGGCGTGTGGATGAATATTGGTCTTTGACCGGTGGCTTTCGCCTGGACAGGTGGCGAAATTCAGACGGTGTACGTCGGGAATTCGATTTGGCTAATGAGGTTGAACTTCTTGATGTGGATATTGAAAATCAATCGGATTGGCGCGCTAGCAGTCGTGTTGGACTTGTTTATCAGGCGACGCCGGCTTTAAGGGTGCGTACAGCAGCCTATACAGGTTTTCGCGTTCCCACTTTAAATGAACTCCATCGTCCCTTTCGTGTCGTGAATGATATTACAGAGGCCAATGCCGAATTGCGACCTGAGCGTTTAAGAGGCATTGAGGCCGGGATAAGCTATGAGCCCTTATCTTCTTTGAAAGCCGAAATTACCTGGTTCAGCAATTGGGTTTATGATGCCGTTGGGAATATCACTTTAGCTCAAGGCCCGGGATTTTTTCCAATCGCAGGCTTTGTGCCTGATGGCGGCTCTTTGCGTCAACGTCAGAATGTGGAACGCGTGCGTGTCGATGGCGTGGAGTTTAGCGCGCATGTTGATATTGGCGCAGGCTTTAGCGGTGATGTCTCTTATGGTTATAGCGATGCGCGTATCAAACGCGCGGACAATACGCCTGATTTGGTGGGTAATCACCTGATACAGGCGCCAAAGCACCGGGGCCGCGTGACTTTCTTCTATGAACACCCAAGCAGCTTGAAATTCAGCACGTCCTTGCGCTTTTCATCTCAACAATTCGA
>JASFRS010000050.1:0-15339 GCA_050114795.1 Sphingomonadales bacterium
GCTTTGGCTTTTTCAGCCACAGCCAAAACGGCTTTTGACTGTTCATTGCGAGAGAGGAGTGGGCTGCTTACAAGCGTTTTAAAATCATCGCTTGTATCTAACAGGCTCTTCAGACCTTCCATGTCGCTTGCCACCGCATCGATGGCTTTCGCCTCAAGCGCCAAATCAAATAGCGCTGTGGCATAGCGCCCGGCGAGGGAGGAGACAATTGCTGCTTCTGCCGACACTTCTCATTTCCTATATAACAAACGGCTTCATCGCCACGAGCTTATTTGCCCGAGCGCGGGCGGTTCCTAACACAAGGTTAGGGGGTGCGCAAGGCGCTGTATGACACATTTTTTGATGATCAGAGGGGCAAGGGTAATTCGCCCCCTAATTCCATATGATTTAAGCCAGGATTAGTAGCCCAAAGAGAACCGATAAAAATACTTATCAACGACCGTCTTTGGAAAGTTCACAGGAAGTGCCTCTTCACCAACAAGGTGGAATCCACTTTTCTCATAGAATCGCCGAGCTGAGGCAAATTCTTGGGCCACCCCCAGATAGATATGAGAGATATCCTTTTTCGCGGCATGTTCTAAAACAAGTGCCAGAAGCTTATGGGCCAGACCGAGGCCCCTACCCCTAAAATCTTTTGCGACATAGAGCTTGCGCAACGCCGCATTTCCCCCACCCAAGTCTTCAAGGCCGATAGAGCCAATAATCTGCCCTTCAGCCTCCGCGACATGGAAAGTGCCGCCTGTCTCTATGTATATGGCTTCAATAACGCCGATATCCGGCTGGTCTTCTAGGCTAATGGGCACAGCAAATTCATCAACCTGGATAGAATGAATTAAGTGCGCAATCGCGGGCGCATCCTCATCACTGGCCAAACGAATTGTGACGGAAGGTTTTATATCTACCATCGTCTTACTCCTATCCTCGACGGCGAGACAAAGGAGATAAAGACGGCCAAATTGTGATTACAATGTGGGGTGCCTTAACAACAAGCCTTAGTAAAGAAGGTATCATCCACGGCCATAAGTGGAAAATTGTCAGGCAGATTCTCTTTGGCAATTTCCTTAAAGCCGTGTTTTGCATAAAAGCGACAGGCCGCCGCTAGGCGCTGCTGCGTTCCAAGCTGGACAGTATTAAATCCATTGTCACGCGCATGCTCCATCAGCGCATCAAGCAGCAGCTTCGCCGTTCCCCACTCACGTCCGCGATAATCAGAAGCCACGAACATTTTCCGCAAAACGCCAAGCCCCTGCCCTGCATCGACCAGACCGATGGTTCCCACCAGTCGTTCTTCGTGCAAAGCAATGAGGAAAACACCATTACCCACATTGAAAACCGATTCCAGGTCTTGCAGGTCCGGTTGGTCCTCCCTTGTGATAGGGACATTAAACTCACCGACTTGAATGCTTAAGACCAGTTCAGCCACAGCTTCCAAATCCGCATTTGTTGCGGGGCGCAATTCCAACATTATTTAATCACTCACAGAAAACTATAGGGATCGATATCCAGGCCTAAGCGGATAGCGCTATTTTTCGGCACGCGTTTCAACCAGGCGCTGAGATATTTCTGCATATTGATACGCCGTGTTGCTTTTACAAGAAGGCGGAAGCGATATCGCCCCCGAAGAATGGCCATTGGTGCCGGGGCCGGGCCCAAAACCTGCACACCATCAGCTTGCGGAATTGCTTTCGCTAAAGCACGGGCATGATTCAAAGCCTGCCTCTCATCGGTTGCGGAAACGATAAGCGCGGCAAGCTTTCCAAAAGGCGGCATGTGATGAAGCTTTCGCGCCTCAGCCTCCCGCGCGATAAAGGCATCCTGATCGCCGGAAATAAGCGCCTGCATCACAGGGTTTTCCGGCATATGGGTTTGGACATAGACGCGCCCTGGTTTTTGCGCGCGACCCGCACGGCCTGCGACCTGCGTCAATTGTTGGAAGCTTCGTTCTGCTGCACGCAAATCCCCCCCGGCCAGACCTAAGTCCGCATCAACGACCCCAACGAGCGTTAGATTCGGAAAGTGATAGCCTTTGGTCACCAGCTGCGTTCCAACGATGATATCCACATCACCATCGTCAATGGCCTGAACCGCCGCGGCGGCTCTTGAGGGGCTGGTTAAAGTATCGGATGTTAATTCCAGAATACGCGCATCGGGAAATTCGAGACGCACTTCCTCAGCCAAACGCTCCACCCCTGGGCCGCACGCCACCAAGGTGTTTTCATTCTCACAAGATGGGCAGATGTTCGTTAGGCGCTGATTATAGCCGCAGTGATGGCACATCAGCTTATTCGCTAAGCGGTGTTCCACCAGCCAACTTGAACAATTGGGGCATTCAAGACGCTCCCCACAGGTCCGACATAAAGTGAGAGGTGCATAGCCGCGGCGATTCAGGAACAACAAGGCCTGTTCCTTATCTTCCAACGCCTGTTGCACCCCCTTCACCAACTCAGGCGACAACCACCGTCCGGCGGGCAGTTTCGCCTGTCGCATATCGACGGCGTGAATATCGGGGAGTGCCGCACCGCCATGACGGCTTTTTAATTTCACATGGGTATAACGACCGGATAGCGCATTCTGCACTGTTTCCAGACTAGGCGTGGCGCTGGCCAGCACAACAGGGATTTCCCCCAAATGCGCACGCACCACAGCCATATCCCGCGCGTTATAACAAAGCCCGTCTTCCTGCTTATAAGAAGGGTCATGTTCTTCATCGACGATGATAAGAGACAAATCCTGAAAAGGTAGAAACAGCGCGGACCGCGCGCCGACAACCACCCGTGCTTCACCCTTTAATATGGAGCGCCAGGCACGGCGACGCTCTGCCTGGCCCAAATCTGAATGCCATTGAACCGGACGCACACCAAAGCGGGCTTCAAACCGCCCGAGCCATTGAGACGTCAGGCCAATTTCAGGAATAAGCACCAAAACTTGGGCTGATGGGTCACGCAGAGCTTGGGCAATGGCTTCAAAATAGACCTCCGTCTTGCCCGCACCTGTCACCCCTTCCAAAAGAATTGGTTTGAATTCATGGGCTGTAACAGCCGCTTTTAACTCATCCGCAGCCGCCTGCTGTTCTTTTGATAATTTTGGCCCCGGGTGTTCCGGGTCAGGTGCCAGATAAGGTGCGTCAACAGAAGCGGTAATGGCTTCCAGCGCCGGAGTATCGGCCATGGCCCGTACCACAGCATCGCTTACCCCTGCCCGCTCTGCCAATTCTTTGGCGCTTAGCATCTCTCCGTCCCGAATCGCATTCCATACGGATTGACGCTTGTCAGTTAATTTCACGCCATCACGCACACCACGACGGTAATAGGTTTTTGTCGGTGGATCTTCCAATGCGCCCGGCACAGGCATGGTCATGCGCAATAAACCATTGGCAGCCGCCAGATAATAGTCAGACACCCAATGCACAAACCGTCGGGCCGCTTTGGGAAGGGGAGGCAGATTTATCTTTTCAGCAACGGGCTTTAGCTTGTCAAAGGCGACTGACTTGCCATTTCCGCCGTTCTCTTCCCAGACGACACCCGTCACGATGCGCGGCCCCAAAGGCACACGGACAAAATCGCCTGGCACAAGCGTCATATCGTCTGGAACGGCATAATCCAGCTTCGATAACCCCTGGATGGGAAGCAGGACGCGCACTCTTGTTATTTTATTCCGCACTTGTCAATTTCCCACACCCCGCGTACACACGGCTTAAATGCCGTTTAGGGAGATAAAGGCCCATGAAATTCTTCGTCGATACCGCCGATATTAGCGCCATCAAAGACCTGGCCGCTACCGGATTATTAGATGGTGTGACCACCAATCCAACCCTTATTCACAAAGCTGGCGGCGATTTTATCGAAACCGTCACCGAAATCGCTAAAATTGTCGATGGCCCTGTCAGCGCAGAAACCGTAGCGCTGGACCATGAGACCATGTTAAAAGAAGGTCTCAAGCTTGCAAAGATTGCAGATAATATCACCATTAAAGTGCCCCTCACTATTGACGGTTTGAAAACCTGCCGCGCGCTGCGCGCTGAAGATATAATGGTCAATGTGACTTTATGTTTCTCCGCCAATCAGGCTTTGTTAGCTGCCAAAGCCGGGGCGACATTCGTTTCTCCATTTGTTGGACGCCATGACGATATCGGCCATGTTGGCATGGAACTGATTGAAGACATGCGTATCATTTATGATAATTACGAATTCGATACGGAAATCCTGGTCGCCAGCATTCGCAGCCCCATGCATGTCCTGGAATCCGCACGCATCGGTGCTGACGTCTGCACCATCCCACCGGAAGTTATCTGGAAACTCGCCGGTCATCCTTTGACGGATAAAGGCTTGGATGCTTTCCTAAAAGACTGGGCCAAAACCGGCCAAACAATCCTCTAAGGTTACACTGACATGAGTAAGAAGCCTTCAAACCAGCCGGAAGCAGAGACCATCAGCGCATCTGATGTGCGCTCTTATCTTTTGGAAAATGAAGGCTTCTTTCTTGACCATGGGGATGTGTTGGAACATCTCCTTCTCCCCACCAATGGGGAAAAAGGCAATGTGGTTGATTTCCAGGCCCATGCCTTAAGCGCCTTACGCCACCGCCTCGCCATGATGGACGGGATGCAGGAAGAGCTGATTGACGTCGCACGCTCCAACATGTCAAGCCAAGCACGCATTCATGAAGCCTGTCTGGCCGCCCTTGACGCCCTCTCCTTAGAACATCTTGTGCATGTGATCTGCGCGGATTGGGTGGATATCTTAGGCGCGGATGTTGTCAGCTTGAGTTTCGAAGCTGAGAATTTCGACATTTTGCCCGATTTGGACGGCATTTATTATCTGGAAAGCGGCAGTATTGAGGCGCTTTTAGGCAAGGCAGAGGCCGTTATGCTTTATGGCGGTGTTGAAGGCGACCCGGCCATCTTTGGTGCCGCCGCGGATTTGGTAAAGGCCGAAGCTTTAGTCGGCTTAACTTTGCCCATTAAAGGGACTTATGGATTGCTCGCTTTTGGCGCGCGAGACGCGGACGCATTTTCCCCTGGCCAAGGGACCGAGCTTTTGCGATTCTTAGGCCATATATTGGAAAGGTCGCTTGCCAAATGGATGAAAGCAGCACCCTAGACTTCACACTAGTCGAGGCAGAGCTTGAACAGGTAGTTCAAGACTGGCTCAACATGCTGCAATCGGCCAGACGCGTTTCCCCGCACACATTGCGCGCCTATACTTCTGAAATAGCTGCATTTCTTGGATTTTTAAGCCCGCATTTGGGCCATGCCTCTGGCCTATATGATTTAAAGCGCATGGAAACCCGCGATTTTCGTGCTTATCTCGCATCCAGGCGTGCAACAGGGGCTTCTCCAGCAACAATCGCTCGGGCCTTATCCGCACTCAAAGCCTTCTTTCGCTATCTGAAGAAGCAGAATCTTGTTCATAATGACGCCTTAAGCTTGGTCCGTGCTCCCAAAGCGCCCAAACGCGTGCCGCGTCCTATTGAAGAAAAAAAGGCTAAAGAGGTTTTGGACGAAGCGTCCATCATGCATGAAACCCCTTGGATTGCAGCCCGGGATACCGCCGTGATTGCCCTCCTTTACGGCTGCGGCTTACGTCTATCAGAAGCCTTATCCATAACTTATGGAGAAACACCGCTGAAAGATGTGCTGCGTATTGTCGGGAAAGGTGGGAAAGAACGGGTTGTGCCCGTTTTGCCAGCGGTTCGCGATGCAGTGACGGAATATGTGAAACTCCTGCCGTTCGCACTGGAACGCAAAGACGCTTTATTTCGCGGGGCACGGGGCGGACCTTTAAACCCCCGCCAAGTCCAAGGGCTCATGCAACATATACGCGGCCGATTAGGCCTGGACGACAGCGCCACCCCTCATGCTCTTCGCCACAGTTTCGCAACGCATCTCTTAAGCGCCGGCGGCGATTTGCGCGCTATCCAAAGCCTGCTGGGCCATGCCAGCCTGTCCACCACGCAAATCTACACCAAAGTGGATTCAAGTCGCCTGATGGACGTCTATGGCAAGGCGCATCGGCGCGCCTAAGGCCCCTCGCAAAACCCAGCCGTCACAGGCGGCGCGTTCTTAAGAAAGTCCTCAACCAGACTTGCACCGCCTTGTGAAAAATGAACATCCTGAAGATTATCCGTCATAATGGACAAAAGATCTGCGACAGAATGCATATCGAAGCTCAAGTCAATCACACATTGCGCAATGTCAGCCTGACTTTCCTCTTCGGAGATATGGGATAACCCTTCTTTTAAACGCGCAGCCAGAAACTCTCCTTGCCCCAAATAGAACCCTATGTTCCGAGCAAGACCCTCTCGCGCATCACCTGAAAGCGACATCAGTGCATCCCCCAGGGCATTCAAATTTTGAGCCGTTTGGACAAGCGCTAATTGCGGGCTTTGCCAACCGTCCTCTTCGCGCCAGGGAAGTGCACGCGCGTCAACCGCCCAGCTTTCCAATACATCCGCTTCCCCCTGCAGTTCAGCACCCCAGGCAAAAAACGGTTTCGGCCCTTCTTCATCACGCATGGCTAAAGCGAGAGATTCAAACACCCGCGACTGATGGGCGACACTTATAAGAGCACCGGATTTGAGTGCTGGGGCAGTTACAGTTTCCACCTCCTCGGCGCCCATGATGGCAAATGCGCTCAGCCTTTCAGCAATGCGCCTGCTGTCCCACCGCGCCTGGGCAAATTGGCTGACCACATTCTCATCACGCGATGGATTCTCGCAGGCCAAATACTGTTCGGCGGCGGCTAGCCAAGCTTCTCCATGGTCACGAAGTGCGTCTTGCTCGGCACAAATAGTATCACTTTGTACTATCTGGAATTTCCAGGGTTCCACCTCCTTTTCATAGACAGCCTGACCTTCTTTATAGCCTTCTTCAAAAGGGCTAGGTGTAACAGATTGCGGGGTGTCCTCTGCCCCACAAGACATTAAAACAAGCGCGGAGAATAATGCTAAAAATTGTTTATATGTCATCATTTTCACCCTGCTTGTTTTGAAATGCTAGTAACGCTTCGTTCCTGCGCCTGCTTAAGCGTTCGCGCCTGCATCAGCGCAATCAAGCGCCGCATCTGTAAAATACGCAGAGCACGCCCACGCTCCCGATAATTTAAGGCTGCAAGCGCATCTTTAATCTCACTGGCTCGATAGAGGTGATTTTCCGGAGGCACTTTTAGATTCAGTCTTATGGCCTGATTTATACGCCCTTCAGAAATACGCGCAGCTTTATTACCAATCACGCCAACGGCCTTACCCATAAAGTCAAAATAGCTGGACCAAATGGCTCCCCTGACAGGCAAACCATCACCAGCTAATCCCCCAAGCGAGAGTACTGATTGGAAATAATTAAAACCATCTTTAATGGATGGCTCACCCTTAGCGTTTAGCCGGGCCAACACCTCAGCAGCCACAAGCAGTTGGCCGCCACTTGATGCCACAGATTTCGCGAAATCCACTCTTTGGTTCAATTTCCCATAAAGCGCTTTTGCCTGACCATCCGGCAGTTCATAGAAAGTGGATAAAACCTTATTCGCCGTCTTTAAATCAGTTTGCTGCTGCGGAGAGAGATTCAACGCCTTAAGCGCTGTCGTTTCAAGGTCCAGATAACCTTCAACCTGAGCCAAAGCCTTTTTCGATTCTTCCACCAGTTTCAAAAGCGGGTCATCTTCAGGCAGTCCCACGTTATCGCGAGAAATCAATATTGTATTAGCGGCCTGTATGCGGACAAGCGAAACAGCTTTTGACAACAAGACGAGCTTTTTATCTAAAAATATATAACGGCTACGAATGGCACCCGCTTGCGCCCGCGCTGGGGCAGCTTTTTTCTCAAGTGTATCATGGAGCTTTCGTAAAGCGGCTAAACTTTGCTCCACGATAGCTGCCATTTTCACTGCATCAGGATGAGCAGACGGTAATGTTGCTACCGCCGATACATTAAACACACCGGCAACGTCATCCCCTTTACGACGGACATCCCGTAATAATTTATCATAAGCATCGCTAATTGCATTCCAGCGGTTTTGATCGACCGGGGCTGAGGCATCACTGCCTTTGATTTCCGCCTGGGTAGCAGCAACGGACGCCTGCGCCTCTTTTAAAGCGGCCCTTGCGCTATCAACTCTTTTTTGCAACGCGACTCTTTGGTCAGGGCCTTTTGGTTTTTGAGAGGCCAAGGCTTCTATCTGGGCTTTTTCAGCTCGGTATTCGCCCAACCTGGATTGCAATCGCTTTAGAGAGGCTTCCAGGGACGCGCCACCGCCATTCGCTAACTGCTCTTCAATTTGGGCAATAAATGTTTTTTGTCGTGTAATCTGACCTTCTAGCTGGCTGATTTTGCGCAACGCACTTTGACCACCCCGCCGTGCCTTCATCCACTGCCCATTTTGACGCCGAATGCGAACGTCTTTCAGCTTTGACCCCTTTTTGATGCGTCGTTCTTCCGCTTGAAATGCACTCAGAGCTTCTGCCAAACGCGCATTAGCTTGGCCTTCTGCCTTGCGGGCGTCATTAAGCTTTTTTGCGCTCTCCGCCCCTTTGGCAATGGTCAGTTGATAGTCCTCAGCGGATGCTATAAGGCTTAAGATACCTTGCAAAGGTGCCTGAAAAGCGGCGGCTCTGGATAAAATAGGGCCTTGTGTTTTCACAAGTTGTTCCATTTGCCGACTGGCCCGGAAGTACTGAACCAATCTGGCTGAAAGAAGCATGGACAGGCGCTCAAACGGTGTCCCACGCGTTGCCACTGGGGGCAAGCCTTTGTCGCCAAATCGCAATAGCTCTACAGGCTCATTTTCAACATAGGCATTGAATTTATAGAAATTCGGCGCATCCAATGCATGAAGCGGCAAAACAAGCCGGTCTTGTGAGCCGGGGAAATTGATGAAAAAATCAAGCGTTGAATCGCGAAAAGCCGCGTTTGGAAAATGCTTTGAAAGCACACTGCCTGCTTTATTTTTCAAGCTGTAAGCAAAGTCTTTATAAAGCCGGTATTCCATCGCATCGGCACGCGGCATATCACCGCCTGCTTCCAGCGCCTGATAATAATCGACCCAGCCCCACGCCCTTTCCACCAGGCGGCGGCGGAAAGAGGCAAAATTCTTGGCAACACGATCATAGCGCGCTAAAGCCCTACTGAGATTACCCTGTTCCTGACGTGCCCACTTCTTTTGAGATGCTGCCACTGTCTTTTCATATGCGGCATAATTGGAACCGGAAATCTTTGTTTCAGCAGCAGCGCGTTCAGCCAGAAGAGCTTGGGATATAGGCGTAGCTTTTTTGTCCCAGTCCTGCCTTATCGACCAGACCTGAGCTTTCGCTTCCTCGATTTTTATCACCCAAATTTTTTCAAAGGCCGTGAGCAGCGCTTTATCAGCGAGGGCCTGATAGCGCTCTGTATAGCCACGTTCTCGCCCTATGATAGATTTGCCGTCAAGAAGTGACTGCAAAGCATTTTCAACAGCCTGGCGTGCATTGGTAACTGTGCGTTTTTGCAAATCCCAATTAGCATCACTCTTATTGACAATCTTAAGGAATTCATATTCCAGCCGCCTTGCATCTACGGCATATTCCCTCAATTCCTTAACCGCTTTTCCATGGAGGTCTAGCAATTCTGCATCATTTGCAAATGCAGGTAAGCACAGCAGACTCAACCCCAAAACTAGCCCCAAGACACGACGCAACATGATGCCCTCCACAGCTTATTTGAAGATGCAATCATAAGGGATATACAAAACAGCACAAGGGAGGCAGGTGGTCTATCCTAAGCAACCCGCCTAAATTGCTGTCGACATCAGCCAATTTTCCCCACTTTTTCTAAACAAAATCATTGACTCTCCCCGCTTAAACCACCACATAAAAAAGACGAAATTAGTCCGATTTTGATTGCATAAGCAATAACGGGCCAAGGATATCGGTTTTTGATATGATACGTCTGACAAATTTAGCTGATTATGCCGTTGTTATCATGAGCGTTTTTGCTCGTGAGAAAGATGCGCGCTTTAATGCGGCTGATATGGCTGAAAAAACCGGCGTGCCTCAGGCAACGGTGGCAAAATTACTCTCAGCTCTGGCCAAATCTGACCTATTGAGCAGTCATCGCGGCGTATCCGGTGGTTTCACCCTGTCAAAGACCGCCGATGATATCACTATGGCCGATATTATTGAAGCGGTTGACGGGCCTATCGCACTGACCAACTGCATCGAACATGCACCAGGCGATTGCAATATGGAAAGCTTCTGCACCATGCGTCCCCACTGGCAGGCGATTAATGGCGCCGTTAAAACCGCATTAGGCCAAGTAACTTTGGGCGAGGTGGCCGCCCCGCAACTGCCGCCATTTGCGCAGGATATACCAAGCGCAGAGTTAAAGAAGTAAGAGGATTTTATGGCTGTTACTCAAGATACAGCAAAGACCATTGATGAGGTCACCGGCTCTTATAAATATGGCTTCTCCACCACCATTGAGCAGGAATATGCACCCAAAGGTCTGAATGAAGATATCGTACGCTTCATTTCTGCCAAGAAAGAAGAGCCGGAATGGCTGCTTGAATGGCGTTTGAAGGCCTTTCGCATGTGGCTTGAAATGGAAGAGCCGAAGTGGGCGATGCTCAGCTATCCTAAAATCGATTATCAGGATGCCTATTATTATGCAGCGCCCAAGAAAAAGCCGACGCTGAAATCGCTGGATGAGCTGGATCCGGAAATCAGGTCAACATACGACAAGCTGGGCATTCCGATCGAAGAGCAAAAAGTCCTCGCCGGGGTTGAAGGCGCGCGCAAAGTCGCCGTTGATGCGGTATTTGACAGCGTGTCTGTGGCCACCACTTTTCGTGAAGAACTGTCCAAAGCTGGCGTTATCTTCCTCTCCATTTCAGAGGCGGTGAAGGAATATCCCGAGCTGGTCAAAAAATGGCTGGGCAGTGTTGTGCCGCAGCGGGACAATTATTTTGCTTGTTTAAATGCGGCTGTCTTTTCCGATGGGACTTTCGTTTACATCCCCAAAGGCGTGCGCTGCCCCATGGAGCTCTCCACCTATTTCCGGATTAATGCGGAAAATACAGGACAGTTTGAGCGCACTTTAATTGTGGCTGAAGAAGGCTCCTATGTCTCCTATCTTGAAGGCTGTACCGCGCCCATGCGTGATGAAAACCAACTTCACGCGGCGGTGGTAGAACTGGTCGCCATGGACGATGCGGAAATTAAATATTCCACCGTTCAAAACTGGTACCCCGGTGATAAAGACGGCAAGGGCGGCATCTATAATTTCGTGACGAAACGCGCCCGCTGCATTGGGAAAAACTCCAAAGTGTCCTGGACGCAGGTCGAAACCGGCTCAGCCGTTACTTGGAAATATCCGTCCTGCGTGTTGGAAGGCGAAGGCTCTTCGGGTGAATTTTACTCCGTCGCGGTGACGAACAATCACCAACAGGCGGATACGGGCACAAAGATGATTCACATCGGGAAAAACACCAAATCCCGTATTATCTCCAAAGGTATTTCTGCGGGGAAATCAAACAGCACCTATCGCGGCCTGGTCCGTGTATTGGGCAAGGCGGACAATGTACGCAATTTCACCCAATGTGACTCGCTTCTCATCGGGAAAGAATGCGGCGCACATACGGTGCCTTATATCGAGGTCAAAAACCCGACCGCACAGATTGAGCATGAAGCCACAACCTCCAAAATCTCAGAAGACCAGCTCTTTTACGCCATGCAGCGTGGTCTCGACGAAGAGGATGCGGTCGCATTGATTGTGAATGGTTTTTGCCGGGAAGTGCTTCAGGAACTTCCTATGGAATTCGCCGTTGAGGCGCAGAAGCTTCTAGGTGTCAGCCTGGAAGGCTCAGTTGGATAAAGAGAGTTATGACAATGTTGGAAATTAAAAATCTGCGCGCCGAAGTTGACGGCAAAGAAATCTTGAAGGGCTTGAATTTGAGCCTGGGTGCGGGCGAAGTCCATGCCATCATGGGCCCTAATGGTGCGGGAAAATCCACGCTGTCTTATACTTTAGCGGGCCGTGACGGCTATGAAGTCACCGGTGGTGAGGTCCTGTATAAGGGCAAAGATCTGTTGGAACTGGAGCCTCATGAACGGGCGGCAGCGGGTATCTTTTTAGGCTTTCAATATCCAGTGGAAATTCCAGGCGTATCCACATTGAACTTCCTGCGCACGGCAGTGAATTCCATCCGCACCCAGCGCGGCGAAGATGAAATGTCTGCGGCTGAATTTCTAAAGACTGTGCGCGCCAAAGCCAAAGACCTGGATTTGGACCCGGACATGCTAAAACGTTTTGTCAATGTGGGCTTTTCCGGTGGTGAGAAGAAGCGCAATGAAATGCTTCAAATGGCCATGATTGACCCAAGTCTTGCGATTTTGGATGAAACGGATTCCGGCCTGGATATTGACGCATTGAAAGTCGTGGCCCAGGGCATTAATGCGCTGCGCGGTGAAGACAAAACGATCTTGCTGATTACCCATTATCAGCGCCTGCTTGATTATGTTGTGCCAGACCATGTTCATGTGTTGAGCGCTGGGAAAATCGTGAAATCCGGTGGACCGGAGCTGGCGCATCAACTTGAAAAAGAAGGCTATGCGGGGATTGCTGCATGACGGCACAAGTAAAACAGGATCCAGTGCTATTCGTCCTGCCTGGCCGCAAGGATGAAGCCTGGAAATATGCAGACCGTCGCGCGCTGGAAGCGGTGCAGGGCTTGGAGCCTCATATCCAGGACCGTGTGGCACGCGCCTTGAAAGGCCGTGATGAGGTGCAGCTTTCAAGCGTCGATGGTCAAGCCTGCCATGTGGAAGAAAGCCTGTCGCTTGAGGGCAATGAAGCGCTCATCATCCATCGCCTGGAAGGAGACGGCTGGTTGAATGTGAAATTCGATGTGTCCCTGGATGGCGGCAAGCTTACGCATATCATTTTGCAGGACCGCGGCGCAGAAGCTGTCACCACGGTGCAGACGCAGGTCACTTTGAACAATGATGCGCGTTATGAAGCACATGTATTCCAGATCGGCTCTCTATATAGTCGTATTGGTTTTGATGTCGCTTTGCTTGGTGAAGGTGCGGATTTCACCTTAAATGATGCGCAACTGGGTAAAGATAAGCAGAACCTGGAAACCGTAACGCGCACAACACATGCCGTTAAAAGCACGACCTGCAACCAAAATGTGCGCAATGTGCTTAAAGGCAGCGCAACTGCCAGTTTCTCAGGAAAAATCAAAGTCGAGCGCGGCGCGGATAAAACCGATGCGGAACAACATGCGCGCTCTCTCATCCTGGACCGTACAGCCACAGCAAATACCAAGCCAGAGCTTGAGATTTATGCAGATGATGTGAAATGCGCCCATGGGGCAACCGTCGGGGAACTGGATAAAAACGCGCTCTTCTATTTAATGGCCCGCGGTGTGGCCCCGAAAGAGGCCCACGCGCTTCTGATTGAAGCTTTTGTGGCAGATGTTTTATCTGAAATGCCGGATGAAGCCACACGCGATGCTGTTATGACCCGCGCCCAGAACTGGATGGCAGGAGGTCAATCATGAACCTTGCAGCGCCGTCTATGGTGAAACAAGGCTATGATGCTGAACGGGTCAGGGCAGATTTCCCTGTGCTGTCACAACAGGTCTATGGCAAGCCTTTCACTTTCCTCGATTCAGCCGCCAGCGCGCAAAAGCCGCAAGTGGTTATTGACCGCGTGCGCCGCGCTTATGAACAGGAATATGCGACGGTTCACCGCGGCATTTATAAATTCTCCGGCGAGATGACTGAGGCTTATGAACAGGCCCGCGAAACAACAGCGAATTTCCTAAACGCGAAAAGTGAGAAGGAAATCGTCTTTGTTCGTGGCGCGACCGAGGGCATTAATCTGGTCGCGACAAGCTGGGGCAATATGCTTCAAGAGGGTGACGAAATCATCCTTTCTGAGATGGAGCACCATAGCAATATCGTACCCTGGCAATTGCTGCGGGAGCGTAAAGGCATAACTATTAAAGTCGCGCCCATTACCGATGACGGCGCGCTGGATTATGATGCCTTTGAGGCCTTGCTCAGCCCCAAAACAAAGCTGGTCGCCATCACCCATATGTCAAATGCATTAGGCACTTTGGTTGACATTAAGCGCATTGTGAGCGCGGCCCATGTGGTGGGCGCAAAAGTGTTGGTCGATGGCTGTCAGGCCGCCCCGCGCATGCCTGTCGATGTGCAGAATTTGGGCTGCGACTTCTATGTCTTCTCCGGGCATAAAGTCTATGGACCGACAGGCATAGGCGCGCTTTGGGCGCGTTATGAGATTTTGGATGCCATGCCGCCTTATCATGGTGGCGGGTCGATGATTGAGGAAGTGCGTTTTGAGAAAACCACTTTTCTTGAACCTCCATTGAAGTTCGAAGCCGGCACACCTAATTTCGTGGGTTCCATCGGCATGGCGACGGCATTGGACTATGTCTCTGGACTGGGCCTGGAGGCTATCCATACCCATGAAGAAGACTTGCTTAATTACGCCGAAGAGCAATTGCGCGGGTTAAACAGTGTGACACTCTACGGCACGGCACGGCCTAAAAACGCCATTTTGTCCTTCTCTATGGCGGATGTGCATCCCCATGATATTGGGACGATTTTGGACCGGGACGGCATTGCCATTCGCGCAGGCCATCACTGTGCCCAGCCATTGATGGAACGTTTGGGTGTGAATGCGACAGCGCGGGTGAGCTTTGGTATCTATTCGACCCGTGAAGATGTGGACCGGCTGGTCAAAAGCCTGGCCAAAGTCATTGATATTTTTGGATGAAGCGATGAGTGAAGACGCAAATAATTCCCCCGAACGCCCGATGGTTGGCAATCAACATCGCTATCTGGATGAGTTTTTAAACGAGGGTGAAAAAGTGGCAGAACCTGCAACGACAGCACCGGAAGAAGAAACGCTGGATGATCGTATCCTGGCCGCCCTGCGCAGTATTTATGACCCGGAAATTCCAGTAAATATTTACGACTTAGGGCTGATCTACGATTGTAATATCGATGCGGATAATAATGTTGAAGTCATCATGACTTTGACCACACCGCATTGCCCCGTCGCTGAAACCATGCCTGGTGAAGTCGAAATGCGTGTAGCCGGTGTTCCCGGCGTGCAATCGGCCGAAGTGCGTGTGGTTTGGGACCCGCCATGGGACCCGTCTAAGATGACGGAAGAAGCGAAACTGGAACTTGGATTTTTATAAGAGGCGAGATATGGCAGCTTTACAGATTACCGATGCGGCCGCTGAGCGGATTAAATATCTGCTTGAAAAGCGCGGCAAGCCGTCAGCCGGTATCCGCCTTGGCACCAAAACAGCGGGCTGTTCCGGCTTGAAATAT
>JASFRS010000051.1:0-15329 GCA_050114795.1 Sphingomonadales bacterium
CATCTACATTCTCATTTGATCTTAATATGTTCAGCGCCGTCGGCGTGAGCTTTCACGGCGTAGATCATCTGCAGTGATGTCATTATCCTGCATAAAGTTTTGAGCAACAATTAACAGATCTTGTGCCCGTTGCCATTTCGGTGTCCCGCTGGGTATCAATTTTAGTGCCCGCTGGGCATTAGCGATTGTGGGTCCTAACTGTCCGGCAAGTGCGGCTTGTTCAGCAGCGGCAAGGCTTGCATAGCCTTCATTACCTTCTAAATTATAGGCAATACCCAGTTGATACCAGATAAAGGGACTGTCTCCATCTAATTGGGCTGCAAATTCAAGCTCTTTGATTGCTTCTTCCCTGTGGGCAGGGTTTTCAGTGGCGATCAAAGCGCGACCCAATAATGTTCTGAAATCCGCTTCCCTAGGACGCAGTTTAATTGCTTGCCGCAGTGGAGCGAAAGACTCTTCTAATCTCCCATTCTCAAACAGCAGTTGGCCTTTTAATTCCAGGAAATATGGGTCATCAGGACGATCTTTAAGGAGACTTGCGATTTCAGCAAGGGCTTTATCAAGTTCTACACCCTTATGATAAGCATAAGCCCGTGCATAACGCGCTCGCGTACTTTGATCGGAAACTGGATATTTCCGCAAAGTCGCATCAAAGGGCAGGGTAAAGCCCTCAATCTTACCTTTGATTCTTTCATAATAATAAGCAGCGGTTTCATCAGGCGGTTTATCATAATAAGGAGAGTCTTCAACCACATATTGCAGCCGTTCAATTCGATCACTGTTGAGTGGGTGAGAGCGGACATATGGGTCCTGTGGAACGCCGATTAGATATTCATTGGTGCCGAAACGACGGAATGTGTCAATCAGGCCTTGGCCTGAAATGCCCGCTTTTTCGAGGAATTGTGCGGCGGCCTGATCTGCTGAGGCTTCCTGAACCCGCGTATAACTTAAAAATGTGCGCTGTGCAGCCTGTTGTCCACCGCCAATGATGCCAATACCCGCATCACCCGCGCCAGCGGCAATAGCAGCGACACCCAATAACATGCTGATAAGCGCAATTGAAGTCGGCGTGGAGGCGCCTTCTTGACGCCGTGCTAAATGGCTACCTGTAATATGGCCGGTTTCATGGGCGAGAACGCCGATAACTTCATTAACATTTTCGGTCTCAAGCATCAGTCCAGTATGGATGAAAATATTTTGCCCACCGGTAACAAAGGCATTTAGCCGATTATCATTGATGATGTAGAAATGAACGCTTGCGGGATCAAGCTCTGCTACTTCAAAGATTGGGCGGGTGATCTCTCCTAGAAACCATTCGGTTTCCGCGTCACTTAAAAGCGACTGCGCCTGCACGCCGCTTGGTGTTAATGCAGCAAGCCCCAGGCTCAGCATTGCCAAACAAAAGCGGTTTTTCAGTGTTTTAAAACTCTGCATTGCAGATTTTCCACCTCCCATAGGCGCTACAATATAGGATGATTGTCATGCTGGGCGACGAAGATGTCAAAATTTCGTCGCCCAGATCATCAAATTGTGAGGTGAGAAGTGATTTGAGCAGAATTAGCTACCTGTTGCTCTTTGCCACCAACCGCGCCGTTTAGGACCTTGTTTCTTAGGTTCTTCGGTTTGGGCAGCGATTTCACTTTCATCTGCTTTTTCCTGAGGCGCTGCTTCTTCAACCTTGGGCTCAGACTTAGCTTCTTCAGCCTTAGGTGTGCGCTTCCGTCTGGTCCGGCGTTTTGGCTTCTCTTCAGCAGATTCCTCAGGCTTTTCAGCGGTTTCTACAGGAGCTTCTTTCACTTCCGCTTTGGCTTTTTCTTCAGCCTCAACTTTGGCCTTATCTTCCTCAATCTGTTTTTTCGTGCGCCGTGCGCGCCGTTTTACAGGTTTTTTCTCGGCCTTTGCCTCAGTGGCATTGTCATCCGTCTTGGCTTCAGCAGGAGCGGCTTCGCTTTTAGGCGCTTCTTCCTTTTTCTCTTTTTCAGGGCTTTCGGATTTTTGTTCCTCAGCAACCTCTACTGCTTCAGTTTTCTGCTCTTGAGAGTCTTTTGAACGCCGATTCCGTCCACCCCTGCGGCCACGACGACGTTTTTTGGGCTTCTCTTCGCTTTGTTCTTCTGCAGGCTGCGCGTCCTGTTGCTTAGCTTCAGAGTCTTCTTCTGATGCGTCGCTCTCTTTGCTTTCTACAGTCGCATTATCATCATCACGTTGCTTCTTGCGCGGGCGCCGTCTTTTACGGCGACGTTTGGAGGGTTTTTCCTCTTCATCGGCTTTTGCATCAGGTGCGGCCTGCTTTTCTTCTTCATCCTGCTCTTGCTCTACAGCGGTGACTTCTCTTGCCTTTGGTGGAGGACCGGAGTGATTCATCACATAGTCCGGCGCGATAATATCAGCATCCGAACTTACGGCGATGGAAATGCCATAGCGTTCTTCAAGCTCTCTCAGGCTGTCCCGTTTTTGGTTAAGGACATAAAGGGCGACGTCACTTTGAAGCGTGATTTTTAATACACTGCCGCGGCCTTTAATCGCTTCATCCTCTAAAACCCGCAGAGCGTAAAGCGCGCAACTATCAATTGAACGAACGGCGCCTGCACCTTTACACGTCGGGCAAACATGGGATGAAGCTTCGAACAATCCTGGACGCAGCCGTTGGCGCGACATTTCAAGCAAACCAAATGTGGAAATACGCCCCACTTGGACCCTCGCGCGGTCAGTTTTGAGTGCTTCCCGCATACGACGTTCGACATTGCGGACATTGCCGCGATTTTCCATGTCGATAAAGTCGATAACGATCAGGCCTGCCAAATCGCGCATGCGAAGTTGCCGAGCGATTTCAGTTGCCGCTTCTAAATTGGTCGAGACAGCAGTCTCTTCAATATTATGTTCCCTCGTTGAACGCCCTGAGTTCACATCAATCGCAACCAGAGCTTCGGTCGGGTTTATAACAATATATCCGCCGGATTTTAGCTGTACAGTTGGGCTGTACATCGTCTCCATCGAGGCTTCCACCTGATAGCGGTGGAAGAGGGGGACAGCATCTTTATATTGCTGCACCTTTTTCGCATGGCTTGGCATGAGAAGGCGCATGAAATTTTTCGCTATTTTATACCCGCCTTCGCCTTCAACCAAAATTTGGTCGATGTCGCGGCTGTATAAATCGCGGATGGAGCGTTTGATTAAGTCGCCTTCTTCGTGGATCAGGCAGGGCGCTATGGATTCCATAGTGCGCTCTCTGATGCCGTCCCACAATCTTAAGAGGTAATCATAGTCCCGCTTAATTTCGGTTTTAGTGCGCTCAAGCCCTGCTGTACGAATAATGCAGCCCATGCCTTTCGGCACTTGGAGATCAGACATGATCGTACGTAAGCGTTTACGGTCCTTTGCGCTGGCGATTTTCCGGCTTATGCCGCCTGAATGCGTGGAGTTCGGCATCAGCACGCAATAACGCCCGGCTAATGACATGTAAGTGGTTAAAGCCGCGCCTTTATTGCCGCGTTCTTCCTTAACCACTTGGACAAGCAGAATTTGGCGGCGTTTGATAACTTCTTGAATCTTGTATCGACGACGGTGATTGCGGCGGGAGCGACGAATTTCTTCCTCGTCCTCACTATGGTCACCGGAAACCGTGGTGGTTTCTTCGCTATCTTCATCCTCTGTGGATTTGGCTTCTTCTGCTGCCTCATCCTCCTCTTCATCATCAATTTCCTCATTAGAATGCTCTTCGGCAAGCAGGGCTTCCCGGTCTTCTACTGGAATTTGATAATAGTCGGGATGAATCTCACTAAAGGCCAAAAACCCATGGCGATTGCCGCCATAATCGACGAAAGCGGCTTGCAGAGAGGGTTCTACGCGTGTGACTTTTGCTAAATAAATATTTCCTTTAAGTTGCCTTTTGGCGGCGGCCTCAAAGTCGAAATCCTCGATCTTATTGTCGCGCTGTATAACCACCCGGGTTTCTTCCGGGTGGCGCGCGTCAACGAGCATTTTGGTAGACATAGAAAATGACTCCATTGCACAGTGGCGGTTCGGGCGCGCTTGCGCATCCTCCGCTCAGGTGCAAAATAATTCGAAAAACACAAGGCTTTGAAATGCCTTGCACTATTGACAATCATCGATGCCCGGCGCTGGTGAGAGGCGGGAGCGATATAATGCGTCACGCATTGCCCATAAGAGGCAGCTTTCCCGTTCAATTTTTCATTCTCAGCAGCGCATGCGGCCATCGGATATCCGTTCGCAATTTAATTTGCGATCTTTACATTTGTGGATCTCTAGGGATAGCGGCGTAATTTCTTAAAACCTGCGTATCCTATCCCCCAAATATAAAGTCTAACTCTTTGTCTGATGTCCTGATCATTCTTAAAATATGATCTTTGACATCTTTCAGTAACATAGGCACAAGATTTGTCGGATACAATCCAAAACGAACATATAGTCCCAAAATTGTTGCCCATAGAGGTGTTTAGGGACTATTTAGGTAAACACGCGGTAAATTCCAGGCTCTCAGGGGAGAGTATATTTGAGACACTGCCTTCAGATCCAGGGGATACGCCAGGCGCTTATTGCTGTTGTTCTGCTTGCTTGTGCCGCATTATTTGGTGCGGATGCATATGCGCAAGGGCGCCCGGACATTTCTTCGGTCCGCCTTGGGGAGCGATCCAAAGATGTTATGCGGCTGGTTATTGATGTTAACCAGCCCATTGAACCGGCGATTTCCGTGCTGCCAGACCCTTATCGTGTCGTGGTTGACATGCCGGCAGCGAATTGGCCGGATAGTGTTGGGGAAGGCCGTGGGTTCATTTCCGGTTATCGTTATGGCCTGTTCAGCCCGACGCAATCGCGTCTCGTGCTTGATTTGAGGCGTCCGGCGGTTGTTGAGCGTGCTTTCATGCTTCGGCCCTCTGGGCAATTTGGGCATCGCTATGTCATTGATTTAAAGATTACAGATCGCAAAAATTTTATTGCGGCAGCAAAATCAAAGAAGCCGGTGGAAAATTTGTCTCCTCCTGTGCAGGCCACTGTAGCTAAGAGAGAAGGACAGAAGAGAAAACCCGTGGTTGTCGTTGACGCCGGTCATGGCGGCCATGATCCGGGAACTCAATCACGTATAGGGCATTCAGAAAAAACAATTGCGTTGAATGCGGCCAAGGAAATCGCACGGCAATTGAAGGCAACGGGGCGTTATACAGTCGTCTTAACCCGCGATAAGGACATTTTTCTGCCTTTAAAGCGTCGTGTGGAGATCGCGCGGAAAAATGAAGCAGATTTGTTTATTTCCGTGCACGCAGATTCGATTAAGAGCAAGTCATTAGCCGGGGGCACGGTTTATACACTCTCTGAACGCGCATCGGATGCAGAGGCGGCTGCTTTGGCGGCAAAAGAAAACAAAGCAGATATTATCGCGGGCGTGGACTTGAATGGAGAGAATAGGGATGTTCTTGATATTCTCTTAAGCTTGGCGCAACGGGAGACCATGAATTTTTCAGCGGTTTATGCAAATTATGTTGTTGAGGAATTTGGGCCAAAGAAGCTTATTCCGCGGCGGCCACATCGCTTTGCAGGTTTTGTTGTATTAAAGGCAGCCGATGTGCCTTCAGTTCTTATTGAAATGGGTTATTTATCCAATAATGACGATGCCAAACGGATAGCGTCTAAAAGGGGGCGGGAAGATATCGCACGTTCTATAGTGCGTGCAACGAACCGCTATTTTGAAGGACGATTAGCTCAACAGTTTTAAGAGGGGCAATGCCTTGGGATGGCCATATTGCTGGCTCATGCCTGGGCGACGATGCATTTTGAGGTAAAACAGGGACATGTCGCGAAAGCGTAAAATCATAAAATGGGCTTTAACCACTTTTATAGTGGGTGGAATATTGTCCGTTATCTTTGGTACAATTGCTGTGCTGTGGGTGTTTTATGCCTATGGCCGGGATTTGCCGGATTACACGCAGCTTGCTAATTATGAGCCGGCGATTGTGTCCCATGTTCATGCGGGCGATGGTAGTTTGCTGACGGAATTCGCGACAGAAGAGCGCATTTTCGTACCTATCGAATACATGCCGGAATATTTGCGAAACGCATTTATTTCTGCTGAAGATAAAAAGTTTTACAGCCATATAGGACTGGATTTTTCAGGGATCGCGCGCGCTATACTGGTCAACATGAAGAATGCAGTCACGGGCCGCAGACTTGTGGGCGCATCGACGATTACTCAACAGGTTGCGCGTAATTTTCTTCTTACAAATGATGTGAGTTGGGAACGTAAAATCCGGGAGCAAATCCTCGCTCTTAGGATTGAGCGTGCCTATAGCAAAGACAAGATTCTAGAGCTTTATCTCAACGAAATTTACCTTGGCCTACGATCCTATGGTGTGGCTGCGGCATCCTTGAATTATTTCAATAAATCTCTGGATGAGTTAACGCTGGCAGAAGCGGCCTATCTTGCCGCTATTCCAAAAGGTCCCAGTAATTACCACCCGGTTCGCAATCACGACCGCGCTGTTGCACGCCGCAATTGGGTGTTGGAACGCATGGTTATTAATGGCTATGCCTCCCGCGAGGAAGCGGAAGAGGCCAAGCAGGCACCATTGATTTCCAGTGAAGGCAGCGTTGGTCGCGTTTTCCGAGCCGATTATTTTCTTGAAGATGTTCGCCGTGAAGTCGTGGGGCTTTATGGTTCTCGCGCTTTGTATCAAGGCGGGCTGACTGTCCGAACAACGCTTGAGCCACGTGCGCAAATTATTGCTGAAAAAGCTTTGCGTAATGGCCTCATTGCTTATGACCGTCGCCATGGCTGGCGTGGGCCATTAACGCATGTGCTGTTAAATGCGGACTGGCGTGAGCTTTTAAAGAATTATGGCCAGACTTTTCCGATTTTGGAATGGCAGTCTGCCATCGTTCTTGAAGTCGATGATGAGAAGGCGCTTATTGGTCTTGAAGATGGTAGTCAGACTTATTTGACGCTGGAAGGTGTTGCATGGGCACGCGCTTGGCGTCCTGGTGAGCGCTTAGGGCCGGAAGTTAAAACAGTTAGCGAGGTGGTGAAAGCCGGTAATATTATCGCCGTCAGCATCGATACCAAAGGTCAGGTTGAATTGCAGCAGGTGCCGGAAATACAAGGTGCCCTTGTTGCAATGGACCCGCATACGGGGCGGGTATTCGCCATGGTTGGCGGATTTGATTTTGAGCGCAGCGAGTTTAATCGCGCAAGCCAAGCAAAACGCCAACCAGGTTCAGCATTTAAACCTTTTGTCTATACCGCCGCTTTGGAAGCGGGGTTGACACCTTCCAGCTTGGTATTGGATGCCCGCTTTGCCCTGGATCAGGGGCAAGGGCAAGGGATTTGGAAGCCAAGAAATTCATCCAATAAATTCTATGGCCCATCTACTTTGCGATTGGGCCTTGAACTCTCGCGCAATTTGATGACAGTGCGACTGGCTCAGGCCATTGGGATGGATCGCGTCAGTGATATTGCCGCACGCTTTGATATTGCTGAAGATTTACAGCCTACATTAGCCATGTCGCTGGGCGCAGCTGAGGTCAGCCCCTTGGATATGACTGCGGCTTATGGCGTCTTGGTAAATGGTGGGAAAGATATCACGCCGACATTGATTGACCGGATTCAAGACCGTTATGGCAAAACCATTTTCAAACATGACCAGCGTAGCTGTGAAGCCTGTTTTGCGGAAAACTGGGAAGGTCAAGCCCCACCAACATTACCTGATGCACGCCGTCGGGTGATTGATGAGCGTACTGCTTATCAGATAGTCCACATGTTGGAGGGCGTGGTGCAGCGTGGAACTGGTCGGCGCATTCGTTCACTGGGGCGCTCCTTAGCGGGTAAGACGGGCACTACAAATGATGAGAAAGACGCCTGGTTCATTGGTTTTTCACCTGACCTTGTTGTCGGCGTATTTACTGGATTTGATGAGCCGCGCTCGCTTGGACGCGGGGAAGAAGGTTCAAGCGCGGCGGCACCAATCTTCAAAGAATTCATGGGCGAATATCTGAAGGGGAGCAAAGATGTTCCCTTCCGTATTCCTTCAGGTATTCGGATGGTTCGGGTGAATGCGAAAACCGGTGCGCCACCAGATGTGAATGACCCACCGGCTCCAATTATATTGGAAGCCTTCATTCCTGGCACAGAACCGAAACCAGGCGAGCGAAGAATGGTTGACGGCAGCGATACCTTAGTGCAAACCGATGGCGACCTGCGGAATGAAGCAGGGGGAATTTACTAAAGGTTTGCAACACCATGCGTGCTGAAATTGAGAATCAAATCGACGAAATCAAGCGGTCCTTGGCACTGCTGAGGAGGTATCTTTGACTGGGATGCCGCTGTTGACCGTTTAGAAGAATTAAACGCCCTTATTGAAGATCCGACATTGTGGGACGACCCGGCAAAGGCGCAAAGCCTTATGCGGGAAAGAACGCGCCTATCTGAAAGCATCGAAGGCTGGCAAAACATCAATCAGGAACTGATTGATACGCAGGAGCTGGCAGAGCTTGCAGAAGCTGAGGATGATGAGGTCTTACTGGACGATGTTGAGAGAACGCTAAAAACTTTAGCTAAATCTTCAAAAGCCAAGGAAATGACGGCACTGCTCTCAGGTGAGGCTGATGCCAATAATGCCTTTATCGAAATTCATTCAGGCGCTGGTGGTACTGAAAGTCAGGACTGGGCCGATATGCTCTTCCGCATGTACATGCGTTGGGCAGACCAGCATGGGTTTTCGACTGAGACGGTTGAATATAGCGCTGGTGAAGAAGCTGGCATTAAATCAGCGACGATTTTGGTGAAAGGCGAGAATGCCTATGGCTGGGCGAAGACAGAGTCTGGGGTACATCGCCTTGTGCGTATTTCTCCCTATGACTCCAATGCGCGCCGTCATACGTCGTTTTCCAGCGTCTGGGTCTATCCGGAAATTGATGACAATATTGAAGTTGATGTGCAGGAAAAAGACCTGCGGATTGATACCTATCGGGCGTCAGGTGCCGGTGGGCAGCATGTGAATAGAACGGACAGTGCTGTTCGTATCACGCATGAACCCACGGGTATTGTCGTTCAATGCCAAAATGACCGTTCGCAGCATAAAAACCGGGCAACAGCTATGAAGATGCTGAAAGCACGGCTTTATGAGCTTGAGCTTCAAAAGCGCGAAGAAGCCGCGGCGGAGACCAATGCGTCCAAGACTGAAATTGGCTGGGGGCATCAAATTCGGTCTTATGTGCTTCAGCCCTATCAGATGGTGAAGGATTTGCGCACTGGCGTTCAGTCCGGTCAACCTGATGTGGTCTTAAATGGCGATCTGGATGAGTTCATGGCTGCGGCCTTAGCTGCTCGCATCACCGGTGAAACGGTTGAGGTTGAAGACGTCGAATAAGAAGGTGCGAAGCTTAAGCTTCGCACCCTTCAACTCTTAATCCGATAATTTGGAGCGGATTTTGATCTCATGAGTCAGGGTCTTGTGAACAGGGCATTTGTCTGCAATTTGCAGCAGTTTCTGCCTTGTTGCCTCGTCAAAACTTCCTTTAACCTCAATTTCCTTTTCAATCAGATCCACTTGGCCGTTTTTAGTCTCACAATCCGCACAATCCTCCGCGTGAATTCGGCTATGACTTAATTTGACAGCGACTTGCTCCAAATCGATTTTTTTGTGTTCTGCATAAATGCGTAGCGTCATGGACGTGCAGGCACCAAGCGCTGATAACAGCAAATCATAGGGTGAGGGGCCGCGATTATTACCACCATAGCTTTCCGGTTCATCCGCAATGAGATTATGACCGCTTGTTTCTATGGTTTGCGTAAATTTCCCATCGCCACGTTCAATCACGATGGTGTCGTTGTTGCCCGCCTTCAAACGCGTTTTAGGTCGTGGGTGTTGGTCCAAGCCAAGATAACGGGTCGCCCAACTTGCTATAACATCAGCGGTATACTCGGCATCCCGTGGCTTGGAAAGCAGGTGGTCCGCATCGTCTAAAGTTACAAAGCTTTTCGGGTGTTTGGCGGCGGCAAAGATACGCGATGCATTTTCAATTCCAACGGTATTGTCCATGGGCGCGTGTAAAATCAGAAGGGCGCGCTTTAAATTAACGACATCTTCTTCAATACTGGCTGAGCGCACATCGTCCAGAAATTGTTTTTGAATTTTAAACGGACGCCCGGCAAGCAGAACTTCCGCCTCTCCATCCTGTTCAATAATAGATATCTTTTCACCGAAATTATGACTTACATGGCCAGGGTCGTAAGGCGCGCCGATCGTGACAACGGCTTTAATTTCTGGAATTTCATGTGTGGCTTTTAAAACAGCCGCCCCGCCCAGGCTGTGACCAATGATAAGGGATGGGGCCTCATAATTCTCTCGCAACCAATCCGCTGCGTGAACGAGGTCTTCCACATTGGACGTGAAATTGGTGTTTGCAAATTCACCATCACTGGCTCCAAGGCCGGTAAAATCAAACCGTAGAACAGCGATACCTTTATCAGCTAAGCGGCCGGCTATTTTCCCAGCCGCCAATATATCTTTGGTGCAAGTGAAGCAATGGGCAAACAGGGCATAGGCTTTAATTTCACCAAAAGGCCGGTCAAGGCGCGCGGCGAGGCGACCTTGATGTCCGTTGAATTCGATACGTTCGGATTTTACAGCCATGATGTGCCTTTCCTATTTGACCTGAGCTTTGAGAGCGAACACAGTGTTATATAAGTCATGAATAAAATTTGTCAGGGTGTTTTATGGGTCCTTTAAGTGGTTTTCGTATCATTGAAATTGCTGGCATCGGGCCAGGGCCATTTTGCGCGATGATGTTAGCCGACCAGGGTGCGGAGGTTATTCGCGTTGACCGGGCAAAAGGTGGCTTGGGTGGTGTGCCTGGTAACCCCAAAAAAGATATCTTAAACCGTGGGCGAAAATCTATCGCAGTAGATTTGAAATCGCCTGAGGGTGTGGAGTTGGTCTTAAAGCTCATCGAATCCGCAGATGGCCTGGTTGAGGGGTTTCGCCCTGGCGTGATGGAGCGTTTGGGGCTTGGCCCCGAAGTGTGCCTGAAGCGAAACCCCAAGCTTGTCTATGGCCGCATGACCGGTTGGGGCCAGGATGGGCCATGGGCCTCTATGGCTGGCCATGACATTGATTATATCGCCTTGAGCGGTGCACTGCACAGTTTCGGTCGGGCAGGGGACAAACCTGTCCCGCCTATTAATCTGGTCGGTGACTTTGGCGGCGGCGGTATGTTCATGGCTTATGGCATGCTATGTGGCTTATTAAGTGTCTCGCGAGGTGGGGAAGGACAAATCGTTGATGCTGCCATGGTTGATGGTTCTGCCGTTCTTATGACCATGATGTATGCGTTAAAAGCCATGGGTGTCTGGCGCGATAAACGTGGAACTAATTTGCTGGATACGGGGGCGCATTTCTACGAAGTTTATGAAACCCGGGACGCCAAACATCTGGCGATCGGTGCGATTGAGCCGCAATTCTATCAGGTGCTGATGAAAAAGACTGGACTGATAGGGGATGCGGATTTTCAAAATTATATGAATCCCAAGGCTTGGCCTGTTTTGAAAACGCGACTGGCCGAAGTTATCAGACAAAAAAATCGTTCCGAATGGGAAGAGATTTTTGCAGGAACTGATGGCTGTGTGGCACCTGTATTGTCCATGGAAGAAGCGCCTGAACATCCGCATAATAAAGCACGGAACACATTTGTTGAAATTGATGGTGTTGTACAGCCTGCGCCAGCCCCGCGTTTTTCGAAAACGCCTAATGATGTACCAGAGCCACCTTCACAACCCGGAGAAAATAGTGTGGAAATTTTGAAATCCTGGGGATTTGAGGATAAAGACATCCAACATATGATTAATATGGGAACTGTGGTTCAAAACGGGGAAGGTGGATAATGACCCATCCGGCGAAATTTATTGTTCTAGGTTTTGCGCTTTTAGCACTTGGCGCCTGTGCGACTGAAAACAGGCTTGAAGAGCTGCCTCCGGCCAATCAAAAGCAAACGCAGGAAGATCCGGCGGCTTTGATACGCTTGGGCGACCGGATGCGTTTGGCTGGTAATTATGGCGCGGCGGCAAATTTCTATAACCGTGTTCTGACGCAGCAACCCAATAATATCGAAGTGCTAAATCATTTAGGTGATATGGCGTGGCAAAACCGCGTCTGGCAGGAGGCTGCGGGATATTATGGACAAGTCCTTTCCATAGACCCTGAGAATGCATCGGCGTTGGCGGGGCGCGCACGAATTCTTATCGCGCAGGGTGATAGTTTTGGCGCCTTGGATCTCATTAACAGGCTTGAAAGCAGTGGTGGGGCCTCACTAGAGAGCCTTTATACGCGGGCAATTGCCAATGATATGTTAGGGCGGCAACAGACGGCCCAAATTCTTTATCGTGAAGCGTTGGCGGAAGAGCCGTCAGATCCACGATTAAACAACAGCCTAGCGCTTTCTTTGGCTATTTCTGAAGATTATGGAGGGGCTTTGCGTGTGTTAAGGCAAATGTCGGATGCCAGCCCGAACTCGGAAGAAGTCAGACAAAGCTTAGCTTTGGTTTATGCTCTTTCCGGTCAAGTTGATACTGCTGTGGAATTGGCGGATAGAATTTCACCAGGGCAAAACCTGCGCGTTTTCTTTTCAAGACTAACGGGTCTGACCCCGGCGCAGAAGGCGGAAGCCGTCTATTTCCGTCGTCTCCCAACTTTACAGCAGCAGATGGCGCAAGCATCCGCTGTGGAAGCGGAGAAAGAAGAAGTCCCAGTCCTTATGCCGAAGCAGCCGAAAGTGGTGTCAGTGCCTCCTGAAATGCTGGAAGAAGAGGCAGAACCAAGTGTTGAAGAATCCGTTGCAGCCGCACAGCCGGAGCCAATTATGGAAGAAGCTGAGGTTCAAGAGGACTTACCTCAGGCAGAGGAACCCGCTTATCAGGAGGATTTGGCTCAGCCGGATATCATTGAAACAGGAGGATATTTTGTGCAGCTTGGTTCATTCCGCCGTGTTGAAGCCATTCATCTTGCTTGGGCACAGGTGAAGGCGAAAAGTAACTTTGCTGGACAAAATCACCTTCCGCGCGTGCAGACAATAGAAACAGAGGACCGCGGCACATTCCTAAGAGTTGTCTTAGGCCCCTTTGAAGAAAAATTTGATGCGGAAACAAATTGCGACGCATTAAAACAGGATGATGTCGAATGCCTTGTTGTCTTTAATAGGCTTCCCGCGAGAACCCTGGCTAATTTGCAGGACTAATTTATTCCGCGCAGTCGGCGCATAAAGGTGTAGCGGGATCGATGTGAAGGCGGGCAGCCGCGATTTCATCGCCGCATTTCAGACAATAACCATATTCGCCTTCGTCTAAGCGTTTAAGCGCGGCGGTAATCCGCTTTAAGCTGTTTTGCCGCCGCGCTTCAATGGCGTTATCCATGGCTTGTTGTTGAATGGCATCCATACGAGAGAGACGCCCGACCTTTGTTTGGTCGAGCTCAACCGCTTTCCGGCTTTCTTCGGCGCTGGAACTTGTTCCTTCCAGGTCCGCTTTAGCCTTTAGAAGAAGATCTCTAATCTCGCCTTCGCTCATTTCGTTTCTTCAAACAGCTCCCGACCAATCAACATGCGACGGATTTCCGACGTACCAGCGCCAATCTCATAAAGCTTGGCATCACGTAAATAACGGCCTGTGGGATATTCGTTAATATACCCATTACCGCCTAAACATTGAATGGCGTCAAGTGCAATCTGCGTTGCCTTTTCTGCGGCGTAAAGGATGCAGCCGGCTGCATCTTTTCTTGTTGTCTCACCACGATCGCAGGCTTGAGCGACCGCATAGACATAGGAACGGCAGGCATTGAAGGTCGTATACATGTCGGCAACTTTGCCCTGCATCAGTTGGAATGTACCAATGGGTCGTCCAAATTGTTCGCGTTCATGAACATAAGGCACTACGGTATCCATACAGGCTGCCATAATGCCAAGTGGGCCACCAGCGAGAACCACGCGTTCATAATCAAGGCCTGACATTAAAACAGCAACGCCTTCACCTTCTTCGCCCAGGATATTTTCATAAGGCACTTCGCAGTCTTCAAACACCAGTTCGCAGGTGTTGGAGCCGCGCATACCGAGTTTATCGAGCTTCTGAGCCGTGGAGAAACCGGCCATGCCTTTTTCAATGAGAAAGGCTGTAATGCCGCGAGATCCCCCATCGGGATTGGTTTTGGCATAGACGACTAAAGTATCGGCATCAGGGCCGTTGGTAATCCACATTTTATTGCCATTTAAGACAAAGCGGTCATTGCGTTTTTCCGCGCGTAGCTTCATGGACACAACGTCGGAACCGGCGCCCGGCTCAGACATGGCAAGGGCGCCAACATTTTCACCACTGATGAGCTTTGGTAGGTACTTCTTTTTTTGTTCTGCATTGCCGTTACGGCGGATTTGGTTAATGCATAGATTTGAATGCGCGCCATAGCTCAAGCCGACGCTAGCGGATGCGCGGGAGATTTCTTCCATGGCAATAACATGGGCAAGATAACCCATATTTGCACCACCGAATTCTTCTTCAACGGTTAACCCCAAAAGGCCTAATTCACCCATCTGCTGCCATAGAGGGGCAGGGAATTGGTTTTTTTCATCAATCTCTGCAGCTTGCGGGGCAATAACGTCCTGGGCGAAAGCGCGCACACTGTCGCGCAGTAAATCCATTTCTTCCCCATGACCGAAATTCAAGACTGGAATATGTGTCATTTTTATTCAAAATCCTATTTAAGAAAGTGTCTTAAGCAATTGTTATTATTATTTTTTAAACGTCAGAAGGACATCACCTTCTTGCACCTGGTCGCCGGCTTCAAAGTGAAGAACATCAATAGCTCCATCCCTTGGTGCGCCCAGGCTATGTTCCATTTTCATGGCTTCCAATATGACAAGAATATCACCTTTTTTCACCTCATCCCCGCTCTTAATGTTTAAGGCGAGAACTTTACCTGGCATGGGTGCTGTGATTTGATCCAAGGCTTCAGCGTCGCCAGAATCTTCCACATGGGTGATGGCTTTATCAAGGCGCAAGGTTATGCCCCGGTGCGCCAGGAACAATGTCTCATCATCGAAGGCCAAATGTGCAGTACGTTTGGCCCCATCAAGAAAGACTGTGAGTTTTCCATCACTGTCTAAACGGCCTTCAACTCTATGCTTTTTGCCATCATAGCTGATGTCAAATGCTTGGTCGTGACGAATGATGCCTATTTCAATATGCTCACTATTCCTTGTGAAACGCAGTGTTTCTGCCGCAGGCAGATTCATCCGCCAACCATCAACATAGTGCCAGGGGGAAGTGGGATCGGATAATT
>JASFRS010000052.1:0-15230 GCA_050114795.1 Sphingomonadales bacterium
GATAATCAAGTCAAAGTCGTGGCTGATGCGCCTTATGCCTTGGAGGTTGAGTTTGGGACCAGCAGGCAAAGCGCTCAGCCTTATATGAGCAGCGCGGTTCTTGAGGTGCGCAACCTGGCACCACTGGACTGATTTTTCATATAAATTGAAACGAGAGAAATATGTCAACGGATGCAAGCTGGCCGCTGCAGAAGGCTGTTTTTGCACAGCTCAAGAATGATCCGGCTTTAAGTGGGATCATAACGGGTGTTTATGACCATGTACCGCAAAGCGCGACTTATCCCTATATCACTTTAGGGGGAAGCAGTGTGATGGACTGGTCTTCTAAGACTTTTAAAGGACAGGACCATCGGTTTGAGCTTCATATCTGGTCAGCCAAGCCCGGGCATCGGGAGATTAAAGAGCTGCAGGAGGCCCTTAAGGCAGCGCTGGATGATGTGGATCTGGTGATTGAAGGTCATAATCTCGTCGTGTTGCGCTTTGAATTTGCCCAGATGCTTTTTGAGGCTTCGGGGCCACTTCATCATTCCATCAATCGGTTTCGGGCTTTGACCTGCCCATCTTCATAACGTCATTTTCCTTAAAAAGGAGTACGATCATGGCCGCTGAAAAAGGCAGCGCTTTTTTAATCAAAATCTCTGATGAGGGTATGCCGCCCACATATTCGACCATTGCCGGTATGCGCACAACTGGTTTGACCATTTCAGCGCCGGGTGTTGACGTCACCCATAAAGGGTCTAATGGCTGGCGGGAGTTGTTGGATGGTGCTGGATTGAAGTCTGTTTCCCTCCGTGGTTCCGGCGTATTCACTGACAGCAGTGCGGAGCAATTGGTTCAACAAAAAGTCTTGTCGGGCAGTCATGCGGATTTGCAGATTGTTTTCGAAAGCGGTGATTATTTTTCGGGTCTGTTTCGGATTACAAATCTGGAACATGCGGGTGATCATGGGGGTGAACGGACTTATACTCTGCAGCTTGAAAGCGCCGGTCCTGTGAGTTTGACGAATGTCTGATGCTTTCGCTAATCCATTAAGGGGTGAGGTTTCTCTGTTCTTGGGGGAGCAGCACTTTCGTTTACGTCCTACATTTGAAGCTCTTGTTCGAATTGAGCAGGAAGTTGGTAGTTTATTCGCCATCGTTGAGCGGACGACTTCCGGTCAAGTTACATTGAAAGATGTCGTGACTGTGCTTTGGTCCTGCGCGGTGGCGGGTGGGTCTGATGTGGAAATGTCCGAATTGGGCGAATTAATTGCGGAGAATGGCATCTCGGCCGCGACACCTGCATTTCGTGCCATTTTGACGTCCGCCCTGGCTGGGCCTGACAGTGAAAAAGCATGATTGGGGGCGGATGGCAGGCCTCGCAACGGGGCTTTTAGGCTGGCAGGTCGATGATTTTTGGCAGGCTACGCCTATTGAGTTTTATAAGGCCTGGCTGGCCTGGGCGGAGGCGCGTGGGCTGGACGTTAATCAGAAGGGGGCGCTAAACCGTGATGAGTTTAGTTCGATGATATCACGTTTTCCCGATTGACCTTGAAGCGGACGTGCTTAAATTAGGGGCATGTCAAAATCTGATTCAAATCGTCCATCTCTTCGCGAACGTGTTGCTGCCCGTCGCTCTGGCCAACCAATAGAAACTATGAGCCGCGAGGAAAAGCGCAAACGTGAAAAGTTACGTTTCTATGGGCAGCTCATCCAGACTTTGGGTCTAATTGCGCTCATTGCTTATGTCTGGATATTGTGGGAATCTGGCTTTGAAACGGTTAATATTCTGATCGTTGGCCTGTTTAGTGGTATTTTTATCATTGGTCGTGCTCTCACGCTATCCATCTCCTTTCGGTCCAAGAATCGATAAAATTTAATTTAGCTGGAGAAATTCCGTGGAAACCGTGATCGACACCCTTGTGGTGAAGGTCGACGCGGATACGTCTTCTTTGCGCCATGTACTGGCACAGGCGCAGGAGGATTTTGAAGCCGTCGGCGCTGCCGCTGAAAAAGCAGGTTCGGATGTTGAAGAAGTGCGTGCGGAAGGTGTGGACTTAGGTGACGCGCTTGCTGAGGCTTTTGAAGATGCTGTGGGCCGAATTGGAGAATCTCTGCTCGACCTTGTTGCTATGGGCGAATTCAGTTTTGCTGGTTTGAAGCGGGTTGCTCTGTCTGCTGTAAGAGATATTGCTGAAGCTGTTCTGAGTAATGTCGGAGGTGGGGGAGGGGGTGCGCTCTCCAGTCTCTTTGGCGGAGGAGGCAGTGGCTTTTTGTCATCTATTGCTGGTCTTTTCGGCGGGCGTGCGATTGGTGGACAGGTCACGACAGATCGCCCATTCCTTGTTGGAGAGCGCGGGCCGGAATTGTTTTTTCCTGGTCAGGCGGGGCGCGTTGAACCCATTCAGGAGCGTCGCGCAGACCGGCCTGTATCCATAACAATCAATGTGAATAATGAGGGTGGAGCTCCTATGTCACGTGAGAGCGCGGGGCAGATTGCCCTTCAAGTTCGGCGCGCTGTTGAGCGAGCTGGACGAGACCAGTAACTCCAACACTTCTTAACATTTGGATATATCTATGCATTGGCTTGCCAAGGATGGTGATGCCTTTAACCATAGCTTTATCAAGCGTTTTGATCCCCGTTATTGGACTTTGAATTTTCCCCGTCCAATGATGGCTGCGATTACAACCTTGGGCTGTGATGGGTTAAGGGCGGACCTGGTTTTTTATGAGCAGAATAATCTTGCTGGTTTGATCTGGGAAAGTGAAGATAATCTGGATCCACCATTACTCGCTTATGAAACGTCACGTGACTATTCGGGTGTGTGCTTAAGCTTTCGATGGAGGTCATCCGGTATCAGGACCTTACCTGAGGTCAATGGTCCAACTTTGACTATTGAAGGCCGAGATCAAAATGGCGGCGCACGAACCTGGTTTGTGAGGCTGGCGAATTACGCTGTTGGGCCTGGGAATGATGCCGTTATTACACTGGATTTTGATGACTTGGATGGTGGGTTCATTCTACCGACCCAAGCAGACCCGGTTTACCCCAAAGATATTGATCGTCTATTCATCTCGATGGTGCCTGATACATTTAATGGCGTTGATGATGATCCTTTGCTTGCGCCATTGGAAGCCTGGGTGGAAATCACAGAGATCAAAGTTGAGGGTGCGAACAGTACATTTAAATTAGGTGACGCGTTTCTGCCGCCTCATGATATTAGATTGGCTAATGGTTATGACGATGTTTTTAACCAGACGCCTGAGCGTCTTCTGCGGAATTCCCTACATCTTGGTTATAGCTCTTTTCTCGATCATTATGTGGGGATGAGCCATTTTTTCCGGCTGTTATTCGACGCCGGTGAGGGGCGTTTTATCGCTGCGCGTGACGGGCAGGGTAAAATATTAAATGCGCCGTGTAAGAAATGGCATGAAGACTATTTCAAACGTGCGGTTGATCTGGGCTTTAAGCCGATCATCTCCATCTCTTTTGAGATTTTTAATGAATGGATTCCTGATGACTGGATGCAGAGGACGCACGATGGTTCCCCGGCTTTAACGGGGTATACGCCGCCTTCCTCACTTATTGCTCCGACCCATACTGTGGCTGTTGATTATGTGGGTGATGCGCTCGTCGAATTTGGTGATATTGCTGTCGCTGCCGGGTGTTCTGCGCCGTTTTTCCAAATTGGGGAGCCATGGTGGTGGTATCAACTGTTTGGCGGGGCTGAGCCTTGTTTCTATGATGCAACGACACAGGCGGCTTTTACGTCTGAAACAGGCTTGCCGGTACCAGCTAAGCATTTAACGATATTTGAGACGCCTACAGCGGAGCAGAATTTTTACCTTGATTGGTTGGCTGAAAAATTAGCTGAGGCAACTTTTGCCATCCGTGACAAGGCGAAGGCCAAATATCCATCCTCTGATATGGCGGTTTTATTCTTTACGCCTCAAGTGCTGCGGGATGATGCGCCGATGTTGGCGCAGGCAAATATGCCGTTGCAATGGTCTGCGCCTGCTTTCGATATTTTTCAATTGGAAGATTATGACCATGTGATTGCGGGGAATTGGGGCGCGCATGATCGGGGGCTTGCGTTGGTTCAAAGCACTTTGGGCTACGACGCCAATAATGCCCATTATTTCGCAGGCTTTGCGAATGAAGGGACAACGCTCGACGTTTGGCAGAATATCGATCGTGCAATAGCGGATGGCAAAGCGCGCGGGTTCCGTGAGGTCTTTGCTTGGGCCTATCCGCAAATCGCACGGGATGGGTTCACATATTTCGAACTTGAGGATGATGAGGATATGCAGGGCTTTCATGACATTCGTTTTCCACTGGATATTGCCTTTGGCTCGAGTGGTGGGCCGCGTTTTTCAACGACGGTGACCGAACTTGCCTCTGGTGCAGAACAGCGCAATATCAATTGGAGTGAATCCAGAGCACGCTACGATGTCTCCACAGGCATTCGTGCTGAAGACGATATTGATGAGGTCTTACATTTCTTCAGGGCGCGCCAAGGGCGTGGTTTTGGATTTAGATTTAAAGACTGGTCCGACTTTACATCGACTACGCCAAATGTTGCGGTGATGCCTTCCGATCAATTGCTTGGAACTGCGGATGGGGTGCAGGTCGATTTCCAGCTCATCAAAACCTATGGGGAGGCGCCTAATTCTTATGTCCGGCGTATTACTAAGCCTGTGCAAGGTAGTGTGCGACCGGCCTTTGATGGTGTTGAAGTCACAACAGGTTTTACTGTGGATTGTGACCTCGGCGTCATAAGTTTTGATGTCCCGCCCGCGGCGGGCGTTTCTGTTAGTGCAGGATTTGAATTTGATGTGCCTGTGCGCTTCGAAAGTGATGTATTGAACATATCCGCTGAAAATTTTCGTGCGGGACTGATTGGCGATATCGGCCTGATCGAAGTTCGGGTGTAGAGCGTCATGCTAAATTTTCCTCAAGAATTTGCGGATCGCTTGAATGCAGAAGTCACGCGGTTGGCTATGTGTTGGCGGGTGGAGCGATTAGATGGGGTTGCCTTAGGTTTTACGACACATGATGTCGCTTTCACATTGGATGGGCTTTTATATCGACCTTCACCATCATTTCAGCCGACCCAGGTAGACTCTAAAAGCGGGTTTTCTGTAGATACGCTGGAGGTCGCTGGCGTTTTGTCTGGGGCTGCTCTTCGCTCTCTTGACCTGGAAATTGGGCGTTATGATGATGCACGAATTGACGTTTTTATCGTTGACTGGTCATCACCCGAGTCTGCTCAAATTCCACTGAGGTCGGGTCGTTTAGGCGATGTGCGCCGGATTGATCAGGTATTTTCAGCCGAATTGCGTGGCCGTAAGCAGGACTTGCAACGCGCAGTTGGGGGAGTATTTTCACCAGAATGTCGCACTGACTTAGGTGATCGGAAATGTCGTGTGTCGTTGCGCGATGTCACCTTCCAGGGCACCGTAACCGCAGTGATCAATAATGCACGTTTCGGCATCAGTGTCGTTCAAAGCAATGATTATTTTCATTACGGTCGCCTGAGGTTTTTAAGCGGGCAGAATGCAGGTCTCAGCCGTGAAGTGAAAAGCGATCAGTCACAGGAAATTACTGTTTTTGACCCATTTCCTTTTGCAATCTCCGTTGGTGACCTGATTGAAGTTCATGCGGGCTGTGATAAGCGTTTTGTCACCTGCCAGACCAAATTTTCAAATGTCGAAAATTTTCGCGGCGAACCCCATTTGCCAGGCGTTGACTCTATTCTTGATTATCCGGGTTTGCCTTCATGATGCGCGAAGATATTCTCGCCTCCGCACGGGATTGCATCGGAACGCGGTTTCGGCATCAGGGGCGTCTGGTTGGCCACGGATTAGATTGTGTTGGTCTATTGGTTTGTGTTGCCCATAAATGTGGAATGACGGTCTGTGATAGCCCCAATTATGACCGGAGACCTGCACACGGATTGCTTGAAAAACACCTAAGCCTATCGGGATTGTCACCTGTTGATCTGGACGACATGCAAGTTGGGGATGTGGCTTTGTTTCAGTTCAATGGACCGCCACAACATGTCGCTATCCTTGGAGATGCACACCGCCCCTTTAGCATGATCCATAGCTATATGCCTGCACGTCATGTGGTTGAACATCGCCTCGATGATCTTTGGCGGCAACGCCTTGTGGGCGCTTATCGTTTTCCAGGAGTTTAAACATGGCTTCAGTCGTTTTAGGCACGGTCGGGAATGTTATTGGCGGCCCTCTGGGTGGATTTTTTGGGCGTTTTATCGGCGGCGTAATAGACGGAGGGTTGGGTGTCGGTTCGAGTAGCTCCAGCCGCAGGGTTGAAGGCTATGCGATACAAAATTCTGCTTATGGTGTGCCAATCCCATTGGCTTATGGGGTGGTGAGGATTGCCGGCAATGTCATTTGGTCAGATGGTTTAATTGAATACCAGGAAAGCGAAAGTTCTGGCGGTGGTAAGGGCGGGACGAGTAGTGGCGGAACGACGACCGTCTATCGTTATACATCTTCCTTCGCTATTGCTTTATGTGCTCGGGAAGTACAACGAATTGGGCGAATTTGGGCGGATGGTAAGCTTATTCGTGAAGATGGTGGAACGCTCAATGTTAATGGCCAGCTTCGCACATATTTAGGTAGTGAAGATCAGCAGGTTGACCCTGTCATGGAGGCTGCTCTTGGGGTAGGGCAGGTACCTGCTTATCGAGGGTTGACCTATGTGGTGTTTGAAGATTTGGAGCTTAACGAATTTGCTAATCGTGTCCCGAATTTGACATTTGAGGTTATTGCAGATCAAGGTCAGGTTGCTTTATCTGCACTCATTTCTGATCTCGCAACTATTGGTGAATTTGAGCAGATTGATACGTCCAATTTATCGCCCACTGTTAAAGGCTATGTTTTGGATGGGAGTTCGACATTTCGGGATGCTTTGGATGATTTGGGAGCTTATCACGAATTTGTCTGTGTGGAGCGTGGGCGCGATCTTCTGTTTAAGGATCTGCCAAGCCAAGCAATTCTTATATCGGACAATGAACTTGGTGCGCGAGAGCATTTGCAAAGCGGCCAAAGTTTGGAATCCGTTCGTGTCCAGGATTGGGAGTTGCCTTCGGAGGTCCTGGTGGAATATCTCGATCCGGCACGAGACTTTCAGGTCAATGTCCAGCGCGCGCGCAGGTTGACGAGTAGAAGAGGTAGGCATGTTAGTCATCGCGCCAATGTTGTGGTTACTGCGCAAACTGCAAAGGCAGCGGCTGAGCGGGCATTAAATACAGCCTGGACTGGACGTGAACAGGCTGTAGTCAGTTTGCCGGCATCCCGATTTGCAATTGAAGCGGGCGACTTTGTAACGACCAGCTATGATGGAACTAGCCATCCAATTCTCGTTGAGGAACGCGCTGTAAACGGCACTATGATGCGCCTGAGTGGTCGACATTATGCAAGCGAAAATATGGTGTTCAATGTCTTGGCCGATAGCGGTTCGGACATTTCTCAGACAGCAGCGAGTCAGGGGGTTACTCATTTTGAATTGCTTGATGTGCCGCTACTACCCGGTGAAAATTCTGATACACCTCGTTATCTGTTTGTTGCAAGCGGTGAAAATGCTGCTTGGCGTTCTGCGACTTTGTTTGAAAGCCTGGATAATGAGACCAGTTTTACCAGGCGGGCAAGCACACAGAATGCGGCGGTGCTTGGTGTGGTTGAAACACCTCCAGGATTTGCCGCTAGTACTGTTTGGGATGAGTTGAACCGACCTATTGTTCAATTATATGACCCTACACGCGATTTGGAATCTAAACCTGAATTGTCTTTGTTCAATGGCGCGAATGCGGCGGTCTTTGGAGGTGAAATTATTCAATTTCGTCAAGCCAGCGCTTTGGGTGGTGGGCGGTTTGAGTTGTCGGGGCTTTTGCGTGGGCGATTGGGTACCGAGAGCGCCATTTCTTCGCACCAAGCGGGTGAGGCTTTCATATTGCTGGACGCATCTGCTGTTGCATCAATTGCTACTAATTTGGGGCATGTTGGGCAAAGTCGTGCCTATAAAGCCGTGGGTGCTTTGGAGCCCTTGGAAACTGTTGGGTCTCAAAGTTTCTTTTTTGCGGGGCAAAGCCTTCGCCCGCTCTCGCCCGTGCATGTTCGAGCCTTTAAACATGAGACAGGAGATGTGGATGTCTCCTGGATCCGGCGCAGTCGCTTGGGTGCAGAGTGGATTGATGGGACTGATGCGCCGCTTGGGGAGACGAGTGAAGTTTATGAATTAGAAATCTTGGCACCTGACATGTCGGTTCTGCGGCAGATTAACCTGTCTTCGCCTGAGTATATTTATACATTGGCGCAGCAGCAGGCAGATTTTGGCTTCGGGATAAGCTGGCTACACGTGCGCATCTACCAACTTTCTGCTTTGGTTGGGCGTGGGGCTGTTGCAGACCATCAATTTGAATTTTAATCATAGAGGATTGAGACATGGGTACTTTGACCCCACGCTTTGATTTGCCGTTGATTGCTGTCAACCAGGCTCAAAAGGATGTCACGCATAATGAAGCTGTTACAGCGTTAGATGTATTAAGTCATCTTGTTATCCAAAGCCGTATATTGAATAGCCCACCTTTATCTCCTCAGGTTGGAGAGGCTTGGATTGTTGATGTGGGGGCAATCAATGAATGGGTTAATCAAGACGGTAATATCGCATTTTGGACTGGGGGTGGTTGGCGGTTTGCACCTGCGCAAGATGGCGTTCATGCCTGGGTCTTAGATGAGATGAATGTCGTCAGATATATGCAGGGCGTATGGGTTGTGGTTTTGGCCGCCCCTCAGCCTGCAATTTCAGACCCTAATGGAGGAGTGATCAATGACGTTGAGGCTCGCGCCGCCATTTCCAGCATATTAACAACGCTTCGTACTCATGGTCTAATTGCAACAATTTGAATGAAATTGGACTTGCCACAGCTTTTCCTTGGATTTGCCTTAACTCTTGCCTTTTTCTGGTAAATCATACATTTGTGGATGAAATTGCTTACCCAATGCAGTTGGCTTGGAGTTCTCAGGGGCAGTGGGGCGGCGTTATTTCCTAGATGCAGGGAGAGGAAAATGCGAAAACTGTTCATCGCTGCGCTGTTGGGGGGCAGTGCCAGTATCAGTACGGTGCAAGCACAGGACAGTGACAAAGGCTGGTTTGCAGAATTTCTAGTTGGGCCAAATTTTATCCAGGCCGAAACCCATAGAGATGCATTAGATAATGATGTGTTGAGGTTGGATACTTCAACAGGCATTACTGCTACACCTCAAATTGGTTATGATTTTGGTCCGTTTAGATTGGGCGCTGAAGTTGGTTATCAACGTGGTTCTATCAATAATGCCACGAATTTTGGTAATTTTGGTGCCGGTGTTCCCGTCGATAATCTTGGCAGCATTCCGGGTAGCCGTTCGGCTTGGTCCTATATGTTGAATGGCACATTGGACACGCCGACTCGCGGTGGCTGGGGTGCTTATGCTGGTATGGGCGTTGGTGCAGCAAGGATTAAAGTTAATAATGCTCGCTATGACTCAACTTTATTAGTTGATGACTCTGATACGGCATTTGCGTGGCAGGCATTTGCTGGGCTTCGTAAGAATCTAAATGAGCGTGCGGCACTCACAGGTCAAGTGCGCTATTTTCTTACAGATGATGCCCGGTTTAGTGATGGATTCGGGCGGGATTTGCGTGGTGATTTTGAAGCTGTTTCAGTCTTGTTTGGCTTAAGCTTTAAATTTGGTGCGGCGAAAAAACCTGAACCAGAGCCGGAAGTAGCACCGGCACCAGCCCCTCGTGCTGAACCAGAGCCACAGCCAGCGCCTCCACCACCTCCGCCTCCACCACCGGAGCCGGAGCCTGTTGTGATTCCAGGGCCGTTTATTGTCTTCTTTGGCTTTGATAGCGCGGAAATCACGCAAGAGGCTGCGGATATTATTCGTGATGCTGCTGAGGCGTTTAAGGATACAGGGCAGGCTCAGATTATGTTGGATGGTCACACTGATCGCGCCGGTGCGGATAAATATAATCAACGTTTATCGGAGCGTCGCGCAGTTGCTGTGCGTGCAGAGCTCGCACGCAATGGCGTTGATGCCTCCGTTGTGTCCGTTAATGGCTATGGCGAAACAAAAACCCTGATTAATACGCTAGATGGTGTGCGTGAACCGCAAAACCGGCGTGTGGAAATTACTTTTCCACAAGATAATTAATTCAGGTTGCAGAACAATAAACCTGCCATCCTTTAGGGGTGGCAGGTTTTTTTATGAGGCTAGTTATGAGTTCAAACATAATCCAATATGAAGACTTTCTGCGTGTTGATTTGCGTGTGGGAACTATCGTGCATGCTGAAAAATTTCCTCAGGCGCGCAAGCCAGCTTATATCGTGCATGTGGATTTCGGCTCTGAAATTGGGGTTTTGAAGTCGAGCGCGCAGATTACGGAGCTTTATGAAATTAGTGATTTACCAGGCAAGCAGGTACTGGGTGTAGTCAATTTCCCTAAAAAGCAGATTGGACCTATACAGTCCGAATTTTTGCTTACGGGATTTTTCAATGAAGGTGGAGCTGTTGTGCTTGCTAAACCTGAAGCAAAAGTTCCAAATGGAGCGCGGCTTTGTTAATTCTGGTTGGAAGCTTCTATATGCCTATTGGAAGGGCACTGCTGCAGCGTTGAATTGATTACACTGTTTGTCGCTGCGATTTGTTCCAGGGTTTTGCCACCTGGGTTAAGAGCCTTGAGACCCAGTTCCGCTACTTTAAAACAGAAGTCTCGATCTTTATATGCCTTGCTTGAAATGGAATTGGCTAAACTCGTGATATGGCGGTCCATCGCTCTCTGGTATTTCTTGCCGATAGCGCGCTGGAAATAGCCTTTTAATGTTTGATTGTAAGCTGACACGATTGCGCCATGACGCTGGATAAAAATATTGTAATTTCCAGTCAGATTCAAATTGGAGGCATTCCGACATTGGAGCGCACCCACCATGAGTGTCGTTTGCAGACGTCTAATCTTTTCTGCAGCGCTTTCAGACTCATTCAAACATTGCGTTTGAGCAGCTACTGTCGAGTTGATTGCAAAATACATTGTAATCACGATAACAGTAAAACGCTTCGGCAATGCCAACAAAAGTCGTTTCATTTTCTCGGCCCCCCAATTCCGGTCCGTACGCATAATTTTTGGTACTCTTTATAAGTGTGGGGCCTATCTCTGAAACAATTTTTAACTTGTAGGGTTAATTTCTTATTTCAGGGATTTCTTTCAAATTTTTCAGCCAATTTTTAACACGTTTCTCATTCACACCAAAGTCGCTGTGGCCATATACAGAACGACTATAGATGGCGAGAGTTGATGAATTTGGCCCAAGTTTAATAAAGCGTACAGTGACAATATCGGGATATCTCATGATATTTGTGCGCACAATATAATCGCTTTGAGGGGGGTGATCGCTTTGCCTTTTTAATTCTACATTATTTTGCGTTAGCGCAATTGCTTCGAATTTGTTTCTTAGATTTCTGACGTTTAGTTTGAAAATAGGGGCGTTGTCGTGAGCTGTGGTTTTCGCGCATAGATCGCGGGGGCATATAAGAAATTGATTTGGGCGTTCGTGGAGAGCCAGGGTTTCAAATTCGATCTCAGGTAACGGATCGGGATAGGAAAAGAACCGTTCAAGCCGCTTTTCCCCGCCTGGTCCAAAGGCATAGAATGCACTAAATATGAGCATGAGTACCACAACAAGGGTTAGTATCTTCAATAGACTCATATGGCTTGCCTATATATTAAAGGCCGAAAATTCAGAGAATTCCCGGCCTTCTAGCATAATTTAATAGCTTTTCGATTAGCCGAGAATTTGACCTAAGCGCATAGCAAGGCCCATATCGCCCTCAACTTTAAGCTTGCCCATCATAAATGCCATTTGAGCATTTTGTTCGCCGCTGGCGATAGCTTTATAGTCATCCAGGGTAACTTTGATTGTCACGTCTGATGCGCCATCCTCATTATTGACTACTGCAGGGCTTTGAGAGTCATCAATGCGTAAAATGCCATCATCGCCAAAGTCGAATTTAATGACTTTCCCAATGCCGGCACCGTCGCCAATTCGCTCTTGCATTTGTTGTGTAACTTCCCCAAGTGACATGTCTGACTCCTTGCTTATGACTATTGTTTCTCACTGGAGCACACGCTAGCACGCGTAGCGCTGCGGTAAAGTCTTTTGCGAAAAAAAGCCGCCGTCAGATAATCAGACAGCGGCTTTTGCTTTTATTCAAAGATTTGACCGTTACGGAATCAGGGTTTTGGCATCTCGTCTTCGACGTCGTCAGCGGCGTCTTCTGCCTTCTCTTTCATACCCTGTAATAGGTCTTTGCCTTCGTCTTTGGCTTCATCCATCATTTCTTCAGTCGAATCCATAGCGTTGTCGACTGCGTCTTTTGCATTGTCCATGGTGTCATCAGCCATATCTTCGGCAGCACCATAGGCTTCATCGACTTCGTCGGCCATGTTGTCTGCGGTATCACCGGCGTCTTGCATCATTTCTTCAGCAGCCGTATCAGCAGCTTCTTCCGCATCCTGACTTTTTTCCTCGCTACAAGCTGTAACGGATATTAAAAGGCCTGCTGCTAAAGCATAGGGTATGCTCTTAAGCAGCTTTTCTTGAAGTGACATAATTTACCTCCTCGCTTATGCTCATTTCTTCTTTCCAAAAAGACCCTTAAGACCTTCCTTGGCCTTGTCCCCAAGAGTCTCCTTGACCTGGTCTTGGAGGTTTTCGTCAAGATTGACTTTGTCTCCAAGAGCCTGCTGGAGCAGCTTTTTGCCTTCTTGCGATGCAAGGGCTTTACCGACTTGAGGCATAAGCGCCTCCATAGCCAGTCGTGCTGCCTCTGATGGGGGGATCCCCCCCTCCTTAACGCCGATATTCGTTAAACGCACATCGGCTAAGGTCATGGAACGATCTCCTAAACCGAGAGCTTCCAGACCCTTTTCCCCACTAATAAATTGTAAATTGGCGCCCGTAATAACGAGTTCTTCAATCGCGACCTTCGCGCTTGGCGCGGCATCTTCATCAGTCGCAGTCGGGCCGGTGAAGGCTTCGATATTTCTTTGAAGGGCATCAAGATTGGTCCCACTCTTACCCCGTTCATACACAATTGCCGGTGCTTCTATGGCAATACGTTTGATTAAAATCGTGTCTTCAAACAATGATTCTGGTTTAAGAGCGACGTCGATGTTGTCGACCTTCATTGTATAGGGAGCAGAAAAACCCTGCGGTGACCCAATGACAAAGCCACTTAACCCCGCCTCACCCGCCATAGGTGAAAACCTCACAGCTTGAAGCTCAACGCTTGTGCCGGTAACCTTTGGGCCATATTCCTCTACACCGTCTCGAATTAGAGACTGGCCATTGAAATAAACAAAAATGGCAGAACCAATTATAACAATAAAAACCAGAGCAATAAGTGCGCCTAAAATTTTGAATACTGCACGCATGAATATATCGAGCCTCCGCATAAAGCTGATTTAGTGCATGCCCCTCTCCCCAGGGGGACACATTAGCTGGTTAGTCTATGACACTACAGCCAAAGATGCCAGTGAGTTGTAATGTGACTCTCATTTGTCACGGAAAAAGGGCGGTTGATGGGGCGATATGCATGGCTGCGTGTGGTTGGAAATCCGTGACACCAAAAGATTCGTCCAACTAAGCTCTTTAAATTTATTTTGAATCTAAAAGGAATTGTTGTTTCCAATTATATGTACTCTGAAGTCGAAGAATATATAATTATGTTTCTCACCGGAGCTCTGTCTTTGTGAAAAGACTAGTTTTTTGTTGCCTTTCCAAAAAACACTTCTCAAAGTTGCAATTACATTGCGTTTATTGGGCGGATCGCAAGTCGTCATTCACTCCGGCCCTAAGAATGATGACTGATAGCAATGACCCCCGCGCAAGAACATGCGCGATTTGCACCGCCCTTAGGCCGATCACCTCTATCCCGCAAGAGAGGTGGTCGGCCATTTCTGTTTTAAACGGATTTTTTCTGCGCCATTACCCCTCAAGGCTTGATCGTGTATAAAGTCACGATTGCCTTGTTTATATTTATGAAAATGAGGGGGAGGTCATGTTAAATGCAAAACAGGAAGAATTATGTGCGGCGAGCAAGTGGGATTTTTCCGATTTAAAGGCCCTGTTTTTGAACTGCACTTTAAAAAAACGGCCAGAGCCATCCCATACCCAAGGACTTGTCGATATTTCTAAGGCGATTATGGAGAAAAACGGCGTTTCGGCCAAATGTTTGCGCCCGGTGGATTATGCCATTGCGACTGGGATCTACCCTGATATGCGTGAGCACGGCTGGGATGAAGATGATTGGCCAAATATATATAAAGATGTGACGGAAGCGGATATTCTTGTTCTGACAACGCCAATCTGGTTAGGGGATAAATCTTCAGTTTGTACGCGAGTTGTAGAGCGCCTTTATGCAAATTCTCATCTCCTAAATGACTCAGGACAATATGCTTATTATGGCCGCGTTGGGGGATGCCTTGTTACCGGCAATGAGGATGGTGCAAAGCATTGCGCGATGAACATCCTCTATTCATTGCAACATCTTGGTTATGTCATTCCGCCCCAAGCGGATGCCGCTTGGGTTGGGGAGGCGGGGCCAGGGCCATCTTATCTGGATGAGGGGTCCGGAGGGTTGGAGAATGATTTTACGAACAGAAATACGACGTTTATGACCTGGAATCTACTGCATATGGCGCGCATGATTAAAGATAGGGGCGGTATCCCGGCGCATGGTAATCAAAGGTCTGAATGGGACGCGGGGTGTCGCTTTGATTATCCGAACCCAGATTATCGATAAATTCCAATTTTAGAACCTGATGCCTTTTAAAATGAAACGCCGAGGGGTCCTGTGAACTCCCCCGGCGTCCCTTCCAGCGCCCCCGCTTTTTCCTGTCTTGAAGCTTAGCTTATGTCTATGCTTTAAAAAATAGGTTAACACTCAGTGCTTTGCGTTGATGGTGATACGCAGGTGTGTAAGAGGTTTGCTTGGAAAAGGCGCTTTGATGCAAATATATCGTCATATTGATCAACTGGGCCCCAATGCGCGTGGTGCAGTTATCGCTCTAGGCACATTCGATGGGTTTCACAGGGGACATCAAAAGGTTATTACGGATGCAGGTGTTGTTGCTGATGAGCTTAATGCCCCATTGGCAGTTCTAACAACAGAACCGCATCCCCG
>JASFRS010000053.1:0-14907 GCA_050114795.1 Sphingomonadales bacterium
AATGGTGCCAGCTCACTGATTTGTCTCTCAACACTTGTTTTTCCCAAACTTGCAGTAATGCACTGAAAACAAATTGAAGGCACAAGGTGACCTGCGGATCATAGAGAGGCAAACGATAATATAAAAAATATCTAAGTCATTGATAAAAATGGTGGGCGCGGCAAGGATTGAACTTGCGACCCCTACGATGTCAACGTAGTGCTCTCCCACTGAGCTACGCGCCCCAATCAGGGTCATTGGCTGATCGCCAAATGCGGAGGCCGTTATACCTGATTGAAGGCTGAGCGCAAGCCCCAAAAGAAAAGTTTCTTGCCCTTAAATCATTTCAATGCTGGTCAAGGCGCACGAGCTTCGCTAAGTCCTCAATTCATGGTGGATAAAAGCTCGGATAGAAAAGACTTAGGGCGCGGGGCGTTGGCGATGCTTGCGGGCTTTGTTCCGCGCAGCATAGCAGGCCTAAGCTTCTTATTTCTTGCAGGGAATTTATTCGGCGCCAGCAACTTAGGTTCATTTTTCGTCGCCACAGCGACAGTTGAGATATTGGGCGCCTTTTGCGTCCTCGGCATGAAGCGATCGCTATACCCCTTTTTGGAAGAAGCTGAAGCAGATGGTGCGGACAACCAAGCCATCAGCGCCATCACCTGGTCCGCACTTGCTTTATCCTTGGGGCTAGCTGTCCCCTTGAGCATCATCAGTTTCTTCGCATTAAAAGCAGTCATGCCTGATGTAGCTACGCATTACCTCGCTTTCGCCCTGCCCTTAATCGTCCTCGCAGACGTCTTACTGGCAATTACCCGACATCGGCGCGTGATGGTTTATTATATCCTGTCCAGATCCGTGTTGGAGCCATGGGCAAAAGCCCTTCTTTGCGCTCTATTCGGCTTTTTAGGCATTTTAAAATTCGGACTTATTTTCGCTTATCTCGGCGGCCTTAGTGCAGCCGTAGGTGTTGCCTTGTGGGGCTATGTAAAACTATTCGGCCTTCAATTTACAAAGCCAGCCAAAAATACCGCTGCCAAAATATTCACGCGCTCTTTTCCCACAATGATCACAGATTTACTGCAAATGGCAGCGCGACGCGCAGACTTGATATTAATAGGGACATTGGCAGGTCCGGCGCTTGCGGGGCCATATGGGGTTGCCAAGGAAATCACTACCAATGTACAAAAAACCCATGAGCTTTTCGCGCCCGTCCTAGCGCCCATTACCGCGCAAACCTTAGCGCGTTTTGGTGGCAAATCCGCTGGCCAGCAATTAGCGCAGGTCAACCGTTGGATATTCACGCTGCAAGTCGTACAGTGGTTATTCTTTGTCCCAACGGCGGCAGCATTTTTAAGTTGGGCCGGTGATGGCTTTGAAGCATTGGGGCCTACTTTACTTATATTGCTTGGCGCAGAAGTTATTATTGCAACAACCTTAAGCGCTGAATTGCCGCTTGTTTTCGCCCGCCCTTGGATCGCAACTTTGATTACAAGCGTTGGCATTGCCATTCAATTAAGCTTGTGTGCCATTCTCATCCCGTCATATGGAGCATTGGGGGCGGCCTATGGTGTCCTTGCCAGCGCCTTAGTTCTTGCCGCATTACGGCTGTTAAGCGCCAGGGTCCTGACCGGCGCAGAATGCATAAACGGCGCAATGTTCAAACCTTTAATTGCAGGTGGTTGCGGCTTATCTCTTATTTTACTCGCCCAACCCTATCTAGTCGATTTTCACCCGGCACTCCTAATTAGCACGAGCGTTATTCTCGCCCTCTTGCCTTTTTCATTATTGATTTACATGCTTGGAATATCGCCGGAGGACCGAGGTCTGCTATCTGATCTGATGGGCAAATAACATTAAGAACGAAAAGACCGTAAAACACTGACATCCGAGGGCGTTCTCAAACAGTCATACTGCTCTAATAAAAGCTCATAGTCCTGTCGTGTGGTGCACGTACCTGACCATTGCTCACCATTGGGTTTAAGGTCCTCATCCTCAAATGCGCAATGACGTACCAGCATGGCAAAAAGCTGCACAGCAAAGCGCTCTGCGTGATCTTGGATTTCCAGCCGGGTAGCATGAGGTGGTAGCGCAAAACGCTTCACATCAACAATCAGGCCCGCATCTACCCGACAGGTCATTTCATGAACGGTTACGCCAAACTCTCGAGCGCCTTGAATGGCTGCAAAGGCGTCCGGAAACAGACCTGGACGCTCAGGCGGTCCAGGGTGAACATTATAGGGTGTCAACGTCAAACGCTTCAAAACATCCTGCGGAACAACAAATGCTGAAAGAAAGGAAATAAGCCGCACACCATCAAGACCCTGACGCACTTCCTTTTGAAAACGTGTCATGCTGGTAGCGCTGATAACTTCAACAGCCTTATTCAATGAGGCCGTAAAGTCATGCAGAAAGGGTACTTCCCTTTCTCGTGCCAGCAGTATAATTTTTTTTGGCATAGCCCGATCCCCTGCCCAAATTTGTCTCATAGGAAGATTAAATCACCCCTAACAGATAAGGTTACTGAGCAATTGCCAACGTGACGACTTCCTGTTAGGTTCCGCGCCGCGCAAAAGCGCATGAGATATTTCTTATTGAGAAGAGCAAATCCATGAAGATCGACGGTAACGCGATCCGCCCCGGCAACGCTATAGAGCACAAAGGCGGATTATGGCGCGCAGTAAAAATCCAGCATACACAGCCGGGTAAAGGCGGCGCCTATCTGCAGGTTGAATTGAAAAACCTGAAAGATGGAACAAAAATGAACGAGCGTTTTCGCTCATCGGAAAAAGTCGAACGTGTTCGTCTAGATACTAAAGACTATCAGTATCTGTTCAATGACGGCGAAAGCTATACCTTCATGGACACCGAAACTTTTGACCAGATTACTCTGCCCGCCGATCAAATGGGTGAAGATGCTGTTTATCTGCAAGACGGCATGATGGTTCAAATTGAATCTTATGAAGAAACACCGATTTCCGTTGCTCTTCCCGAACATGTCACTTTGGAGGTTGTTGAGACGGAACCTGTTGTTAAAGGTCAAACCGCCGCATCGTCTTATAAGCCTGCACAAATGGACAATGGTGTGCGCGTAATGGTGCCACCTTTTGTTAGCAGTGGTGACAAGGTTATTGTTGCAACGGCTGATTCCACTTATGTGCGTCGGGCAGACTAATGGGCCATAAACCAGCAATTATTAATGTTATGGCCGGTGCGGCGTTAAAAGCCGCACGCGGTCTGGTACGTGACTTTGGCGAAGTCGAAAATCTTCAGGTTTCACGCAAAGGACCAGCGGATTTCGTCTCCGAAGCTGATCGTCGCGCGGAACGGATTTTGAAAACCGAGCTCCAAAAAGGACGGCCGGATTTTGGCCTCGTCATGGAAGAAGGTGGATCCGAAGAAGGGGTCGAAGGCGCACCGCGTTGGATTGTCGATCCTTTGGATGGCACAAGCAATTTTCTGCATGGCCTGCCTCATTTTGCGATCTCTATCGGCGTCGAGGACCGTGGGCAAATCACTGCCGGCGTCATTTATGATCCGATTAAAGATGAAATGTTTTGGGCGACAAAAGGTGGCGGCGCATTCCTAAACGATCGCCGCATTCGTGTTTCAGGCCGGGAAGATCTACGTACCTGCTTGCTGGCCACCGGTATTCCTTTTGCTGGACGTGGCGGATTTGATGAATTCTCAAGCATTTTATCGTCCATTATGCCGCAGGTTGCGGGCGTTCGTCGCTTTGGTTCGGCCGCACTGGACTTAGCTTATGTCGCAGCAGGACGTTATGACGGCTTCTGGGAACAGAATCTGAATATCTGGGATATCGCAGCCGGCATTGTTATTTGCCGTGAAGCGGGTGCCATTGTCACAGACATCAAAGGTGGAGAGCGTATGTTGGAAAGCGGCGATATTATCGCCACAAACCTGCACATCCACAGCCGGGTACATAAACATGTGTACCATGGCCTTAAAACGGCAAAATCCGCTTAAAAACTAACCTTGGTCAGGGCGATACCGGCAACAATTATAATTGCTGCTATCGCCCGCCATACTGTTAGCCGTTCTTTCAGAAAAATCATTCCAAAGATAGCCGCGAATAACACACTGCTTTCTCTTATGGCGGCAACCAACCCTATGGGTGCCTGCGTCATTGCCCACAGGCTAATCGCATAGGCTGTCAACGCCATAGCACCACCAATTAAAGCAATCGGCCAATGCCTCGCATAAACTTTGATCTGTTTGGGGCCTTGACGATAGAGCGCATAAAAGAACATTGATCCACCGTCTAAAACGAAAAGATAAGTGACGAAAGTCCATGGGCTATCCGCATAACGCACGCCCAAACCATCAAGCAGAGTATAGCTGGCAATACAAAGCCCTGTAGCCAATGCAAAACCCACAGCCCGGCGTTCAAAATGTGTGCTACCCCGTAAAGACACAAGCATTACCCCGCTGACAATTAGTACCGCGCCCAGAATTTCATGACCTGCGAGATGTTCACCGGCAATCACGGCAGCCCCGAATATTGTCAGCAACGGGCCGCTTCCTCGAGCGATGGGGTAAACCTGCCCCAAATCTCCCGCTGCAAAAGTTGCGGAGAGAATCACTTTGTAAATCAGATGGATAGCCACAGACCCTGCAACAAACAGCCATAAAATCGGAGTTGGCGGGGCGACAAAGAATAATGCCGGAACGGCAAGCAGGCTCCACCCTGTGGAAACGAGTGTTAAAGAAGCGAACGGATCAAGTTTGGCCTTGATGATCACACTCCAGCCCGCATGGAGCATGGCGGCGGTCAAAACCAGAGCGAAAATGAAAAAATCCATATACCGGCCAACTCTTAACACGAAGCTGCCTAGATTTGGCCCTCAAGAGGCGCTAGTCTTTCAGCAACTTAAAAAACGCAATACTCAAGAGTGGCATAGACCACTCAAGCCAAGGGTGCCAGACTTATGACACGTCCAACGCGCTATTTAATCCGAATGGGGCTATTTCTCGGCGGCGCTATTACCGTCGCCGCGCTTTTGACGCCAAAAATGATGGCAGCCTTTCTCACCAATCCCTATTTGAACGGACTGATTGTCGCTGTGCTTTTTGGCGGCGTGTTTTATACGCTGCGCCAGGTCGCCCGCCTGCGTCTTGAAATCAAATGGATTGAGGGCTTTCGTCGCTCCAGTGAGACCGGCGTTGCCGTTGCCCACCCGCCATTATTAGCGCCATTAGCAGCAATGGTCGAAAGCTCCGGGTCTTTAAACATCACCACCATGACCATGCGATCGCTTGTTGATGGTGTGGCTGGTCGTCTTGATGAACGGCGGGATTATTCCCGTTATATGGTTGGGCTGCTTGTCTTTTTAGGATTGCTTGGCACCTTTTGGGGATTGCTGACCACGATTTCCGCCATTGGGCAGACGATTGGCGGGCTGACAGTCACCTCGGGCGACGTTGCAGATATGTTTGAAACATTGAAGGCCGGGTTGGATGCACCACTTTCCGGCATGGGCACAGCCTTTTCATCCTCCTTATTCGGTTTAGCGGGATCGCTAGTCTTAGGCTTTTTGGATTTAACATTAGGTCAGGCCCAAGGGCGTTTTCTTGGCGAAATGGAAGACTGGCTGGCAGCGCATACGCGATTGGTCTCAGCCCCCTCTGAAGCGGAAGAACGCGAAGGCGGTTCAGCTTATTCATCTGCCCTTATGACTCAAACGGCTGATGCCATTGATTCTTTGGAGCGTCGCATTGCAGGTGGCAATAGGGAAAATAAAGCGCTCACAGATGGCCTGACACAATTGAACCAGACATTGGCTCAGCTCTCTGATGAATTGAGTGTCCAACGCAAGACATTGAATCGCATGAGTGAAGATCAGCGCCTGCTTGCCCAGGCCATACAAAGCATAGGGCAAGGTACCGATCATGATCGGGATGAAGCCCTGCTTGCCCATTTGCGCAATATGGAACTAGCCGTTAAAGGTCTTGCACAGTCGCAACATGACAGTGCGGAAACTTTGGGCGAAGAGCTTCATTCAAGCTTTCAACGCCTGGGCCGCACAATTGGTGCCCTTCTTGACCAAAACCGTCCAAAGGATAGCTAATTATGGCAACGCGGCTCTCAAAACGCGGCGGGCAAGGATCAGGCGATTTGGTCTGGCCGGGCTTTGTTGATGCTTTGTCATCGCTATTGTTGGTCATTATTTTTCTGCTCAGCATCTTTGTATTAGCTCAATTTTTCCTTGGGCAAGCCTTGTCTGGGCGTGATGAAGCCCTTGCGCAATTGAGAACGGAATTAGCCGAGCTTGGCGATTTACTGGCGTTGGAAAAGAGCACAACCGCATCCCTGCGTGATGAGGTTTCAAGTTTAAGCTCCACGCTGCGCGCTACTCGTGTTGTGAACACAACACTCAACACGCAGGTCGCAGCGCTTCAGGCACAGGTCGCTGATGCACAAGAACGACTGGCCGAAGCCGCCCGTGCGCAAGCTGAGGCACAGGCAAATATTTCCGACCTATCCGGCCAGTTGACAGGGAAAGCGCAGGAATTGGATGAAGAAAAACGTTTATCCGCCCAAGCCCGCGCAGAAGTTGAAAGATTGAACCAGAACTTGGAAGCTCTGCGCCGTCAAATGGCTGCCTTACAAGAAGCCCTAGATGCAGCGGATGAGCGCGACGCAAAAAACAAAGTCGTCATTGCTGAGCTTGGCAAACGCCTCAACACCGCGCTTGCAGGCAAAGTTGAAGAACTTGCAGGCTATCGTTCAGAATTTTTTGGACGGCTTCGCGCACTGCTTGGCGCGCATCCGGACATCAAGGTTCAAGGCGACCGTTTCGTCTTCCAATCAGAATTGCTCTTTGCCTCCGGCTCAGCGACTTTGGGAGAAGAAGGTAAGAAACAACTGTCCCCCATCGCAGGCACCATTCTTGCTCTTATTGATACAATCCCACCAGAGCTTGATTGGGTCTTACGCGTGGACGGCCATACCGACATTTTGCCGATTTCCACACCGGAATTTCCATCGAACTGGGAATTATCAACGGCACGGGCTTTGTCTGTGGTGCGTTATTTAATCAGCCAGGGCGTGCCCCCGCAACGGCTTGCTGCGGCAGGGTTTGGCCCCTATCAGCCTATAAACAATGGCTCAACGCCAGAAGCTTATAGGCAAAACAGGCGGATCGAACTTCGGCTTGACCAACGCTGATTATTGCGCGGCTTCCATATCAAATTGAAGAGAGGCAAGCCGCGCATATAATCCACCCTGAGCAATAAGCTCTTCATGGCGACCTTCGGCGACAATGCGGCCTTCATCCATAACCACGATACGATCAGCTTTTAAGACTGTCGCCAAACGGTGCGCAATCACAAGCGTCGTGCGGCCTTCCATCAGATGCGTAAGTGCTTCCTGAACCGCCTTTTCCGATTCCGCATCCAAAGCTGATGTCGCTTCATCAAGCAACAGGATTGGGGCATCACGCAAAATGGCACGAGCAATGGCAACACGTTGGCGCTGACCGCCAGACAAACGTGTGCCAGCCTCACCCAGATATGTGTCCATGCCGTCGCTTAAGGCTCTGATGAAATCATCCGCGGCAGCGGCTTTGGCAGCCGCCCAAACTTCTTCTTCCGTCGCATCAGGGCGACCATAGAGGATGTTTTCATAGACCGACGCCGCGAAGACGACACTTTCCTGCGGTACCAATGCCATCCGTTCACGCAGCTCACCAGGCGCCACCTTCCGAATATCAACGCCATCAATTTCCACATGGCCGCTTTGCGGATCGTAAAATCTTTGAAGCATTTGGAAAATAGTCGATTTGCCAGCACCAGATGGGCCAACAAGTGCCACAGTCTCACCTGGCTTCACAGCAAGGGAGAAATCCTCAAGTGCAGCAAATTGCGGGCGAGACGGGTAGTGAAACGTGACCGAGTCAAATGTCAACGCACCCTTGGGCGGCTCTGGCAGCGCAACAGGATTTGCAGGCGCTTTGATCTTCGGTTCCACATCCATCAGTTCAGCAAGCCGCCCTGAGGCTCCTGCCGCCCGCATCATTTCCCCGTAAACCTCAGTCAATGAGCCAAAGGCACCGGCGACAATCGCACTGACGAAGAAGAATTCCGCAATATCACCGCCGGTCACATTCCCACTTGCCACGCCTTCCGCGCCGGAACGCAAAAGCATGACAATGCCGCCAAAGATCAATGCAATTACAACAGCCGTCATGATTGCACGAATGCCAATGCGTCTTTTCGCTGTCACAAAAGCCTCTTCAACCGCGGCGCCAAAGCGGGATCGTTCCCGATTTTCCTGTGTAAAGGCCTGGACAATGCGCAATGCACCTAAGACTTCATCCGCCATAGCGCCCACATCGGCAACCCGGTCCTGGCTAGAGCGGGACAGGTTTCGTACTCGTCGGCCAAGCAGAACGATCGGCATCACAATCACAGGAATAGCAATCAAGGTAATCGCCATCAAACGGGGGCTTAAGAAAAACAAATATGCAGTCCCGCCTATGGCAGTGAAGAAATTCCGAATTGCAATGGAAGCCGATGACCCAACAACGGACTGAATCAAAGTGGTATCCGCCGTAAGCCTTGAAGAAATTTCCGATGGTCGATTCTCTTCGAAAAACTCCGGTGAAAGCCTCAATAAATGGCTTTGCACGGCAATACGCAAATCTGCCGCGACCCGTTCCCCGATCCAGGTTACAAAATAAAAACGCCCGGCGGTTGCCAATGCCAAAATTCCGGCAATCGCGCCTAACATCATGAATTGACGATCGCGAACCACAGGATCAGACGCGCCAAAGCCTGAATCTATGATATTTTTAATGGCATTGGGAATGGAGAGCGTCATGGTGACAGCCACAATCAAAGCAATGCCCGCCCCCACCAAATGCCAGGGATAGCGTTTGATGAACGCCCATATCAGGGATAAGTGACGCAATTTCTTTGCGTTGCGTTCCGTACTTTCCCCATTTTTCTGGGTGTCTTTAGCGGCCATGACTTCACTCTATTCTTAATCTTTTGATTTGGTCTTGCCTATAGCAGGCTCAAGCAGAGAAGACCATAAATGATCATAGATGGCAGAATATTCAAGCTGGCCCCTTGCATAGCCGTCATTCATTGTGTAAGGAGGCGCCTCGCGTGCAATGGAGATAGTGCTGTGAAAAACGCTATTCACCCCGATTATCACATGATCAAAGTGGTCATGACAGACGGGACAGAATTCATGACCCGGTCCACTTGGGGGGCCGAGGGCGATACGTTGAACTTGGAAATCGATCCAAAGTCGCATCCGGCTTGGACCGGTGGCAATCAGCGTTTACTTGATCAAGGCGGCCAAGTGGCTCGCTTTAAATCACGTTATGGCTCTTTGTCTTTGAAGTCTAAAAAGTCCTGATCTGATCAGAACAAACGGGATTCTCAAAAGCCACGGTCTTCGCCGTGGCTTTTGTCTTTTTCAGCCCCTATTCCGGCGCTGGTCCTGGAAAACGTTCCCGCAATAAGCGCTTAAGCGCCTTCCCCGAAGGATTGCGGGGGATTTCGTTGATGAATTCAAATGCTTTCGGACGCTTATAACTGGCGAGCTTTTCAGCACTTAGCGCCTGCAACTCCTCAATCAACTGATTCTGGTCCACGCCTGGCTTAGCGACCACAACAGCACAAACGCTTTCCCCCCATTTTTCAGACGGCTGACCGATAACAGCGACTTCAGCCACGCCTGGATTTGAGAGTATGACGTTTTCGATTTCGGCAGGATAAATATTCTCACCCCCTGAAATCACCATATCTTTTGAGCGGTCTTTGATATAGATGAAACCATCTTCGTCGACTTCAGCTACATCACCCAGATAGAACCAACCGTTCTTAAATGATTTTGCGGTTTCTTCGGGCTTATTCCAATATTCCCTTAAGACATGCGGGCCACGGGTGATGACCTCACCTGGAACGCCCGGCGGAACATCCCTGCCCTCTTCATCCACCACGCGGACCTCTAAGCCATAATATGGACGCCCTGTGGACCCAGCCTTTTCCACGGCCTTCTCAGGTGACATAAGGCATATACCGCCATGAGTTTCTGTAGCACCATAGACTTGATGAATGTCTACACCGCGTTCTGAAAAGGCCTCAATCAGGCTGACCGGGACCGGAGCCGCGCCACACATAATGCCACGCAAATGAGAATGATCGTGAACCCACGCTTCTTCATGTTTCAGCATGAAGTTAAGCATGGCTGGCACAAGAAAAGTTCCGTTGATTTTTTCCTGCGCGATCATCCGCCAGACCCGTCCGGGATCAAAGAGTTGATCGATCACATTGGTCATGCCCCGATGTATCCCCGCAGTCACAACCCCAATGCCACCGATGTGAAATAAGGGGGCCACTGTATAAGAGCGGTCCCGATATTTATTGTCCGCCGTTGCTAATGCCGAGAAATGCCAAGCGACGGACGCGCCATGGGTCATGACAGCACCCTTGGGCTTACCAGTCGTACCGGAGGTGTACATGATAAAGACCGGATCATCGCCACTGATATCGACGTCAGGAATATGCGTTGGCGCCTTTTGGATATCTTTCTCCAACGCCTCATTCTCAGGAATCCAGAGTTTTATGCTGTGCGCCAAAGGCTTTAAGGCTTCTGCCAGCGATTCCAAATCTTGGCTGTAAATCAGTGCAGAGGCACTACAATCCTCAACAATATATTCAAGTTCTGAAGGGGTCAGGCGCCAGTTAAGAAGAACCGCAATTGCACCAATTTTGGCGATGGCAAAATAAGCTTCCATATAGACATGACTGTTGCTCATTAAAATGGCAACGCGGTCGCCCTTTTTTACCCCACGCTCCTGGAGAATATGGGCAAGCGCGTTCGCTCTGTTTTCGAATGTCTGATAATCAAACCGGCGCCCCCGCGCCAAATCCACTATGGCCTCAAGATCGGAACTCAGTCTGGCCCGCTCGCTTAAGATCTGGCCAACATCACGCAACATAACGGTCTCCCCAACTCTCTTATTTTTTGAGAGAATGGCACAGACATCGCTTAGTCGAAAGTCAAAGTGGAATTATTTACCTAAAGAGTATCTATTTAATTGAGGCGTGAAGGCGCTGCATCATTGCGCCAACCGGATTAGCCAAATCTTCTTCACCAACCTCTGCACGTTGGAGAACATGATCCTCCATATGCATGGCGCGGGCGAAAATGGCTTGAGACCGCAGGGAGAGTGAAGACACCATCGGCGGCAAACGCCGCAAATCGCGAATGTTGGAGGTTTTACACAGTTCGCGATCACCTAAACGGTGCTTCGGTTTCAAGGCTTCTTTTTCCGTGATTTCACCAGCCGCAACGGATTTACGTACCATGAGCCAACTAATCACATGCATGAGCCGTGTTGAGATACGCAGGCTTTCACTCGTATAAGTGAGGCGGTCAATTGGATCGAGTTGCCGTCGGTCTTCCTTGGCATGAGTTCCGAAGTAAGCGCGCGCCTGATCCGCCAGCGACACAGCTTCTTCATAAAGCCGCTCGACGATCTGCGGTGAACTGTTTTTCGGCCCAAACTCAGACACAGCTTATGTCACCTCCTAAAGTTGAATAAAAACCATGCCATAAATTCTTTATTAACCAAAGTATTTCGCCACCTTGAAACGATAAAATCCTTCCCTATCTAAATTATACCAAGGTGCCAAACGGGCCTTGGAAAGATGAGAATCGCCCGAAACTGGGGATTCTTGGTGGTTAACACTTATCGCTTCTATAGGAGGGTAAGATTATGCGTGCATTTGACTTCACACCCCTGTTGCGTTCAACGGTGGGCTTTGAGAACTTAAACCGACTCGTCGACTATGCATCAAGACTCGATGCAGGCGATGTTAGCTATCCGCCTTATAATATCGAGAAAATCTCTGAAGACCGCTATTCCATTACAATGGCTGTAGCCGGTTTCAAGCTGAGTGAGCTTGATATTACAGTTAAGGACGATGTGCTTTTCATCACTGGTCAGGCAGAAGAAAGTGATGAGGAGCGTGTGTTCCTACATCGCGGCATTGCCAAACGGGCCTTTGAACGGCGCTTCCAATTGGCGGACTCAATCAAAGTCACCGGCGCTAGCTTGAATGATGGCTTGCTAGTCATCGAACTAGTGCGGGAAATCCCTGAACACAAAAAGCCCCGTCAGATTGAAATCAAGACGGAAGGCAGCGATGGCGAACCAGCCGTAATCGAAGGTCAGGTCGCCGCCTAAAGCCTTAATGGCTGAGATGCAATAGGGCCCCATAGTTACTATGGGGCCTTTTTCTTTATTTCATTCCCTAAAACCCCTTTTATAGTGGACCCCGGCTGAGATCAGAGATTAGGGGTATTCACATGCGTGTTCTGGCAATCTTAAGCGTTTTTTTCATCGCCTTTACATCCATGTCCGCGCAGGCGGAAAGCATTGCTGAAAAGACAGCATCCATGACAAAGCTTTCCGGGTTGTTCGATGTCTATGTGGATGACGCGAGCGGAAAGATATATTGGCACCTCACACCGCAGGGCGACCATTATGGGCGATATATCTATGCCCATGGTTTAACAAGCGGCCTCGGCTCCAACCCTATTGGCCTGGACCGGGGATTGAGCAGCGGTTTTGAAATTGTCCATTTTGAACGCTTAGGCGACAAACTCTTTATTCATGCTGAGAACACCTCCTATCGCGCCACAAGCGGTGATCCTGCTGAACAGCGTGCTGTCAGACATTCCTTCGCATCTTCAATGCTTTGGGCAGGTAAAATTGAAGCCCGTGATGGTGATGAAATTCTAGTCGATGTAAGCGATTTTCTAGTGCGGGATGCCACTGGCAGCGCAGCGCAGATCAAAGCTCGGGGAGAAGGCAGTTTCTCACTCGATAAAGAACGCAGCGTTGTTGATACCAAAGCAACACTAGCCTTTCCTGACAATTTGGAATTTGACGCCATTCTTACCTTTGAAAGCGCGGAACCAGGGCAGGAAGTCCGCTCAACTGCCGCAATTGGCACCGAATTCAGCCTAATCCAGCATCACAGCCTTATTAGGCTACCAGAAGATGGGTATAAAATACGCGAAGCCGATCCGCGCGCAGCAGTCATTGAACAACGTTATGTCGATTATAGTGCTGATTTAAAAGACCCTCTTTTAAAACGCCTCGCACGACGTTTCCGCCTGGAAAAGACTGACCCGCAAGCAGAACGCTCAACAGTTAAAAAACCCATTATCTATTACGTCGACAATGGCGCGCCGGAACCCGTGCGCCAGGCTTTAATTGACGGGATAAGCTGGTGGGCCGAGGCCTTTGACGAGGCTGGCTTCATTGATGCTTTCCAAGTTAAGGTTTTACCCGAGGACGCGCATCCCATGGACGTCCGTTATAATGTTGTGCAGTGGGTCCATCGTGCCACCCGTGGCTGGTCATACGGCGATGGGATATCTGATCCACGCACTGGGGAAATGATTAAGGCCATGGTGATTTTAGGCTCTCAAAGAGTGCGCCAGGATCGCATGATCTTTGAAGGCCTTGTCGGCGCGGATAAAAGCGGCAGTGGCGGACCGAATGACCCAGAACAAGTGGCGCTTGCGCGCATTAGGCAACTTGGCGCGCATGAAGTCGGTCATACTTTGGGTTTTCAACATAATATGGGGGCGTCCACTTACGGGGATCGCGCTAGTGTTATGGACTATCCAGCCCCAGAAATTCATTTCACCGAAGACGGCGAATTTGATTTATCCCAAGCCTATGGCGTTGGCATTGGATCTTGGGATAAATTCACCATCAAATGGCTTTACAGCGAATTTCCCGAAGGAATCGACGAGAATAAAGCTTTGGACGATTTGGTTGCAGAAGCTGATGCTCAAAACCTCCTATTTGTCTCTGATGCAGATGCTCGCCCTCTGGGGGCCGCACATCCCTTGGGCAATTTATGGGACACAGGCACTGACCCCATCAAAGAGTTGGACCATATTCTCAAGGTCAGGAAAAAAGCCCTGAATGAATTTGGTGTAAATATGCTGGGCGCTGGGCGGCCTGTAGCGGAACTGCATGAAGTATTCGTGCCCATTTACCTGCTTCACCGTTTTCAACTTCAAGCAGCGGCAAAATCCTTGGGCGGCTTAAGCTACGGCTATCCGCAAAATGACGGACAGGTCAAAGCTGCAAATATTGTGAACCCTGATCGGCAGCGGCTGGCTCTTCACACCCTTCTTAAGGCCTTAGAGCCATCAGCCTTGGATATTCGTGACGACACTCTCGCTTTACTAACGCCGGACCCGGAAATCCGCAGCGGTCGGGAGAGGTTTAAATCAGATTTAGGCCCTGCCTTTGACGCTATCCATGCAGCAGAAGTAGCAGGCACCATGGTTTTTAAAGCCATATTGCACCCAGCGCGTGCAGGGCGGTTGGTTGATTTTCATCGGCGTGATTCTCAAAATCCTGGGCTGGAAGAAGTGTTGGCAAAGCTCAGTGATCATATTTTCGACCGCAACAGGGAAACAGAGCGGCTAAGCGAAATCCGCCGAGCCTTACAAAGGCGTTATGTTGCCGAATTAATTGATCTGGCAACCCAAGAAAACATCTCTAGCGGCGTCAAGACACGCGTAGAAGGGCATTTAGAATCGCTTGCCGATACTATAGGTCGGCGCCTCGGTCGCGACAGCGCTGCCCAAGATAATGCAGCTTTAATTTTCGCAATGATTGAGCGACATCGCAATCGCACTGCTCCTATTGAAGTGCACCCGCTTAAGCCAGTTGAAACACCACCCGGCCAGCCAATTGGTGATGAAGACCAATGTTGGTTATGTGGGCTGAAGGATTGAATCACATAAAAAACGGGCCGCAGGGAACAGCTGCGGCCCGATCTCCAATAAGGAGGCGTCATACAGAGTATCGGAAAAGATGAAACCGAACATCGCGATCCGATGCTTTAACTTATGCC
>JASFRS010000054.1:0-14486 GCA_050114795.1 Sphingomonadales bacterium
GATATTCACGATCTGTGAGCGTAAGCGCTGGGGCGACGGTGATGGAGTCGCCTGTGTGAATGCCCATGGGATCAATATTCTCAATGGAGCAGATAATGATGCAATTATCCGCTTTGTCGCGGACAACTTCCATCTCATATTCTTTCCAGCCCAAAACGGATTCCTCAATCAGGACTTCCGTTGTTGGTGAGGCATCCAGGCCGTTTTCTACAATTTCCAGAAATTCAGCCTTGGTATAGGCAATGCCACCACCAGTGCCTGCTAATGTATAAGACGGGCGAATGATGGCAGGGAGACCAATTTGTTCGAGACCGCTCAAGGCCTCTTCCATTGTGTGGGCAATATGGCTGCGCGGGCTTTCCAGGCCAATTTTATCCATCGCTTCGCGGAATAATTGCCGGTCCTCAGCCTTATCGATGGCCTCTTTGGTGGCGCCAATCAGCTCCACACCGAATTTTTCAAGCACGCCCATTTTTGCAAGGCTCAAGGCAGTGTTGAGCCCGGTTTGTCCACCCATGGTCGGGAGGAGGGCATCAGGGCGTTCTTTTTCAATGATTTTGGCGACGAATTCAGGGGTCACCGGTTCAACATAGGTGGCATCAGCGATTTCCGGGTCCGTCATGATGGTCGCCGGATTGGAATTCACCAATATAATGCGATAGCCTTCTTCTTTTAGCGCTTTGATTGCCTGTGTGCCGGAATAATCAAATTCGCAGGCCTGGCCGATAACAATAGGCCCGGCCCCGATGATTAAAATGGATTTGATATCCGTGCGTTTAGGCATTGGCATTCACCATTTCTGCAAAGCGTTGGAAGAGATAGAAGCTGTCCTGTGGCCCAGGTGAGGCTTCCGGGTGATGCTGGACGGAGAAAATTGGTTTTCCCTCAACCCGAAGGCCGCATAATGAACCATCAAACAAGCTGAGATGCGTTACTTTCACACCTTTGGGCAAAGTCTCTTTGTCGACTGCAAAGCCGTGGTTCATCACGGTGATTTCGACTTTTTCGGTCTCCATATCTTTTACCGGATGGTTGGCGCCACGGTGACCTTGGTGCATCTTGTAAGTGGTTGCTCCAAGGGCGAGAGCTAACAATTGATGGCCTAAGCAAATGCCGAAGATGGGAATGCCGCTATTAATAAGCGTTTTGATATCTTCAAGCGCATATTCGCCGGTAGCTGCCGGATCGCCGGGGCCGTTAGATAGGAAGATGCCATCGGGCTTTAATGCTAGAATTTCATCAGCGCTGGTTGTTGCGGGAACGACCGTAATGCGGGCGCCAACCTGAGCCAGATTGCGTAAGATATTGCGCTTAATGCCATAATCCACGCAAACGACATGGAAGGCTTTTTGGTCTGGCTTTTGGAATGTGCCATCTGCCGACCATAATCCACCTTCCCAACTATAACTTTGTGTGCAAGAAACAGATTTTGCGAGGTCCATGCCTTCCAGCCCCAGCCAGGCGCGCGCCTTTTCAAGCGCCTCTTTTATATTTAGTTCGCCGGGCTTTGCATGAACGATAACGGCATTTGGCGCACCATTTTCGCGAATAAATTTGGTGAGCCTTCTCGTGTCGATACCTGTAATGCCGATGAGGTTATTTGATTTAAGCCATTCATCCAGATGCTGCGTTGAGCGGTGATTGGAAGGGTTTGTCACTTCTTCTCTAAGAACTAGGCCGCGGGCGGCGGCGTTTTGCTGTTCAATGTCCTGGGGGTTAGCCCCTACGTTCCCTATATGTGGGAAGGTGAAAATAATGATTTGCCCAGCATAGCTTGGGTCGGTCAGGATTTCCTGATAACCGGTCATGGCAGTATTGAAACAGACTTCGCCGACGGCTTCGCCTAACGCCCCTATTCCATGGCCCCAAAAGATTTGACCATTTGCTAAAACAAGTGCCGCCGTAAGCTCTTGCCTAGGCGGGGTGTATGAAATTGTCTCATCAGTCATGGAACTTCCCAATGCAGGATACGCCAAGGCATATTGCCGTTTAGCCAGTCTCGACGCAAATTGGCGGGAAGTTAATGAAACATTAGCCTCCCGTCAAGCTGTGGATTAAATTATTTTATATAATGAAATCAATAGCTTAGATGTGAAGCTCAGCATTGCTTTTCAAGCCTACCTCGATTAGCATGGGGGTTTCCGACTGGGGGCGGTTGGTAAATGGATATAAAAAACATGCTGAGACAAGATCTGCAGGGCGCGCTTAAAGACGCCATGAAGACAAAAGATGCGCGTCGGCTATCGACAATTCGACTTATATTAGCGGCAGTTAAGGATAGAGATATCGCAATGCGCACGGAAGCGGGTGTGCAGGATGATGACGCCGTTATTACGGATATCCTGACAAAGATGGTCAAGCAGCGGCGCGAATCAATCAAGATGTATGAAGAAGGCGGTCGCTGTGAATTGGCGGAGCAAGAGCGTGAGGAAATCGGAATTATTGAAGATTTCCTTCCACGACAGCTCAGCGATGAAGAGATCGACAAGCTTTGCCGCGATGTTATTGCCGAGGTGGAAGCATCTGGTCTGAAAGATATGGGTAAAGCCATGGGCGTTTTAAAAGAACGTTATCAAGGTCAGATGGACTTCGCCAAAGCCGGTGCTAAGATGCGAGCTTTGCTGAGCTAGGCATTTATGCTGGCCTCTGTGCTGCGGTAAATGCCGGGGATGATGAAGTGGGGTTTTCGCCAAGTTTCCTGGATGAATTAAGACTGCGCAGCCCATTGGTTGACGTGATCTCAAAGCGGGTGAAGCTCATCCGCCGGGGTCGCGAATATACTGGTCTTTGCCCTTTTCATAACGAGAAATCACCGTCCTTCACCGTGTCGGAGGAGAAGGGCTTTTACCATTGTTTTGGCTGTGGCGCACATGGCGATGTCATCACTTTTGTGATGGAAAAAGAGGGGCTTAGTTTTCCGGAAGCTGTTGAACGTCTGGCCCATGATGCCGGACTGCAAATGCCTCAATGGACGCCTGAGGAAAAAGAACGGGAAAAAGCAAGGGCCGGACTTGCAGATGTTAATGAGGCGGCTGCGAAATGGTTTTCAGATCAGCTTTATTCCAGTCGTGGCAAATCGGCGCTGGACTATGTAAAGCAGCGCGGGCTTGACCCAAAAACCTGTCAGGATTTTACGTTAGGTTTTGCTCCGTCCGGGCGCACTCTTTTGAAACAGGCATTGTTGGCCAAAGGTTTTGATGAAGACCTTATTATAGAAGCTGGGTTGCTCATTAAACCGGAGGATGGTGGGGACAGCTTTGATCGCTTCCGCAACCGCTTAATGTTTCCAATTAAAGATCGCCGGGGGCGCTTTATCGCTTTTGGGGGGCGCGCCATGGATGCGGATGCGCCGGCAAAATATCTCAATTCGCCGGAGACACCCTTATTCCACAAGGGCACGACCCTTTATAATATCGACATGGCTCAAAAGGCAGCGCGGGAAAAGGCGCAAGTCATTGTTGGTGAAGGCTATATGGACGTCATTGCAATGGCTGAAGGAGGCTATCCTAATGCCGTTGCTCCGTTGGGCACAGCACTTACGGAAGACCAATTGCGCCTACTTTGGCGTATGGCACCTGAACCACTATTGTGTTTTGACGGCGACAAGGCCGGGGTGCGGGCGGCAATGAGGGCCGCTGAACGCGCTTTGCCGATGCTTAAGCCGGGATATTCGCTCCGATTCGCTCTTCTTCCTGAGGGAGAAGACCCGGATACACTGATTCGCAGTCGTGGTACACGCGCTTTTGAAGACGTATTGGAACACGCAACGCCGCTTGCCCAATTACTCTGGGACCATCTCGCATCACAGGCGGATTTAAGCACGCCGGAACGCCGCGCCGTGCTTGTTAAAGAAGTGATGGATATGGTTCGGCATATCCAAAATGCCACTGTCAGGCGCTTTTATGAAGAAGATATGCGGGCGAGACTGGACAAGATTTTCGGTCGTGGAAGGGGGCGGAAACCCCAGTTAAACCGGGAAAACTATCAGTCCCGGAAGGGGTATGGGGGGTGGCAGAAGACGCGGTCGATGGGTGGGGCGAGCAGCTTTCTTAAAGCCAGTGCGCTCGCCCGCACAATGCAGGGTGATGCTCTGACCGAAGGGCTTGAAAAACTTATTTTGGCGCTGTGCCTTAACCACCCCGAGCTGCTGCATTCGCATTATGAAGAATTGGCTGCGCTACATTTCCATAATGCTTTGGTTGACAAGGCCCGCGCACACCTCCTATCCCTTTCCGCAGTGCGTGAAAATCTTGAAAGTGAAGAAGCGCGCAACACATTATATGAGGCTGGGCTGTCACGCCTGTTGGACCATCTGGATCGAGACGCCATGGTGCGTCGGTCGAATTTTGCGGCGAAAAATGCCGATCCAGCGCGTGTTGAAGCCGGTTTTGCCCATATTCTGGCGCGTTTGCGTCGGGTAGTGGAATTAGAAGCTGAACGTCGCGAGGCGGTTGCTGAGCTTGAACGTGGCGGTGGAGAGCAAGCGTATCAACGTCTGCAAGCTGTCACTCAAGAACTTGAAAGCGCGTCCGGCTTGGAAATTGACTTTTCGATTTGAAGGTTGTTAGCGACAGTCTTTAAACGGAAATTCTGGTGTTTAATCCCGTTTGGGATGGAGATTGGACCTTATGGTGAGCAAAAACGCTCAATCCGCGGAAAAGCGAAGTGATGGCGATGATCAAGGCGATGGTCCCTTGATTGAAATGTCTGAAGCTGCAGTTAAGAAGATGATTTTGCGCGCTAAAGAGCGCGGCTATATCACTTATGACGAATTAAATGCCGCTCTACCGGAAGATAAGATGCCCTCTGAGCAGATTGAGGACATCATGGCGCAATTGTCTGAAATGGGCATCAACGTCATTGAGGCTGATGAAGTTGAGGATGGCGAAGCTGCTGCGGCTGCCAAGCCTGATGAAAAAGAGAAAAAATCATCAAAAGCTAAAGCGTCTGATGATAAAGACGATGATGACGACAGCGATGATGAGCCGGAAGAAAAGTTCGAAGTCTCAGCAAAGACGGAGACGGACCGCACGGACGATCCCGTACGTATGTACTTGCGGGAAATGGGGTCTGTTGAGCTTTTAAGCCGTGAGGGCGAGATCGCCATTGCAAAGCGGATTGAAGCTGGCCGGAATGCGATGATCGATGGGCTGTGTGAAAGCCCGATGACTTTCCAAGCTATTGTTGAATGGTCCAATGCCTTAAATGAAGGCAACATGCTGCTTCGTGAGATTATCGATTTAGAAGCTACCATGGGCAAAGACCCTGAAACCGCTGATGGCAGCGACAGCGATGATGGCAGTGATTCCGATACGGAGAAATCCGAGACGAAAGAGGATGAAGACACAGACGTAAAATCCTCGGATGAAGAATCTGATGGAGAAAACGCTGAAGGCGAAGACGGCGAAGCTGGCGATGACGATGAAGACTTCGATGATGAAGCCACTTTGTCACTGGCCGCTATGGAAGAAAAGCTAAAGCCTGACGCTTTGGAGCGCTTTGAGCAGATTACTTCAACCTATAAAAAATTCGCGAAATTACAGCAGGCCCGTCTTGAAGCGGCCGGTTCTAATACTGAATTGGCCCCGGCCCAAGAGAAGCGTTTCTTAAAATTAAAAGGCGAACTGACGGCCTTGATGCAAGAAATGCATTTTAATAATGGCCGGATTGAGCAGCTTGTGGACCAGTTGTATGGCTTGAACAAGCGCCTCTTAAGCCTTGGCGGTATGCTCATGCGTATGGCCGAAAGCCATAAAATCTCCCGTAAGGCTTTTCTTGATAGCTATTTGGGTCGGGAGCTTGAAGCTGATTGGCTGGAAACAGTGAAGTCCCAGGGTAAAAACTGGACCGCTTTTGCTGAAAAAGAGCGCGAAACCGTTGAAAATATCCGTGAGCAAATCGCGGATATCGCTGAAAAAGCAGGCCTTCATTTAGAAGAATTCCGTCGCATCGTTTCCACCGTGCAAAAAGGTGAGAAGGAAGCGCGGATCGCCAAGAAAGAAATGGTGGAAGCTAATCTTCGCCTCGTGATTTCCATCGCGAAAAAATACACGAACCGCGGCCTACAATTCCTTGATTTGATCCAGGAAGGTAATATCGGCCTTATGAAGGCGGTGGATAAATTTGAATATCGCCGGGGTTATAAATTCTCGACTTATGCCACTTGGTGGATACGTCAGGCGATTACCCGGTCCATTGCGGATCAGGCGCGCACTATTCGTATCCCGGTTCATATGATTGAGACGATTAATAAGCTGGTTCGCACGTCTAGGCAGATGCTCCATGAAGTGGGGCGTGAGCCGACGCCAGAGGAATTGGCAGAGCGTCTAAGCATGCCGCTGGAAAAAGTGCGCAAGGTAATGAAAATCGCCAAAGAGCCAATCTCTCTAGAAACCCCGATTGGGGATGAGGAAGACAGCCATCTTGGTGATTTCATCGAAGATAAGAATGCGATTATTCCTTTGGATGCAGCAATCCACGCGAACCTTCGGGAAACGACGACCCGCGTTCTGGCGTCACTAACGCCGCGGGAAGAGCGGGTTTTGCGGATGCGTTTTGGTATCGGTATGAATACGGATCATACTTTGGAAGAAGTGGGTCAACAATTCTCAGTTACGCGGGAACGTATTCGCCAAATTGAGGCGAAAGCTTTGCGAAAGCTGAAACATCCCAGCAGGTCTCGCAAACTGCGAAGTTTCCTGGATACATAAACACGAAAAAGCGCTGCACAATTTGCAGCGCTTTTTTATGGGTTTAAGCGGCTTTGGGCGAGCGCCAGGTTGAACTTGACAGTGTCGCTGGAGGGGTAGAGTTGCAGTGCTCTTGAATAATCCTCAACGGCTTTCTCATATTCGCCTTTCGTGAAATAGGCAGTACCGCGGGAATTATAAGCCATCCAATGGGATGGGCGATTATCAATCGCTTCATTGCAAATCGCGATGGCTTCGTCGCTTTGTTTATTAGCATTTAAGGCGACGCATAGAGCGTTGAGTGCGTCATAGTGATAAGGTCCCGATTTCATTTTGCTGGCAAAATCTTGTGCGAGCTCGACCGCATCTTCGGTTCTGCCGATTTCTACCATTTGACTAATGCGATCAAGCTCCGATGGGCTGCCAAACCATAGTCGGTTAACAGGCTGGGTGTCTGACCCCGCACGGCTTTGCGCAAAAACATATGTAGTCCCGAAAACGGTCGTTAAAGCAACACAAGCTAAAACCAGTAACATTCCATGTTTCATAATCTGCCTCTCCCTCAGATCAATATTAATATTGTGCGTCAATTCAACCAATATTGGCAAGGTAGGTGCGGCCGATCGTGATCTTGACAAGATTAGTTTATATATCTAAATAATATATACTAGATTGATAATAGTGTATAGGGTAGGGGTATGGCCAGGATTCTAAAGCCGATTTTAAGCGTAATTGTTTTGTGTGTCGTGCCATTTTCTGCGGGTGCGCAAGAGTTTGACCCTCTCATGACCCGGGTTTTAGAAATTGCGCAATCTCAAAACATTGACGGCTGGGCTTATACGCAAAAGATGAATGTCCAGGTAATGGATGAAGCGGATATTGAGATTTTATCCCGTTTTGACCCTTCCAAACCTGAAGATGAACAGGTTGAACTCATTTCCCTGACGGTTAATGGGGAGCCTGAAGACGAAGATTCGGATGAAATGGATTATAGTGATATGGAAATTCCATCTTATTCGGACCTCGCTGACTTACTGGAAGGTGGTGTAGAGCTTGTTGAAGAGGATGACACCCATGCCGTTTACCGGATCCTTCCCTCAGATAATAATGGGCGTAATTTCAACTTTGGCAGCCTTGGTATCGATGCAGATAATGTGGGCGAAGACCTGATTGGTGAACTCGTTGTTCAAAAAGCGGATACGCCTTATGTGTCCGATGTGCGCTTTTTCTTGGATGAACCCCATGGGTCGATCTGGCTTGCTAAAGTCAATGAGCTGACGATCGGCTATACATTTGCACCAAATGAAGAGGGTAATATTCTTGCAAATTCTTTTGGCCTCAATCTTGATCTAAAAACGCTGTTACTCATTCATGTAGATATCGCTATAGATGCGGATTATAGCGATTTTAAATTCGTGGGTGAAGGTGAAGACTGAGCTTCTCTTTACAAGAGATTTCAGTGTATTAAACTCATCGCAGCAAGTGAGATGAGTGAATGACACATCACAATCATGAACATGGAGGTCATCATCATGGCCTCCATTCGCATTTCGGTGGGGAACACGGTGATTCCAGGCGCGTCGCTTGGGCAGCCGGACTGACGTTATTGTTGCTGGGCGCTGAAATTGCGGGCGCTTTGATTTCTGGCTCTCTCGCTCTGCTTGCGGATGCAGCGCATATGGTAACAGACGTTGGCGCATTGGGCTTGGCCTGGCTGGGTTTTCGCTTTGCGAGGTTGCCGGCGGATGACAAGCGCAGCTATGGCTTTCACCGGGCGCAGGTGATGATTGCCTTTTTAAATGGCATAGCGCTCTTCGCTGTTGTGGCTTGGCTTTTGTGGGAAATGGTTGAGCGTTTGGCTGAGCCACCCGAGGTTATGGGGCTTCCCGTGACAATCATTGGGTTCGCTGGCCTGTTGGTGAATGTCATTGCTTATATCCTTCTGCACGGAGCGGATAAAAATAATCTAAATATCAAAGGTGCGCAGCTTCATGTGCTGGGCGACATGTTAGGCTCTATCGCAGCGACCGCAGCCGGCGTGGTGATTTGGACGACAGGCTGGTATCTGATTGACCCGATATTATCTGGTTTTGTCGCGCTTATTCTGCTTGTAGGCGCGTGGCGCCTGGTTAAAGAGGCAGGGCATATATTGCTGGAAGGCGTGCCGCCGCAATTTGATTTGACTGCCGTACAGAGCGCTGTTGTGGCAAGTGTAGAGGGTGTTGAAGATGCTCATCATTTGCATATTTGGGCATTAAGCCATGACCGGCCAATGATGACACTTCATGTGAAGCTGGGTGAGGGGGCTGATGCAATAAAGGTAATTGCAGGTGTGAAACGCTTCCTCCGTGACACTTATGCTTTGTCCCATACGACCGTGGAAGTTGAACTGGACGATTGCGCTGATCATTCTATTCCGCTTCAAAAATCAGGGACTTGAGAAAAAAATGGCTGATTATGCTAGAAAAGCTTTTCTCAGAAATAGATAACTGCTATTTCCGGCCATACTTTCAAACTGGGCCCGTAGCTCAATTGGTTAGAGCAAACCGCTCATAACGGTTTGGTTGGGGGTTCAAGTCCCTCCGGGCCTACCAAACCACTCTATCAGGGAGCCATATATGTCTCCGACCAAAGCCGAAATTTACGAGACCGTTAGCAAGGAAATCTTAGCTGTAATTGATGGCGAACCTAATATAACGGCGCGCATGGCAAGTGTTGCATGCCTTTTGTCCCAGGCTTTTGAAACCTATTTCTGGACAGGGTTTTATGTGGTTGATCCGGATAAGACAGATGAATTAGTTGTTGGCCCTTATCAGGGCACGTTGGGCTGTCTACGCATTCCATTTGGCCAGGGTGTGTGCGGCGTTGCTGCGCAATCAAGAGAAACACAGCTTGTAGCGGATGTTCATGCATTTTCTGGACATATCGCTTGCGACAGCCGGTCCAATTCTGAAATCGTTGTTCCTGTTTTTAATCAAAATGAGCAGCTTATTGCCGTCTTGGATGTCGACTCAGAAGACTTTAACAGTTTCGACGAAGTTGATCGTCAGGCTCTGGAAAAGTTGATGAAAGACGTTTTTGCTGATGGCTAATATTCGCTTTGCAACAGAGGATGATATTTCGATCATACTGGAATTCATTCGTGCGCTGGCGGAATATGAAAAACTATCTCATGAAGCTATAGCGAGTGAAGATGGCCTTAGAAAAACGCTCTTTGGTGAACGACCCTATGCTGAAGTGTTGGTTGCTGAAGTTGATAACGCCCCGGCTGGTTTTGCCTTATTTTTTCATAATTATTCGACTTTCTTAGGCAAACCGGGCCTTTATCTGGAAGATTTGTTTGTAAAGCCTGATTTTCGCGGGCATGGCCTGGGTAAAGCGTTGTTTGCAGAACTCGCCCGTATCGCAATGGAACGAGACTGCGGGCGGTTGGAATGGTGGGTGCTAGATTGGAATGAACCGGCAATCGGCTTTTATAAATCGCTGGGCGCCGAAGCCATGGATGACTGGACCGTTTACCGATTAACCGGTTCTGCGCTTAAGGCTCTGGCGTATAAGTCTTGATTGGCAAACCGCGCTTAATCCAGCCGCGTTTGAGTAGATTGCCTTCTGTACCCTCTGTCACATCGTAAATGTGGGTAAAACCATTGCTTTCAAGGGCGGCAGCCACCTTCGCGGAGCGACTTCCTGAACGGCATATGACGGCAATTCTCCGGCTTTTATCGCCATCCACATATTGAGTAATTTGTTGGACTAGTCCTTCGATCCCCTCTGGACCATGCATTGACATTGGAATGGCCGGCTCAGCAATGCCAGTTGCTTCCCATTCACTGGGACGACGGACATCAATCATCAGGAGCTCCCCACTGCTTGCCTGAGCATAAGTTTCTTCGGGCGACAAGATTTTGACCTCCTCAGCCTGAGCGGCAGCGAATGAGAGACAGAATAGTAATGTGCTTATAAACAATCTCATGTGTCATACCCCAAAGTAGAACGGCCCAAACCGTCAAAAAGGTCAAATACCCGTTCACGCCAAGCATAAACGGGGTCATCATGTTCAAGCAATGGTGTGTCCGATACGCCGCGGATCCAAAGAAAGCGCCCGATGGTAATATAGTCTGATGCAGTTGGAGCATCGCCCTCGATAAAAGGCGTCTCAGAGACTTGCTGTCTTAAGGGCTCCAACGCTTTACGTGTTGCGGCAATGTCTGCTCTTTTAGCAAATTCTTCAAGCGGCATTCCAAAACGTTTTTCACGCGATGTCCGGAAATAATCTTGGTCAACGGGATCAAGCTGCGCGTGAATATCCAGCATGTAGATCGGGGCTAGAAGTGGATTAATAACGGTATCGGCCCAATGGCGCAGAAAATTGGCGAAAGCCTTTCCATTTGGGAACAGGGCGGGGCCGTCTGCATAATTATTTTCAAGATAATTCAAGATCGTCCAACTGTCATGAATGACTTTTTTACCATCTTTAATGACAGGGACAAGTAGCTGATTTGAAAAGGCAATCTTATCCTTTTCAGTAAATTTGATGGGCGTGGTATCATAGCTTAGGCCTTTGTGCGCCAGCCCATAGCGGGCTGTCCAACAATAAGGACTAAAGACCCGGTTGATCTCATGTCCGCAAAGCTCAAATAACTCAATCTTGCTCATTTTTCTTCCTTTTTTAGGCTGGCTAGATGACCGGCCTTCGATTGAACTTCCAGGAATATCTTTTTCACCTCGGGGTGGTTGGTTTGAATGTGAGTTTCCATTGCATCAACGGCGGCTTCCACTTCTTCCGCACTTAAGGGGTCGGCAAATGAAAAACTGACGTTCAAGAGGACATCTCTTGGCCCCATATGCATGGTAAGAAGCTCATTTACGTGGGTAACGCCAGGCGTATTTTGAACAATAGCGCGAATAGCATTATCAAGCTCTATGGAAGCAGACTCACCTATTAACAGGCCCTTGGTTTCCACCGCTAATATAACTGATGCTGTTGCCAAAAGCAGCCCGATCATCAGTGATGCGACGCCGTCAAGAACCGGCATGTCTAGTGCTTCGCCCAGGGCGATGCCCAGCATTGCAATGATGAGCCCTAATAGCGCCCCTGTATCTTCAAATAATACTGTTAGAATAACTGGATCTTTAGCGTCCTTGATGGAGCGCCACCATCCATACCGATTGCGGTTGGGTTTAAATTCCTTGAATGCAACCCACCAGCTTCCACCCTCTAAGAGGATGGCAAAGGTCAAAATGATATAGTTGATATAAGCGTTCTGAACCGGGTGGGGATCCTGAATTTTGTGAATCCCTTCATAAATCGCAACACCGGCACCAATGGCAAACAGCAAGATGGCAACAACAAAGGACCAGAAATAAACCTCACGCCCATAACCGAACGGGTGGCGTTCGTCGGCGGGCTGACTTGCGCGTTTTATACCCAATAGCAGGAGAGCCTGATTTCCCGTATCGACAATCGAGTGCACGCCTTCGGATAGCATAGCCGATGATCCGGTGTAAGTCGCACCAATGAATTTCGCGATGGCAATGCCTGTATTAGCCATGAGTGCGGCATATACTGCCTTAGTGGAACCATGTGCCATGTTCAGCCTTATTCAAACTTTATTAGGTCGTTTTTGATTTATCATGCATGATGCATGTCATTGTCTCAGATGCAAATCATTTGAAAGTGCTTTGTTGAAGGGGCAATAATAGTTTAGGGGAACAGGCATGTTGTTTAACAGCTATGCCTTTATTTTTGGCTTTTTACCGATCTGTGTGGCGGTGTTTTTCCTGCTTGGATATATGCGCCGCTATGGTATGGCTATGCTTTGGCTGGTTCTGGCATCGCTATTTTTTTACGGTTGGTGGGACCCCAAATATTTAGCGCTTATCGGTGCCTCCATCCTGTTTAATTTCAGCCTTGGCCACTTGATCGCACGCCGTGCGGAAACAAGGCGCGCAAAAGCTTTAATGATATTCGGTGTGGTTGGGAATTTAGGTGCGCTTGCTTATTTCAAATATGCTCATTTCATTGTGCAGAATATTAATGATATTGCCGCGACCGATTTTACCTTGGGCGTTATTGTTCTGCCGTTAGCGATATCGTTTTTTACATTTCAGCAGATTACATTTCTCGTTGATGCTTATCGTGGCGAAACACGGGAATATAATTTTCTCCATTATTGTCTATTTGTGACTTTCTTCCCGCAATTAATCGCAGGGCCAATCGTTCACCATAAAGATATGCTGCCACAATTTGAAAAGGCTGGGACTTTTTCGCCACGCCTTGAAAACCTGGCCGTAGGTGGCACAATTTTTATCATCGGACTATTTAAGAAAGCCGTTCTAGCTGACGGTATCGCCGTTTATGCGACCCCAGTTTTTAGTGCTGCGGACGCAGGTGTCGCGCCGGATTTCTTCCTCGCCTGGTCAGGCGCACTTGCGTACACTTTTCAACTCTATTTTGATTTTTCTGGCTATTCTGACATGGCCATTGGCGCGGCACGGCTGTTTGGCATAAAGCTGCCGCTCAATTTTAACTCACCCTATAAAGCGCTGAACATTTCGGATTTCTGGCGGCGCTGGCATATGACTCTGTCGCGTTTTCTGCGGGATTACCTTTATATCTCTTTAGGGGGTAACCGTTTTGGTCAGTTGAAGAGATATCGAAATTTGCTGATCACGATGATCTTAGGCGGTTTGTGGCATGGGGCTGGTTGGACCTTTGTCATCTGGGGCGGCTTGCATGGCATTTATCTTGTTGTGCAACATGGCTGGTCTCGGATGATGCCAAATAATTTAAGGGTTTTACACCTTCATCGGATTTTCGGCTGGGTTGCTACATTCCTGGCTGCAGTTGTGGGATGGGTATTTTTTCGTGCGACCACGTTTGACGGTGCGTTCCGGGTTCTTGAAGGCATGATTGGCTTGAATGGTGCGCAAGTGCCGCTTGTCATTTGGCAGGCCTTATCATCTGTTCAAGGGCTGCTGGCCACACTGGGTGTCCAACCGATGACAGGCGGAGGGAGCATTTTTGTGTTCAGCACTATCTGGATTTTGGCGCTGTTCCCAATTGCGCTGTTCATGCCCAATAGCCAAGAGCTTATGAGAGAATTTGAGCCGGCTTTGGAACATATTACTGCGCAAAATAAGCTGTATTGGTCACCTAATGGATATTGGGCATTTTATGTCGCTATATTGGCATTGGGGGGCGTGATGGCTTTGCCTCAAGTGTCAGAATTTCTTTATTTCCAATTCTGAGGGAAAAGAATGCGCCGTTATTTGAAAATTCTATTCCTTTGGTTTTTCGGGCTTGCAGCCCTTTGGACAGTTTTTACATATAGCGTCAACCCATATGATTATTGGGATGTTCCCCGCGTTGAAAATTTTAACGCAATAAAACCCAAGTTAAGCCGCCAGCAGGCTATAGCAAAGCCTAAGCAATGGGCGCGTTTGCAGCCCGAAATCGTAATTTTGGGAAATTCCAGAGTGCAGGTGGGTTTCAATCCCAATTCATCTGTCTGGCAGGGGCAGAGGGTTTATAACGCGGGCTTTCCGGGATTAGACCTAATGGGGCAATTGCGCGCCCTTGAGCGTGTATCTGATATCAGTTCTCTGCGGCGGATATATGTCGGCGTGGATTTTCTCGATTTTCGCATTTCCGAGAATGACTGGGGTAAAACTTCTGTCCCGATGGGGGCAGATGGGCTGTTCCAATCCGCCCGGCATTATGCAGAGCTCCTTTGGTCGAGTAGCGCATTCGCAGATAGTTTGATGACAGTTTTTGCGCAATTTCAAAGCGGTACT
>JASFRS010000055.1:0-14286 GCA_050114795.1 Sphingomonadales bacterium
AACCAACTGCATCACCGGCACCGGATTCATGAAATGCATGCCCATGAAGCGTTCAGCACGGTCCGTGCTGGCAGCCAGCCTGGTGATGGAAATAGAAGAGGTGTTGGTGCATAAAATTGCGTCTTCACTAAGGTGAGGACACACATTAGCGAAGATTTTCTTCTTCACCTCTTCATTTTCGGTTGCAGCTTCAATAACCACCTGAACCCTGGCCATATCGCTTAAAGACTCGGACGGGGTGATGCGGGCCAAACCGGCGCTTTTGTCACTTTCCGTAATCAGACCCTTGGCAATTTGCCGGTCCATATTGCCAGAAATGATGTCTAAAGCAGCCTTCGCACGGTCCAGGCTAACGTCACTTAAGATGACGTCATAGCCTGATAGCGCGCCAACATGGGCAATACCATTGCCCATCTGACCAGCGCCGATGACGCCAATGGTTTTAATGATTGGCGTCTCGGCCATGGCTTTTATCCTTAACCCAAAGCGTCTGTCAGTTCAGGAACGGCTTGGAACAGGTCAGCGACCAACCCATAATCCGCCACCTGGAAGATGGGCGCTTCTTCGTCTTTATTGATGGCGACGATGATTTTGCTGTCTTTCATGCCAGCCAAATGCTGGATGGCACCGGAAATGCCCACCGCCACATAAAGCTCAGGGGCAACAATTTTACCGGTTTGACCAACTTGATAATCATTGGGGACATAACCCGCATCAACAGCTGCACGGCTGGCACCTGTTGCCGCACCCAGCTTATCAGCCAGCGGGTCGATGATTTTGTGATAATTCTCACCGCTGCCCAGGCCACGACCGCCGGATACGACGATTTTGGCTGAGGTCAGTTCGGGACGATCAGATTCGCTCAGCTCTTGTGATACAAATTCAGATTTGCCCAGGCTGTCAGCGGCGGCCACATCTTCTTTAGTAGCAGAGCCACCTTCAGCACCTGCTTTATCAAAGCCCGTCGTGCGCACAGTGATGACTTTCTTGGCATCTGAAGACTGAACAGTCGCAATGGCGTTACCTGCATAAATCGGTCGCTCAAATGTATCCGCAGACACCACGGCAGTGATGTCAGAGATTTGAGCCACGTCCAATTTCGCAGCCACGCGCGGCATGAAGTTTTTACCAGTTGTGGAAGCACTGGCCATAACGGCGTCATAGCCATCCATCAGGCCAACGACCAGCGGAGCCAATTCTTCAGCCAAAGCATGCGCATAGCGCGCATCATCAGCAACTAAGACTTTGGACACACCGTCGATTTTCGCGGCCGCATCAGCAGTTGCGCCACAATCACTACCGGCAACGAGAACATGGATATCACCGCCAAGAGCTTTAGCCGCAGTCACCACATTTAACGTGGAATCTTTCAGGCTTTGATTGTCATGATCTGCAAAAATGAGGGTGGTCATGCGATGACTCCTTCTTTTTTGAGGGCAGCAACCAAGGCAGCCACATCTTCAACTTTTTGACCAGCTTGACGTTTCGGCGGCTCACTCACTTTCAGCGTGGAGAGGCGCGGCGCCAGGTCTACGCCATAGTCCGCAGCGGTCTTCTCATCAATCGGCTTACGCTTGGCTTTCATGATATTGGGAAGAGAGGCATAGCGCGGCTCGTTCAAGCGCAAGTCCGTGGTCACAATGGCAGGCAAGCTCAGCTTCACCGTTTCAAGACCGCCATCAACCTCACGGGTCACATTCACATGGCCGTCTTCTAAAGCGACTTCAGAAGCAAATGTGCCTTGGGGCAAGTCTGTGAGGGCTGCCAGCATCTGGCCGGTTTGGTTGCAATCATCATCAATGGCTTGCTTGCCCATGATGACCAGGCCAGGCTCTTCCTCTGCCATGACAGCCTTCAGGATTTTCGCAACGGCCAGCGGCTCAACCACTTCGTCCGTCACAACCAAAATACCGCGGTCACCACCCATGGCAAGACCGGTGCGGATTGTTTCCTGTGCCTGTTTTGGACCGATGGAAACAATAACGATTTCCTCAACAGCGCCTTTTTCTTTCAGACGAATCGCTTCTTCAACAGCGATTTCATCAAAAGGGTTCATGGACATTTTGACATTGGAGAGTTCAACGCCGCTTTCATCCGCCTTCACACGGACTTTGACGTTGTAATCAACCACCCTTTTTACGGGCACTAAAACTTTCATCCCATAGCTCCTGAACAATGGTTTTCAGCACAGCTTATGCTGCTATGCACAATCTTTAGATGATGACCTAGCCCAGACGGGCACGCGCGTCAATTAGCGGCTTGGGTCTTAGCGCCTATTTGCCCCCGGAACCCACAACACATCGGCGTTACCACCATCATTTAAATGCCGAGCCATGACAAACAGATGGTCGGACAGGCGATTGATGAATTTTAGCGCTGCCGGATTCACCGGCTCCTCTGCCATCAACGCCGTAATCAAGCGTTCTGCCCGTCGCACAACCGTGCGCGCCAAATGAAGCTGCGCTGATGCCGCACTTCCACCCGGTAGAATAAATGAGGTGAGCGGGGACAAATCGGCATTTATGATGTCAATTTCATCTTCCAGCCTTGTAACTTGGCTGTCCGTGATGCGCAGGACCATCTCACTTGGCGTAAAATCCTCACCCGGCGTGGCTAAATCCGCGCCCAAATCAAAGAGGTCATTTTGGATACGCTCAAGCATGACATCCGCTTCACCGGATGTATGAAGCCGCGCTATGCCAATGATGGCATTGGCTTCATCAACAGTACCAAAAGTTTCAACCCGCAGAGCGTGTTTTGGAACGCGGTTTCCGTCCACCAAAGAGGTCTCCCCCTTATCACCGCCGCGCGTATAAATCTTGGTGAGTTTGACCATTGACCTGCGCCTTAGCCGCCCGTTGCAACAGCTATGAAAATAAGGATGAGAACGATGGTCACTGCCTGAGCAATGACCCGCATTTGCATCAGCTTGTTGGACTTTTTGCCAGTCACATCTTTGCCGCGCGCCATGGTGAGAACACCGGTTAATAGCACGCCAAGCGTGAACAGGGCTGCTATGATTATCAAAATGACTATAGAGTTCATAAGCTCACATATAGCGTGCCGAATGAACGCTGACCAGAGACAAGACGCCTCAGCACATCTTGACGACATTGTTATAATATAACATGATGCGCGCGCAGAAACGGGATTAAAGCGTGCACATTATTCGTCAGCACATAAAAGCAATGGCGCTTGCCATGTTGTTCGCCCTTATGGGCATGCAATTGGCACAGGCTGTTCATATCCAGGACCATGGTCCGGTTCTTGAACAGATTGACAAATGTATTGCCTGCAAAATTGCTGCCCATATCGATACAACGGATGAGCCACCTGAGCCTGTTGCCCCCACGGTGATTTTTGCTGAAATACCGCAGCCTATTCTCCAATTTGATTTCCAATCCCAGGCTTATTTTCGCCCGCCAGGACGCGCACCACCACTGTCACACAGCATTTGAAATCCGACTTTTGTATTTTGATTCTGATGTGTGAGTTGAGTCATGCGCCTTTTGAAATGTACCCTTTTAGGGAGCCTATCCATATTTAGCCTGCCTGCCCTGGCATCTGAAATTACTGCACCGCCGGGTCTTGAGGAAATTATTGTCACCGCGCCTTATGCGCGGCAGCAATTCGACATTCTCCAATCCACATCCGTGCTGGATGAAGATCATATCAAAGAACATCTAGAAGGGAATTTAGGGGAAACGCTGTCCAGCCTCCCCGGCGTCTCTTCAAGTTACTTTGGTCCCGGTGCCAGCCGCCCCATCATTCGTGGCTTGGGTTCTGAACGCCTGCGGGTGCTTGTCGATGGCATTGGAACCATCGATGCATCCAGCACCAGTCCTGACCATGCGGTCGCGTCAGAGGTTCTCACCGCCGAACGCATAGAAGTACTACGCGGCCCGGCAAGCCTGCTATACGGCTCATCCGCGGCTGGTGGTGTGGTGAATGTGATTGATGGGCGTATTCCATCATCCGTGCCAGACGCTATCGAAGGTGCGGTCTTTACTCGCTATGGCACCAATGATGATGAAGCGACCATCGCCGGGTCTCTTACCGCTGGCATTGCAGAGCGTTTGGCCGTCCATGCCGACGGTTTTTACAAAGACACGAATGACATCAAAACCAACGGGATAAGGTTCGAAAACACAGATACCGAGAGCTATGGCGGCACTCTAGGTCTAAGCGGTGTGTTTGAGGGCAGTTATCTTGGTGCTTCGGTTTCTTATAATGAAAGCAATTATGGGGTGCCGATTTCCGAAGGCGATGAAGATATTCGCATTGACTTGGAACAGCTTCGTTTTGATATGAAAGCAGGCCTCGACCTGGATGGTTTTTTCAATCAGGCAAAATTCCGCTTTTCCTATGGCGATTATGAACATGCGGAGTTGGAAGGCGTTGAAAGAGGGACAGTTTTCAACAATCGAGGCTATGAAGGGCGGTTTGAACTGGTTCAAGCCCCACATGGCAATTGGAAGGGCGCCATAGGCGTTCAATTCCGCGGGCGCGATTTTGAAGCAGTCGGCGAAGAAGCCTTTATTCCTGCTAATGACACGCTGCAATTAGGGCTATTCGCCTTAGAAGAATATGCGCTGGAGCATTGGGTATTTGAAGCCTCCTCCCGCATAGAATATGTGGATGTGAAACAAAGCGCGCTCAATATCCAGCGGGATTTTACCGCTGTTAGCTTTGCTGTTGGCGCATCCCATTTATGGAGCGACTGGCTACGCGGCGGCATCCAGCTTTATCGGACAGAACGCGCACCCTCGGCTGAGGAATTATTCAGCAATGGCCCGCATTTTGCGACCTCTTCTTTTGAGCAAGGCAATGCCAATTTAGGTGAAGAAATCGCCTGGGGTGGCGAAGCAAACATCCGCGCGCAGAAAGACCAATTTAGCGCGTCCCTCACCTTCTTCTTTACCGATTATGATGATTTCATCGTTCAAAATTTCACAGATGAAGTGGAGGACAACCTCCCCGTCTTCCCCTACAGCCAAACGGATGCGCGTTTCTTTGGCTTGGAGTTTGAGGCTGATGCAACACTCTATGAAAATCAGTCCTTTGAACTGGTTGGCGATATCGCAGCGGACTTTGTCCGCGCCACAGACCGAAATTTGGGCCAACCTTTGCCTCGCATTCCTGCCAAAAGCACATTGATTGGGGTGGAAGGACGCATATCAAATCTCGATGGCCGTATTGAAGTCGAGTTGGTGGACAAGCAAAATAGAATATCTGCATTTGAAAGCCCGACTGATGGCTATGCACTGCTAAATCTTGGCATGACCTGGCGACCCTTTGGCGATGACCATGATTTGTCATTTCTCTTCCAAGCCCGCAACCTGACGGATAAGGACGCAAGGCGACACACATCTTTCTTAAAAGATGTATTGCCTTTACCGGGTCGAAATTTCCGTTTCTCTGCACGTTATAAATTTTAAATTTGGGGATTAAGGTCAACTGCCGCTAATCTGCTCGAAAGACCGCATGTAAAAATGGCGAGGGAGGACGGACATGACACAGAAATGGTCAATGAAAAGACGAACAGTGCTAGGGATGCTGGCAGGTGCACCAGCACTTGGCGCTTTAAAGGCACTGGCGGATGGGTCCGCTCAAACAAAATTCCCCTTTGGCATTGCCAGCGGTGATCCACTTAAAGACCGGGTCATTCTATGGACCAAAATACACAGCATGACGCCAGTTGATGTTGAATGGCAGGTCGCTGCGGACGAAGATTTTTCGACTCTCATATCCTCCGGGAAAAAAACCAGCAGCGCATCTAATGATCACATCATCAAAGTTGATGCGATGGGCCTCGCCCCCGGGCAACGCTATTTTTATCGTTTCAAAGTCGGTGAAAGCGTTTCGCCCGTGGGCCGCACCCGGACTTTGCCTGAAAACGATGTGTCGCAAATCCGTTTTGCTGTCACATCCTGTGCTAATTATCCTTATGGGTTTTTCAATGTTTACCGCCATATGGCGGAACGCGATGACCTGGACGCTGTTTTGCATTTAGGCGACTATATTTATGAATATCCCCGCGGTTTTTATGCTTCTGAAGCGATTGAAGCGCTTGGACGCGTGGTAAATCCTGCTGGCGAAATTATTGCCCTTGATGATTATCGCGCGCGTTATGCCACCTATCGCCTGGATCCGGATCTACAGGCCGTTCATCAGGCCCATCCCTTCATCGCCGTTTGGGATGACCATGAGGCCGCTAATGACAGCTATGCAACCGGGGCTGAAAACCATAATGAAGGCGAAGGGGACTGGATGGAAAGGCGCGCTGCTGCAAGGCAAGCCTATTTTGAATGGATGCCTATCCGTGAAAATTCCGGTGATAGGCAAGGCGAAATTTATCGCAGCTTCGATTTTGGAAATTTGGCACGCCTTATCATGCTGGATACGCGCTTATCTGGTCGCGTAAAGCCATTGACTTATGGTGCAGATATTGAGCCTGAACAAATCACTCATGACAACGAGGCCAAACCAAGGCCTGACATCAAAAGTTTTATCGAGAAGAAGCTTCTGGCCCCTGACCGCACCATCTTAGGCAAGACACAGGAAGACTGGTTGCGCAATGAATTAATGGCGTCCAAGGCAAAAGGCCAACCCTGGCAAATTTTGGGCCAGCAGGTTTTAGTAGGCAACTTACCCATCCCCAAAGGAGGCGAACGGCTGCTGCCTAAAGAAGATTTCCCCCAACGCAAACGTGTTGAGATGATGTTCGACCTCGCGCCTTTCAAACTGCCCATCAATCTGGACGCCTGGGATGGATATCCGGCGGCGAAACAAAGATTGATCCAGGACATAATGGCTCATGCCAATAATACCGTGATATTAGCAGGTGATAGCCACAACGCCTGGGCTTTTGATATCAAAGCGGGGGATATTGTTGCGGCGGCCGAATTCGGAACAGCCAGCGTCACGTCACCGGGTTTGGAGACCTATATTCCGATAAAACCCTCAAAACTGAGGCGGGCATTGGTGAAAGCCAGTCCTGAGTTGAATTGGACTAACAGCACAGAACGGGGTTATATCACTTTGACAGTGACTGAAGAAAAAACCCGTGCAGATTTCTATTTTGTCGAGACTGTTGCAGAACGGCACGCAGGTGCGACCCTTGAAAAAAGCTTTGAAGTCCAAGCTACAACAACACCTGGCGTTGCTCCGATGAAAAAAGTTTAAGCACCTATGCTTGACCCGTTCATGCGCAAAATCATTGACCCACCCCTGAACTGGGTTGGGAAACGTTTGGCGCTGCTTGAGGTCACGCCTATTCAAGTCACATTGCTGGGCTTTGCCTGTGCGCTTTTATCCTTTACAGCCATATGGTCAGGCGCATTTGCTTTAGGGCTGCTATTTCTGGTTTTTAACAGACTGGCAGATGGCCTGGACGGTGCGGTCGCCCGGGCCTCAGACGCGACGGACCTGGGTGGGTTTCTTGATATTACTTTGGACTTTATCTCGTATTCTGCTGTTGTACTGGCCTTTGCGCTTTATGCCCCGGCACAAAACGCCGTGATGGCCGCTGTTTTGCTATTTGCTTTCATGGGCACGGCATCCAGCTTCCTCGCCTTTGCAATTTTTGCGGAAAAACACGGTATCCAGACAGAAAAACGGGGACGGAAATCACTCTATTATCTAGGCGGCTTGGCTGAAGGGACTGAAACCTTTTTATTTCTCGCAGCTTTTTGCCTTTTTCCTAATGCTTTTCCTTATCTTGCAGCCTTTTTTGCGCTTATCTGCTTTATTACAACGGCTAGCCGTATCGCAATTGCAGTTCCGCTGTTAAAAGGAAAGTCGTGATACACCGCCGCAATGTTTTGAAGTCCGTGACAGCTTTGGCTTTAGCAGCGCATCCGCTTTCAAAAGGGTATGCCATGACGCAGACGTCTAAATCCTGGCCTCTCATCATCGCCCATCGTGGGGCCTCCGGCTATTTGCCTGAGCACAGTTTGGAGGGCTACCGCTTGGCTGCAGAAATGGGGGCGGACTTTATCGAGCCGGATTTAGTTTTTTCAAAAGACGGGCACCTCGTGGTTCGTCATGACCATTATCTTTCCCCTTCAACCGATGTGGCAGAGAGACCGGAATTTGCCTCACGCAAAACGACGAAACCCGGTCATGAGGGGCCCGATTGGTTTACTGAAGATTTCACTTTAGACGAGCTTAAATCCCTGCGCATTAAACAGGCTTTCCCAGGTCGCAGCACGGCTTTTGACGGTAAATATCAGATTGCCACTTTTGATGAAGTCTTGGATTTACGCGACCGGCTTTCAAAAGACTTAGGGCGCGAAGTCGGCATCTATCCTGAAACCAAAGTCCCTGGATATTTTCAATCCATTGGCCTTGATTATCTAGAGTCACTATTGGCCATATTGAAAGAACGCGAGTTTGAAAGCGCGGATTCCCCGATCATCATTCAATCCTTTGAAGGGGATATTTTAAAACGCCTGCGCAAACAAGTGGATGTGCGCTTGATGCATCTCTTTGACGATGATGCAATATTGGATGAAACTACGCTTAAAAACGTGGCGAAATTCGCAAACGGCATTGGCCCGTTCAAAGGGCTTTTGGTCAATAAAGACCTGTCATCGAGCGGGGTGATAGAACAAGCACATGACCTAGGCCTATTCGTACATCCCTGGACATTTCGGGATGACCAATTACCGCCGGGCATAACAACGGCCCAACAGGAATATCATTTCTTTTTTGAATTAGGCGTTGATGCCGTATTCACTGATTTCACCGACAGCGCGTATAAAGCGCGTTTCATTCGCCACGCGCTTGGAGACTAAAATGAAGAAGACCCCTCTGTGGATTGTGTCATTATTTCCGCTCATCCTTTTTGGCTGTGATGCACCAGAACAGGATGAAGCCCAGCTGCGCATTTTGGCGACCACAGACCTTCATATGTACCTCAATGATTTCGATTATTATCGCGACATTGATGACCCGAATGTCGGCTTGGTACGAACAACAACCTTAATCAAAAAAGCGCGCAGCGAAGTCACTAACTCCATATTGGTGGATGCAGGGGATCTTATTCAAGGCAGCCCCATGGGCGATGAAGCCGTATATGGGGGTGAGCGCAATCTCCCACATGCCGCCTTTAATGCAATGAACAGTCTAGGCTATGACGCCGCAGCCGCTGGCAATCATGAATTTAATTTTGGCTTAGAATTCTTTACCAATGCCATTAAGGACGCCAATTTCCCATATCTTTCTGCCAATGTGTATTGGGATGACGGGGATGATGATGACAGCAATGACAAAACATTGCTTCAGCCCTATGCAATTTTGGACCGGACACTGAAAACTAAAAACGGCCAAAGCCATGACATAAAGATTGGCATTATCGGTCTGCTACCACCACAAATCATGAACTGGGATGGCGATAAATTGCGTGGACGGGTTAAAACCCGCGATATCCGACAAAGCGCAGAAAAATATATTCCGGAATTGGAGGCGCAGGGCGCAGATATCATCATTGCCCTCGCTCATACCGGCTTATCCGGTGCCCCTTACCGCAGTGGGGCGGAGCAATCAGGCGTCTATCTTGCCCAATTACCAGACATTGATGCTGTCGTCACCGGCCATTCCCACGCCTTATTTCCCAGCCCTAATTACGCCCGCCTGCCAAACACCGACATAAAGAAAGGCACCATCTATGGAAAGCCTGTGGTTATGGCCGGGTATTTCGGCAGCCATTTAGGTTTGATTGATTTAAAGCTCGGCTATGAGGGCGGCGCTTGGAAAGTTCTTGATGGGCAATCCAGCTTGCGCGCCATAACTGAAAAAACCGGCAATCAGGTTTCTCATATCCACGCCGATGCAGATATGGAAGCACTGATAGACCCCTATCATCATCGTACTCGAAGCTATATGGCCCAGCCAGTCGGTGAAACGACAGAACGTCTCAGTACTTATGTAGCGCATTTGCGCGATGAACCAGCCCTTGACCTCATTGCCGAAGCCCAGCGGGCTTATGTGAAAAATGCGCTGAAAGAGACAGAATTTAAAGGCCTGCCGATCTTATCCGCCGTCGCTCCTTTTAAAGCAGGCGGACGGCCCGGTCCGGATTATTACACTGACATACCCGCGGGACCCTTGACTCTGCGTCATGTGGCGGACCTCTATGTTTATCCAAATGTGATTACCGCGGTTCATATGAATGGAAATGAAGTTCGGGAGTGGCTTGAAATGTCTACCCGGATTTTCAACACGATCGATCCGAAGGTTCGCGCACCACAGCCTTTAGTCAATGATTTCATCCCATCTTATAATTTTGATGTATTGGACGGCCTGACCTTCCGCATCGATTTGTCACAGCCGCCACGCTATGGTCGTGATGGTGAGTGGGAGCATCCCGAAGCACGGCGTATTATTGACCTGCGTTTCAATGGGAAACTGGTTAGCAACCAGGATGAATTCATTGTCGCCACTAACAACTACCGCGCCAATGGGGGTGGCAGCTTCCCTGGGCTTGATGGATCGAATGTGGTTCTGACCAGTACAGACACAGTCCAACAGGCTTTAAGCAATTATCTGCGTAACGCTGGCACAATTACCCCAAAGAGCAACAACAGCTGGTCCTTTGCGCCATTGGAAGGTGCACCACAGGTTATTTATAAGGTAGGGCCAAAGGGAGAGGAGCAAGTTGCAGCGTTGGAAGGTGCGCGAAAATTGGAAGAGGATGAAGACGGCTTTTCCACCTTCATCCTCGATTTCAATGCCCTAGCCCAAGGAAATTAAATTCGGGGGAATTAGGCTTTATCGCGCCGCAGCGCCTGGGTCAGGCAATGAACTGACCCACCGCCGCGGGTGAAGCAATCAAGCTCCGGCTCATAAACATGAAGGCCTTCGGCGCGCATAGCATCATTCACCCGGCGGCTGTGTTTGGGTGAAATGACGCGCTTGTCGCCCAGGGCAAGCGCATTCGCCCCCAATTCCATACTTTCTTTGAAAGTAACAGGAATGATGCGGATGCCATGGCGTTGCGCCCAGCCCAGAAATGCATCATCCAAAGCATCAACACAGGCCAACGCCAGATTTTCAGCAACCATGCAGAACAGCACATCCAAATGCAGGAAATGTTCAGCAAAGGGTTGGAGCTTGGTATCCCAGCCTTCAGCTTCGAACCATTTCGCATATTGCTCAGCACCTGCACGGGTGGTTCTTGTGCCTGAATAGCCGATAAGGAACACGCCCGGCTTAACAACATGGATATCGCCACCTTCTGCCGTACCCTGTGTATTATGTTGCCAGATAGGAATGTCATTACGCTGATAGAATTTCAACACCTCGGACCATTCACCACGGCGTTCAATGCGGGCCAGTTGATTAATAACAGCACCCCAGGGGGTCATTTGGCTGGAATCACGGGTAAAACACTGGAAGGCTAATCCGTCTTCCAAATCAAGGAAATGGGTTTTAACTTCAGCTTCTTCTAGACATTTGACCAAGCCATCATATTGTTTTTTAGCGCGGTCCAGATTAAGCGGGGTTTCAGCTTCGAGGGTAGCTTTCGCCACCGCATTTACCGCTTCCCAGCGATAATTATCCGGACGGCAAAGCAGCACATCGCGCAAAACACCATATTCAGAATCAACACCCCAATCGCTCATAGAACGGGCCTCCAGCATAAAACATAGTCAAAACAAACTTGATAAGATCACAGGCTTTGACGCATTCTGTACGGCTTTTCAAGCCTTGGTTCCAATTTTGAGGTGAGCAATGCCATTCTGGCTTGACATAAAACGTATATGGGCACTGGCCTGGCCGGTGACTTTGGTGCATCTGGTGACGATTGGCATATCCGTCACCGATGTTGCCATGGTGTCGCGCTATTCCGTTCAGGAACTCGCCTATCTGGGTGTCGCACGCTTTATTTACTGGCTGGGTGTGGTGATTGCCGCTGACTTTCTAATTGGCATGAATGTATTTCCTGCACGTGAAGACGGCGCCGGGCGACAAAAGGCCTCTGGCGACATTTATCGCCAAGGCACGCTCTACGCCCTCATTCTGGGTTCTTCAGCTATGTTACTCGAATTTACTTTGGCAGAGCCCTTACTGGCTGTCTTTGGTTATGAAGAGGATATGGTCAGTCAGGGTGCGGATTATCTGTATATCACCGCTATTGGCATCCCTTATTATCTATGGATGACGGCCAGCTTTCTCTTCATGCAGGGGATATCAAGACCACGGCCGGGCATGGTCATCATGGTTGCCATTTTGCCCATCAATGTAGGCTTGAACGCCATTTTCATTCCCGGCCTCTTCGGACTTCCAGCCATGGGAGCAAGTGGGGCAGCTTTAGCAACCATATTGGCCCAAGCCGTGGGTGCCGCTGCGATGTTCATTTATTTGCGTAAAATGAAGGACAAAGCCCGCTTTGGGATGGAAAGTCTAAGTCTGTTTCCATTGGTGAAGACCTGGAAAGCAGGCCGTGCATTGCGGCGATTTGGAATAGCACCGGGCCTTGCCGCCGGGATGGAATTTTCAGGCTGGCTCGTGCTTAATCAGGTGAGCGGTAAATTCGGCGTTGAACCTGTAGCCGCCATGCAAGTTCTAATCAGCCTTCATGCAATCAGTTTCGCCGCAGTCATGGGCGTCGCTTCAGCCGCAAGCGTGCGCGTGGGCAATGCCATAGGCCGCAAAGATGCACCCGCTGTCTTCCGCGTCGTCTCGCGGTCTATGTTTCTTGTGGTCCTGGTGATGCTACCCTTCATCGGAGTCTATATATTTGCTGACGAATATGCACTTATTCCCTTCAAATTAGGAATGGACCTGGCGGCGCTGGCCTCTTTCATCATCGCCGTCTGGGCGCCCTTTCTGATTTTTGACGGTCTTCAATTCGTGCTTCTGTTTTCCCTACGTGCAGCGGGGGATGAGAAATGGGCGTCCGTATTACAAATCACATCTTTTATGGGTGTGATGGCAGGCGGTGGGCTTTTAGCTGCCTTTGTATTTGAGCAGGGGTTTATCGGCCTGATCTACGGTATCGCCATGGGCATGACCTGTGCCGCGCTATTGTTGAGCGTGCGATTTTATCTGGTGCTCAAACACTTGCCCACCAAGCTTCAAACCCAGGAAGCCTGATTGCGCCCATCCTTATGCTCAACTTTGATAGTGCGCCCAATAATGTCCTGGGCTTCAATCATGTCCTGGAGCATTGACTGGTCAGTGGTGGTGGACAGGAACCGGCCGCCATCTTTCATACGGCCAATAATGATACCCAAGGCAGGATCAGCTTTTTGATAAGCGACGCTGAACGTCTCAATGACACCCTGGCCATTTGCCTCCTCAATCAATATGGGATTGGTCATAGCATCGATTTTCGCCTGATATGATTTAGGGTTCTCGCGGCTGAATTCCTGCTCCGGTGCTTGACCGGAATATATCCCGAACGAATGTTTGGTTAGGAACCAGCCATTGCCGTTCACAAAGCCAAAATCACCTTGATTTGCCCTTAAGCACTGCACCATTTCTGCAATGCCATGCATAGTATAATTATTCCCAGGCCCGCCAAAGAATGGCAGACCGCCCGTCACCGTTAGGCCCCGCGGATCATCATGCGCAATGCCTAGAGCATCACAAGCCACTTCAACCGCGCTTGAGAAGCAGCTGTATAAATCAAAATGCTGCATGTCATCGACGGACTTACCCGCCATTTCTAAGGCCTTTTCCGCACCGATCTTAATCGCAGGACATTCGTGATAATTGACACGCTCGCTTACCAAATATTTTTCATGCGTGTCTGCGCAGCCGTGGAGGAAAATAATTTTCTCATCAGTAACACCCAAATCTTTCGCATGACCATAGCTTGTCATTAAGACCGCCGCAGCCTGGTCCACATACATCTGCGCGCACATAGCCTTGGTATAGGGCCAACCAATCATGCGATTGCCAGGCGTGGGCGTAACGATTTCATCCGCACTTAAATCTGTCTGACAAGCAGCATAGGGGTTGGCATCAGCTACATCTGCAAAATGGCGCAGCAATTCACCACAGGCATGGCGGTGTTCATTCATCGTGCGCCCATAATGATGGGCCAGAGCATTTTCAAACAATGGATAAGTGGTCGTCGGCAGACCGATGCCGTGCTTCAACTCATGTGGTGAGACCCCATCACGACCATCACCCCACTCTTCATAATCCTTTTCTCCCCCATCAGACCATTCAAGCTCTATTCCGTTGCGCTGCGCCAATGCGACCGTCCGCAAGGCTTCCGCCCCACATAAAAGGGCGGTTTTAAGTTCGCCCTTGGCAATGCGCTCCGCACAC
>JASFRS010000056.1:0-14129 GCA_050114795.1 Sphingomonadales bacterium
GGGCTTTACGCGCCGCGGCCGCATCCTCAACAATAGTTTCCACAGCCTTTGCAGCAGAAAGATCAAGGAAGGGCACGCGACTAAAGTCCAAGATCAGGATTTTTGCTTTGCCATTTGAACGTTCCCTCACATGATGGCCAAGATCTGCAGCGGCACCGAAGCTCAACGGACCACCAAAATCAAAGAGTGTGACCCGATCACCTGCTTTCGCAAGCAAGGCGCGTTCTTCGGGGTTTTCGATTTCACGTTCCGTTAGGTTTAAATTCTTTAACTGAGCTTCTGATAATTGCTTGATGAAAGCCAGGGCTGCCAGGACAACACCCACAGCCACAGCAGTGATCAAATCAACAAAGACTGTCAGACCCAGAACTGTTGCCATAAGCGCCAAGTCCCAGCGCGGGCCGCGATGGGCACGCTTTAAATAGCTCCAGTCAATGATGTCATAACCGACTTTGACCAATATCCCAGCAAGTGCTGCATGAGGGATCATTGATGCGAGAGGCGCTAGAACAAGCGCTGTGGCCAACAAAACTAAGCCATGGACCATGCCTGAAATCTTGAACCGGCCGCCGGAGCGGATGTTCACCACCGTCCGCATGGTGGCACCCGCACCTGGCACACCTCCGAAAAGACCGGCAACTGTGTTGCCGATGCCCTGCCCAATCAGTTCTTTATTAGAATCATGCCTAGTCCGCGTCATATTATCAGCGACGAGAGACGTCAAAAGACTGTCAATTGCTCCCAAAAGAGCAAGCAGAAAAGCCGCCTCAATAACGATAAGGAATGAGTCTTGATCCAAAGTCGGCATGATGAATGAAGGCAAGCCCGTAGGCACATTGCCAAGAATCGGTGCGCCTGCAACCGCTGTACTGGCAAGCGTGGCAAGCACCAATGCCGCTAAAGGAGCAGGCAGATATTTCCCCAATTGCTTAGGCCAACTGAATACAATCGCCAAAGTCATCAATCCGATACTAAGGGCAACCCAATTCGGATCCATGATAGCACCGGGAACGGCCCCTAAAGCCGGTATCGTCCCACCGCCTTCCGGCTCATGACCGAATAATCGGGCGAGTTGCAACGCAATGATGATAACGCCAATACCGCTCATAAACCCCGAAACGACTGGATAGGGTACGAGACGGATCAATTGTCCGACCTTTAAAAACCCAAAAGAAATTTGCAGCAGGCCCGCAAGAACCACTGCTGCAAAAACAAGACCGGGGTTGCCCCCCAGGCTTGTATAGACCCCCGCGAAAACGACAACCATAGGCCCGGTCGGCCCTGAAATCTGACTGCCTGTGCCGCCAAAAAGTGCGGCTAAAAATCCAACAATTATAGCACCATACAGACCTGCGATCGGACCGGCCCCCGATGCTTCACCAAAGGCCAAAGCTAAGGGCAGTGCGACAATACCAGCGGTCAAACCACCCATGACGTCGCCACGGAGGTTAGAGGTGTTTATAAAGCTCATAATTATTCCTCTCCGCCGGAATTACGCGGCGACTTCATTTGATTTTGACAACAACTCAAACACGCCTGCTTCTTCATTATGGGCGTAGATAGACCCCTCACCTATGTCATAGATCCACCCATGCAGACGCAGCTTGCCCGCAGCCAGACCGGCTGCCACATAGGGATGGGTTTTAAGATGCTGGAGTTGCAGCAAAACATTCTGCTCTGTTACTTCGCGTAGCAAAGCTGCACCTTCGAGGTCTGGGTTCTTCTCTTTCGCCACTTTCACCGCAGCGCTGGAATGAGAAAGCCAGCCGCAAACATGGGGCAAAGCATCAAGACCTTCTGGGTTCATCGCGCCTTTCATAGCCCCGCAATCACTGTGCCCGCACACAACAATTTCCTGCACACCAAGGGCTGCAATCGCGAATTCAATGGACGCCGTATTGCTTTCAGCAGATGCCATATAGGGTGGGACAATATTTCCCGCATTTCGGCAGATGAATAATTCGCCAGGTTCTGATTGCGTAATCAGGGCAGGATCAATTCGACTATCCGCGCAAGTGATCATGAGCACTTCAGGGCTTTGGCCTGTCGCCAAGTCCGCAAAGAGGCCTTCATGGCCCGGGAATACGTCCGTTTTGAATTTTAATACGCCGTCGACGATCTTTTTCATAGCTACGACTAACCTTTTGAAATTTGGCCTTTTGAAATCGGACTGGCCCCAAACCTCAGGAACACAGAATTACCTCATCCGGGTTTAGGTAGGGTCCCAACCATGTGAAAACAATTGGCTAATTTCGCGATTTATTGATAGATAAAAACTATCACGTAGAAATTCAGGAGCTTGTGCCATGCAGGTGGGTGAGCCAACACTTAAACAGCTCAAATATCTTCAAATGGTGATCGCGACAAAAAGCTTTCGCCAGGCAGCGCGCGCCCTTAATGTGTCTCAACCCACGGTGACGGCACAGATTGCAGCACTTGAAGAAAACCTTGGACTTGTGCTGCTGGAACGTTCCAGAACCGGTACGCTCCCCACAACGGCGGCGCGGTCCATGCTCCCTCATATCGAAGCACTGTTAGCAGAAGTTAAATCTATTCAGGATGTAGCACGCTTTTCTTTGGATAGTGGTGCCGGCATTCATCGTTTAGGCGTGCCACCAACATTGGGACCCTATTTCCTGCCAGATGTTATTCCGGATATTCACAAACAATATCCATCCCTCAGGCTTTTTGTACGGGAGGACTCCCCTAGAAATCTGGAAAATGGCTTACTGGACGGTCAATTCGATCTCGTATTCACGACCCTTCCTATTGAAGTGACCGGACTATCCATTGACCCCCTTTTCGGCGAACCCTTTCGCCTGTGCGCGGCACCTGACCATGCCTTAGTGCAGAAAGAAACTGTTCGCTCAAAGGACATTGCGAATGAAAGATTGCTGGCGATTGAAGAGCGTCATCGGCTTTTTGAGCAGATGCAGGGACTGGCGAATAAATATGGCGCGCGCATCCTACGTGACTATGAAGGAACCAGCCTCGACACAGTCCGGCAGATGATTGGGACAGGAGTCGGTCTTGCTTTCTTACCGGCGCTTTATGTGCGGTCGGAAATTGAACCGCGAAGCGATGTGGCTGTCCTTGATCTTGATGAAGCGCCAACGGATAGAGAAGTCGTGCTTGCCTGGCGACCCAGTGCTCCACAACGACATCTATACAAGGAGCTCGCGCAATTCATTCGCACACTTTGTGCCGCGCGCTTAAGCGATTACCTACATGTAGCTCGAGAAAGATAGTTCGAAATAAAACCCTCGACAATGGGTGGGATATTCTTTTCAAGAAAGTGCACCCACTCTGCTATACTCATGTAGCAGAGGGGTTATGATACTGAGAAAAATGAGCCAGAAGCGCTTTTGGGGTAAACAGATTGCTATTATCTTTGCACGTTTTCACCGTTCATTTGCGGCCCTACTCTTATTGGTTATTTTAAATGTTCTTTTTCCCGCACAGGCATCAAATTCTGCGGATAAATTCACCTTTGATTTGACCGTTTCCGGCCTTGAGAATGATGTGTTCAACACCATTCATAAAACTTTTAAAGAAGCCTCATTGCTGGAAATGCATCAGCAAGAACCATTCACCTCAGTGGCAAACCTGCGGCGGCAATTAAAGTCAGATGTTGATTTAATGCAGCGGGTTTTGCGTGCCAATGGCTATTATGGAAGCCGTATAGAAGACAGCATTGCTCGGCAGGAGGAGCATTTTAAAGTCCGCATAAAGATAACTCCTGGCCCCCTTTATCATTTCAAATCCGTCACCGTCGCTTTTCAATATCCAGAGCCAAAGGAGGACATTCGCAATCAGATTAATGAATTAGTTGGCCTTAACAAAGATGATCCAGCAATCGCGCAGTCCGTTGTTTCTGCTGAAGCCCGCATTACGGATACCTTGCCAGAATTTGGTTTTCCCTTCGCCGAGAGAATACAAAGAGATATTATCGTCGATCACAATAGCCAGTCCATGGACGTCACATTCATTGTTGCAACTGGCATTGAGCGGCATATGGGAAAGCTGCAATTCAACGGGCTGGAAACAATCAAAGACGTTTATCTTCGCAAATTCGCCACATGGGAAATAGGTGACACCTTCAAACAAAGCCTCATCGATGATTTGAGGTCCAGACTTGTACGCTCCGGGCTTTTTGCCAGCGTGAATATCACACTTGTCCCAGCCGAAGATGAAAGCGCCAATATCATTGTCACATTGAACGAAGCAAAACAACGAACCATTGGCATCACGGGCGGCTATTCGACAGCCGAAGGGTTTGGCGGCGATATATCCTGGACGCACCGCAACTTAACAGGGCGTGGCGACCGTCTAAGACTGACTTTGCTTGGCGCAGAGATTGAGCAAAGTCTTGCAGCTCAATATGAGCTTCCGAATTTCAGGCGACTTGATCAAATACTTTCCTTTGAAGGCGCTGTCCGGCGCCAGGATACAGATGCGTTTCTATCAAATTCCCTGGAGGCGGGCACAAGCCTTGAGCGTGTGATCACAGATGAACTCGCAATCCATGCCGGTCTAACCACAGAATACAATGATATTAGGGATGCGGAGGGCGATCGCGATTTTTTCCTTGCCGGCCTCCCTTTAGGTCTGCGTTGGGATAGCTCAGATGACCTTCTTGATCCTCGCCAGGGTATACGAGCATCTTTCACCACAACACCAAATATAGGCGTTGGAGACAACACCATTTTGTTTCTTAGAAATGAGCTGCGAACAAGCGCTTATTATTCGCCCAGCCAAGATGAGAAATTAACCGGCGCGCTGCGCATACGCCTTGGGTCCATCGTCGGAGCCGCAAATGCGGATTTACCGGCAACGGAGCGGTTTTTTTCCGGTGGAGGCGGTTCGATCCGGGGCTTTAAATTTCAAAGAGTGGGTCCTCTTGACATTGAAGGCGATCCGCTTGGTGGCCGTTCGACGGCGGAAGTGGGGGCCGAAGTCCGTTGGAAAGTCTCACGGACCATCGGCATTGTGCCCTTTATTGATGGGGGAAATGTTTATGAAGACGTTCTCCCTCAATTTTCAGGTTTTAGATGGGGGGCAGGTCTTGGCCTTCGCTATCACACAAGTATTGGGCCAATTCGCTTCGATGCGGCCTTTCCACTTGGGCGACGCCCTGAAGAGAAGCGGTTTCAATTTTACATCAGTCTCGGGCAGGCATTTTAATGGCGACCTTTAGTGACAAAATAAGGTTCATTCGCTGGCGAAGGCTCGTAGGTATCTTGGGCGGCATCGTCGCTGTCATCATTATTCTCGTCAGCATGGTTGCTCTTTATCTCAATACAGATACAGGGCAGAAACAGCTTGTTAGATGGATAAATAACGAACTTGCTGAAGCCGACGGAGGCATAAAAATTGGCCCTATTGAAGGTTCAGTTTTTTCAGAATTCACCCTTTCAACCTTTGTGATTACAGATCAGGATGGCGATTGGCTTGAGATTGAGAATGCACAGATAAATTGGTCCCCTCTCAAACTCCTATCGCGGCGCATAAGCATCTCGAATTTAAATGTCGATAACATCATATTTCATCGATTGCCCCACAGGTCCAGCCAAGGTCAGCTTGAAGACGCCAACAGCTTCGTTCTCCCCACACTTCCAATTGATATTGAGATATCCTCATTAAATGTGGCGAAACTGACCACTAAGGAAACGATATTAGGCGCGCCTAAGACTTTTCAAAGTACTGGTACCATAAGGCTGACACGCTCAGATGGCATCCTCATTGATACAAAGCTAGCGAACAGCAACAAGGGAAATGAAAATATTTCTCTGAGACTTGTCTATCCCGCAGATGGGCATGATTTGAAGGTGGATATTCAGGCTCTTTCACCCGAGGGTGGAACACTCGCCACGCTCTTCGCTCTGAAAGATGTTGGTGCAATTTCAGCGAGGCTGCAAGGGGCTGGACCAATCGACAATTGGTCGGGCACGTTATTAGCGCAGGTTGGAGCAGCTGAGATTATTAATGCAACGCTTCAGCGCCGCAATAGCACGATAGCCGTTCGTGCTCAGTTAAATGCAGGCGAATTGGTTTCGGACACAGCAACATCTCTCTTTGGCCGCACTGCTAGCCTCGCCATCGACCTCAATCCTGGTGATGAAGATCAGCAGCATTTGTCCGTCGACCTGATCGCTGAAACGCTTCGGCTCAATGCGGAAGGCACATTAGCAAGCAACGACCCCATGGCGTCAGATAGCATCGATTTTTCAATCAAAGTCATCGAAGCAAGTCCGTTTAATCGAATGATTACGCCTGCTTATTTTGAACCCTTTCTTCTCACTGGCACGATCCAAAGCCCTTTGGACAACCCAAGTCTTGAGGCTGCTTTCCAAGGTCTTAGAACGGGCTTTAATGCTTCGATCGGGTCACGGGTCGATGGTCGAATTCAAGCAATAATGCGCGGTAGTTCAATCAACTTTAACGCAAAGGGGCGCGCGGATGATATTCAAGGTGACGCAGTTACAGATATTCTACCACTCGTTGAGCCTGGCTTTGATTGGAGCATTGAAGGAAGTTTCAACAGCGACAAAGCTGAAATGGCGCTCCGCAATTTGTCTTTAACAAATGCGCTGATAATGCTTGAAGCGAATGTTGATCTATCAACTGAAACAGGCGCGCTTACCAGCGAAATTGCTCTGGCGACAGAGAAATTTGAAATTAACAATAAACTAGCAACGGAGCTGATTGGTGACACACCGCGCCTCAATACTTCTATAGTACGCAAGACTAATGGCACATTGGTCGTTTCTGATATGGTATTGGAAGCGCGCCATTTCACTTTAGAAAGTAATGCGGAGATCACACCTGAGCAAAGGATTGATGACGGGCGTTATAAGCTTGTTTTATCGGACCTTAAAAAGGTCGAGGGTCTTGGCCACTTACAGCTTGATGGCACCATAAGTGCACTAGGCACAATTTCAGGAGACCTAGCCTCACCTTCTCTAACGCTTGAAACAAGGCTGAACGAGCTTGATATTCAGAATTTCAAGTTCCGGAATTTTGCTGTTCAAATAAATGCAGGAAATATCGCCACCTCCCCAAGTGGCGCGATTAAGATCAACGCTGAAACAAATATGGGCGCGCTCAAACTAGCGGCCAATATCTCAAAAACTCAAGCGACGGCCTACTCTATCCCCAATTTGGAATTGGCACTTGGTGCTTATCATGCAGATGGCACCCTCTCCATTAAAGAAAACGGGCTGGCCACAGGCTCCATTTCCATTGCTAACAAAGACAATAGCCAAAGCGAAACTGTTGAAGCGAATATTCAACTGACTGCGGATGATGGCAAGCAGCACATATATGCAGAGAGCAAACTCGCCGACCTTAGTTTTCCCTTTGGTGACAACGAGATTATAACGATTGGATCGGGCGCACTATCGAGCACAATTCTTTTGGACGAGCAGTACCCAAAAATTGCTCTGAAGGCTGTATTATCCGACGTGACGCATCCGCGCTTACAAGCCGATCAAATTGATCTGGACCTCAATCAAGAGCATGGACGTATAGATTATACAGCTCATCTTCGCGGCCGTGATCTCATGGCTTATACACTCACTCTCAACGGACATTCAGAGGCATTGGAAAAGAATCTTCGGAAGGTCATACTTAGTATTGAGGGTGTCATTGACGAGGCACCCATTCACACTGTCGCCCCTATCGAAGCCCTTATTGATGGACGAGATTTTACTCTGCGCCCCTTCCAACTTGAATATGGAGATGGGATGTTTGGGGCATCAATGTCTTCCAACAAAAACCACCTGATTGCCGCATTGGACGTAAAAAACATAGATATCAAGCCTATAACGACTTTCGTTCCAGAACTCCCCATAACCGGACGTCTTTCAGGTCAATTCAAGCTCAAGGCAACACCTGATTTAGTCGATGGAGCATTTGGCTTCACACTCTCAAACATTGAACATGGATTTCAAACCATAGAGCTAGATCAAGCGCTTGAAATCTCAGTAAAGGGCCAAGTAAATGAAACAAATGTTTCGCTGTCCGGACGTGCACAATTAGGCGATCTTCCAAACGGGCGTTTCTTTGCAGACCTACCAGTTTCGTTTGACTTTGCTTCCAATCACATCCTTTTCCCAGAAGATCGGAACATGAAAGCCGAAGTCGCTTGGCAAGGGGATATTTCGCCGGTCTGGCCAATTTTGGGCCTTATCAATCATGATCTCAGTGGAAATTTAGATACAGATCTTACAATCAAGGGAACATATAGCGACCCCGATATTGACGGTAAAATACGAATGACCGAGGGCCGGTATGAGAATTTGCAGGTCGGTTTTGTTGCAACGAATATTGATTTAGCCGCAACCATCAAGGACCGCCGTTTAACCGTTGATCAATTGACTGCAAGAGACGGTGCTAATGGAGAAATTGCTGCAACAGCAAACGCCGAACTTCATCCTGACCTCAGCTTCGATGCGCGCGCAGATCTCGACCTTTCCAGCACGCACATCATTCGAAAACCACGGCTTGATGTTACAGCGTCATCAAAACTTAGTTTTCAGAAAAATGCGGAAGGGACCAACTTAGTTGGCGATATCACAGTTGAACAAGCACATGTCGGCGCGATCACGCAGGGCGCGCCGACTATTGTTGAGCTTGATGTTCGGGAGATCAATTTAGAAGGCGAAGAAATATCGCCGCCTGAAGCCAAGGGCAAACATATCGGACCCGTAGTCCTTGATCTAAATTTTACAGCACCTGGAAGGCTATTTATTCAAAGCTATGGACTGGATTCAGAATGGGACGCCGATTTAATGATATCGGGCACATCGGATGAACCAATTGTTAGCGGCACAGCTTCCCTTATCCGAGGATTTTTTGAGTTTTCCGGCAAACAGTTTCAACTATCATCTGGAACATTAACTTTCCCTGGGGATCGCAGTAATGACCCCCTCATTGACATTACTGCCGAATATCAATTGATCGACTTGACGGCAATATTGCGCATCTCAGGCCGAGCTTCCCGGCCTGTTCTAGAAGTCAACTCCAGCCCAAGTCTGCCTCAGGACGAAGTTTTGTCACGTATTCTCTTTGGTACATCCGTAGCAGAGTTATCTGCGATTGAAGCCGTACAGCTCGCCACAGCCATACACTCTCTCACAAATGGAGGTGGGCCAGGGTTAGTTGGGGGTGTGCGTCGTGCGCTTGGCTTGGATCGCTTCTCTGTCGATAGTGCAAATGGCCGCGAATACGGAACGACCATCACTGGCGGCAAATATCTAAGCGATAATGTTTACATTGAAGTGACAACAGCCCCAACCACTGGGGAATCTGCAACTTCTATCGAGGTTAGCCTGACCCCCAACCTTTCTCTTGTTACCCGGCGGACACTTGATCAAGATAACAATCTCTCTATCCGGTGGTCTTGGGATTATTGATTCTAGGGGGATCAAAAGATGACAGAACCAAATAACGAACATCATATAGATGAGAAAAAATCTATCTGGACGCCAAGGAAGATTTTTTCTCTTTTGCTTGCCGCGATCGTTTTTATTTTTCTAATGCAGAATTTAGCGATCGTTGAAGTGAATTTTTTGGCCTGGAGCATCAGAGTGCCAAGGGCCGTTTTAGTTATTATCGTCCTCCTTATCGGCATAGCCCTGGGATTACTTTTGAACAAAGCGCCCCGGCACAAGGATCAATAAATATCGACTAGGGGTAAGCTTGTCTGTTGCATCTGGAGTTTGAAAAACATTAAAACATGTGAGTAAAAGAGGCTAAAATAGAGGACACATAGTGCCAGCCACATTATATCACGCCCCCCTTGCCTGCTCTCTTGCCGCCCGGATTGCAGCCGCTGAAGCGGGTGTCCCCCTTCATTTGGAATATCTCAATTTACGTACGAAAGAACTCTTATCTGGAGGCTCACTCTATGACGTCAATCCTCTAGGTCAGGTTTCTGTGTTGAGACTTGAAAATGGAGAGTTACTCACCGAAACTGCCACGACTATATTATGGATCCAATCGCAATCTAAAAATATTGACTTTAAAATTGAAGCCGATGATCCAAGATATTTTCAAATGATCCGTTGGCTTGGCTTTTGCGCAACTGAGCTTCATAAACAGATTTTTCGGATTGTCTTTTATGATGAGGCGACAGAGGCAGTTAAAGACCGTATCAGAGAGCTTGCTCCACAACGGTTTGCCCTCCTAGACCATCATCTTGCGGATAAGCATTATCTTCTTGGCGAAAGTTTTACCGCAGCAGACGCTTATCTAAGTTGGTTCTTTGTGTTGTCTGATAATGCACGTCTGGATGCATCGGCCTACCCCAATCTTCAAGCTTATCAGGAACGCGTTTTGAACCGACCTCTTATCAAAACGTTGATTGAAAGTGACAGCATTAAGCGCAAAGAAATTCATCAGTAGATCAGTCCTGATTAAACGCGAAAACGCCTAGGCCGCATATGTTACAACTGCGTGCTGTCATGTATAAGGCCCTGGAGATAAAACACATTTTATGATCTTCAGCCGGGCAAGTGATATAATCGCTTTACGCCCACACAATAGGCCCGCGTGTTTTCCGCCGAAGACACAATACATCATTTCCTGTTATGATAGGCACTTTCCAGGCTTATGAATTTATTTCGTTTTTCTGTTGAGGAAAAAGGGTAACAATATTCTGAGATCACCTGCACTTATTTAGCGGGAGGAGACATGAAACTTACATTTTTGGGTGCGACAGGCACGGTTACGGGATCTAAATATCTTCTTGAGGATAACGGAAAGAAGGTCATGATCGACTGTGGTCTGTTTCAGGGCTTGAAAGAATTGCGTCTGCGCAACTGGAAGGGGCTACCAGTAAACCCGGCTGGCATAGGTGCGATACTTCTAACCCACGCTCATTTAGATCATAGCGGTTATATACCCAGACTTGTTAAGGCTGGGTTTGAAGGGCCGATCTATTGCTCTGAAGCCACTTTTGATTTGTGCAAGATTCTGCTCCCCGATAGTGGCCATATCCAGGAAGAAGATGCGGCACGCGCTAACCGTTACGGCTACACGAAACACAAACCGGCCCTACCACTTTACACGGAAGAGGAAGCCCGTGATGCGCTCGACTATTTCAAACCAGTCGAATTCGGCCAGCCATACAGGTTAACGGACGATCTTGAATTTACCCTGCACCGCGCTGGGCATATTCTTGGCGCATCTTTCGTCCGCATCAATCACAGTGATGGGACTTCCATCCTGTTTTCCGGTGATATTGGCCGGATGAATGACCCCGTCATGAAAGATCCGGCAAAAATACAGGATGCTGATTATCTCGTCGTAGAATCCACCTATGGCGACCGCTTGCACGATAAAAACGACCCAACGGATGATATAGAGCGCATCGTGCAGGAAACGATAACGCGCGGCGGCACGCTGGTCATTCCATCCTTTGCCGTCGGGCGGGCGCAAGCCATCATGTATTATCTTTACAAATTGAAGAATGAAGGACGCATTCCAGGTAATCTTCCTATTTTTCTTGATAGCCCAATGGCGATTAACGCCTCGGAATTGCTGTGCAAACACATGAATGACCATCGCATGCCGCAAGACCTATGTATGAATGTCTGTAATGTGGCGGAATATACCCGGACCGTCGATCAATCCAAGGCTATTTACACGAATAACAACATGCCGAAAATCATCATCTCCGCCAGCGGCATGGCAACGGGCGGGCGGGTTCTCCATCACCTGAAGCATTATCTTGGCGATCCACGAAACACGATTTTGTTGGTGGGTTTTCAAGCTGCAGGAACACGCGGGGATCGTCTAGCACACGGGGAAAGCGAAGTAAAAATTCACGGCCAAAAGTGGCCGGTTCGAGCGCAGCTTGAAAAACTGGATAATTTATCGGCCCATGCGGATTATCAGGAAATTCTGAGCTGGATGGAAAATTTCAATAGTCCACCACGCAAGGTTTTTGTCACCCATGGCGAGCCAACAGCCGCACAGAGCATGCGACATAAAATAGAGGAAAGATTTGGCTGGAACGCCATCGTGCCGGAATATCTGCATGAGGAAGAGCTATGATCGACCGGCCCAAACCTATACTGAGATTGCGGCGCCTTGGCATTGATACATATAAAGAAGCTGTTCTTTATATGCGGCATGATTGTCATGTGTGTCGGGCTGAAGGCTTTGAAGTTCAAGCGCGCGTGCTAGTAACCTTGGGCGACAAATCTTTACCCACGACATTGAACATCATTCATAACGGCAGCCTGCAGGCCGGTGAAGCCTCTTTGTCCGAATATGCCTGGCATAAGCTGGGCGCAAAACAAGGCGACAAAATTCATGTCTCGCATGTGCCACTGATCCATTCTCTTAGTCATGTACGCTCTAAAGTTTACGGCAATGCTTTAGAAGCTGACCAACTCAGCATGATCGTCAATGATATTGTCGCCGGACAATATTCGGATATTCAAATTTCGTCTTTTCTGACCGCCTGTGCGGGGGGGCGATTAAGCGAGAAGGAGATCGTTTTCCTAACCAGCGCCATGGTTGATAGCGGTGAAAGGCTCGATTGGGGTAAAGAACTGGTCGTGGACAAACATTGCGTCGGCGGCTTACCGGGAAACCGCACAACGCCGATTGTCGTGGCTATTGTGACGGCATTTGGCCTGACTATGCCAAAAACGTCATCTCGCGCCATTACCTCACCGGCAGGAACAGCCGACACGATGGAAGTGCTGGCGCCTGTTGATTTGGGTATAAAAGCCATGCGACGGGTGGTGGAGCAGGAAGGGGGCTGCGTCATTTGGGGCGGTGCAATATCTTTAAGCCCCGCTGATGATCTGTTGATACGCGTTGAAAAGGCTCTTGATCTCGATACCGAAGGACAGCTTGTTGCCTCTGTCTTATCGAAGAAAATTGCGGCCGGGTCGTCGTATGTCCTGATTGATATGCCGGTTGGCCCTACGGCCAAAGTGCGCAGCATGGAAATGGCTGAAAGGCTGGAACGCTATTTAGAACAAACCGGTACAAGCCTGGGCATTGGCGTACGTGTTCAAACCAGCGATGGCACTCAGCCGGTTGGACGTGGCATCGGCCCAGCGCTGGAAGCGCGTGATATTGTCTCTGTTTTGCAAAATGATGAAGACGCACCACAAGACTTACGTGAGCGCTCTCTTGATCTGGCCGGGCATATTCTCGAATTTTCAAAAAAGGTCAAAAGCGGGCATGGGCGAGGATATGCCATGGAGCTCTTAAATAACGGCAAGGCCTGGGCAAAATTTCAAGCGATTTGCGAGGCACAAGGCGGAATGAGAGACATTCCCACCGCCAAATACACCCATGTCATTGAAGCGTCAAAAGGCGGGCAAGTGGCAGCCATAGACAACCGTCGCATTGCCCGTGTTGCCAAACTTGCCGGTGCGCCCATGGATAAAGTGGCGGGTGTTGATCTCCATGCCCCTGTCGGTACAAAAATTGAAATAGGCCAAAGGCTTTTCACTGTTCATGCGGACTCGCCCGGTGAGCTTGATTATGCGTTGAATTACCTTGAAACGCAGGACGATATCATAGAAATCGCGGAGCTATGAGATGGCGTTATTATTCGCCTATCCGGGCAATGAACAACTGGCTGAAACGCTGATAAGCAAGGCTGGTTACGAATTAGGGAAACTGGATATCCACCACTTCCCCGATGGTGAAAGCCTCGTTCGCCTGGAAAGTGACGTTAAAGGCCAGGATATTGTCCTTTTATGCTCCCTTGACCGCCCCGATGAAAAAGCCATGAGCCTCATGTTTTTTGCACGGACAGCGAAAGAACTTGGGGCAAAATCCGTGGGGTTGGTCGCGCCTTATCTCGGCTATATGCGCCAGGACAAACGCTTCCACGAAGGGGAAGCCATAACCTCCAATATCTTCGCCGCCTTCATATCAGAATATTTTGACAGCCTCATAACCGTCGACCCGCATCTGCACCGACACAAATCTCTAAGAGAAATTTACAGCATTCCAACAAAAGTTATTCATGCCGCCGACGCTATCGCAGAGTGGATCAAGGACAATATTGAAAAGCCCGTTCTAATCGGCCCAGATGCCGAAAGCGATCAATGGGTTAGCGAAGTCGCGCAAAAAGCGGGCGCACCTTATATTGT
>JASFRS010000057.1:0-14085 GCA_050114795.1 Sphingomonadales bacterium
TTTCAGGCACTGGAATTTTAACCCATTTCCCCATCATTAAGGCCATATAGGCGGTGATATCGGCAATGGTAAAATGCTCTCCGGCGACAAAAGGACTTTCACCCAACCGCTGGTCCAATTTTTCAAAAAATGACATAGCACGTTTACGGCCGATTTCAGCCATTTCTGTGGATTGTGGTAGGTTACCGTCGGCACCAGGAAGCGCCCGGTTTTCAAAGACAGGGCTGGTGTTTCGAAACACCCAGGCAAAGCTCATCAGGCCGTCGAATTCCATTTGTCTTTGCCAGTCTTCAACGATCGCCTTATCTTTTGCATCCATACCCATCAAAGGCGGGTCTGGATAAAGCTCTTCAAGATAGCGACAAATGGCGACGGATTCGCCAATGACTGTGCCGTCGTCTAAAACCAGCGCTGGGACCAGACCGCGGGGATTAATCTTTAAATACTCCGGTTTCAGATTTTCACCTGATGGAATATCAATCGGTATACGCTCTATTTCCACACCCTTTTCCGCTAAAAACATGCGGACCCGTTTGGGATTAGGGGCATGCTTCATATCATAGAGCTTCATATGTCATCCTTCCAAGTACTGAGATAAGCTTCCCCAGGCTAGCCTTAATGAATATGGTTTTGCAACGGCGATCGATCCTCTAAAATTTATTCACCCGTAACAAAATAAAATCTTGAAAAATTAAAAACTATCCGTATCTAATTCTGAATCAACCGCAAGGGAAGATGTTCCATGCCTGTGGCTTTTAATATTCGACGATGCTGAAAAGAACCGAACCCGTGTCTTTTCACCCTATATGTCAAGGTTAGTATCATGTCTCTTCCCGCCTTAAGCCTAGCGCAGCCGGCTGTCATAAAAAACGGGCAGTCCATTTATTCATCGCAATTGGAGCCCTTACTGGACCAGTGTTTCGGTGCGGACCGTAAACGCAAAACGGCTTATAAGTTAAGGGAAGGGCAGGCGCAGTTAGAAGACTTATGGTTTGTCGCTGAAAAAGACGGGAAATTGTTGGCCAGCATTCAATATTGGCCAATTGCCATTGAATCCCCTTGTCTAAAAACACAGGCCCTATTGCTGGGACCTATTGCGGTGCATCCGGATGCGCAGGGTAAAGGGCTGGGCAGGGCATTGATTGAAACCAGCTTGGCTGTCGCGTCTTTAAAAGGCCATGTGCATATTTTACTAGTCGGGGATGCTGATTATTATAATCGCCTTGGTTTTTCATCACGTCATACTCAAGGGTTATCATTGCCAGGGCCATATGATCCAAAACGCCTATTGCACCGGCAAATTACGCCTGGATCTATGCTCCCGTTCTCCGGATTATTGTCACCGGCTTTCCCGGTACCAACTGAGGGCGAGGGTGGCCAGGATGAGCAGCAGGGCAAGCCAGGGCGGAATCATTTGAATCTCTCTTACGCGTAAAACGCGGCCTGCGTCATTCTGTTGTAAACCAAGCCAGCGTCGACCGGCTTTTGTCGCATCTTTGCCGACGAGCCTTAGGCTAGGCATGCCATCTTTCAGCCAGAAAGTGCCGCCGCCTGTGGCTTTGCTCAGGGGTTCCAAAATATCGCTTTTGGCCCTTAATTCGCTGAATTCCAGGTTGTTTAATGCGCCTGTGGCGACAAAAGCCTGCAACTCTCCATCACTTACCCGATATAGGCCGTGATGTTCCACCTCCAAGGTTGCGGTGTTTTTACCTTCTTCCCCAGCCGTCAAGGGCACATCTTGCGTGTTGCCATATGGATCAGTGAGTTGAACGATGCCGCCTGTTTGCTCCAGGCTTTGCCTGGTGATTGAAATAGTTCGGCCTTGCGCCTGAGCCTTTAAGGCCTCTTCCTCAAGGTCTGGTTCTTTCATTAACCAATGTGCTAATCGTCGGACCATTTCCGCTTGGGGCCCGCCACCATCAATATTCTTACCCCATAACCAGCTTTGATCAGAGAGCAGTAAGGCAATACGACCTTCACCAACGCGATCCAAAAGCAGGAGGGGCCGTCCACCAGGGCCTGACATCAGGTTTTGCCCACTCAATATCTGCGCATCCACCATGCGTTCCCAATTACCCCATTGTCTGTTCACACCCCAAAGGCGGGGTAAGGTTGCAGTTACTGGGTGTTTTTTGCCTGTGTCTGTGAGGCTTGGGCGAAAACGCTGATCAATGACATAGCCGGTTGGCTGGGCGGGTAGGATTTCAGCCAGTGGGGTGTTGGCCAGACTTAATGCTTGTGAAAATTCAGGGCCAACAGAGACTAAAACAGCACCACCTGCCTTCACATAGGATGTAAGATTGGCGAGATAGCGAGTTTGCAACACGCCGCGCAATGTGTAGCGGTCAAAAATAACAAGATCAAAGTCATAAAGCTTTTCTTCAAAAAGCTGCTGAGATGGGAAAGGAATAAGCGATAATTCCTGGACAGGTGTAAAATCCTGACTGCTTGGCAGACGCAGGATAGTAAAATGAACCAGATCGACGGCTGGATCGGACTTTAAAGTTGCGCGCCACGCCCGTTCACCCTGATAAGGCTCACCTGAAATCAATACGACGCGCAAACGATCCCTAACACCTGAAATCGATAAAATAGCTTGGTTGTTATCCGTACTTACTTCATTTGCTAATGCGCCTACCGATAGATGCAGGATGTTCTGGCCTCGATATTCCGGGCGAATGCGTATCGTTTCTGACCGGCCCGTGCGGGCAATGGTTTCTATTTCCGGGCCGTTATTCAGGCGATAGCGCAAAGTTACTGCTTCACCACGCTGGCCTGGGCCATCATCAACCCGTATTTGGACATCGACGGTCTTGCCTACAAGGCCGAATTGTGGCGCTTGTTCAACTACCAACCGCCGGTCTCTTAAGTCGGGATCGCCGGTTAATAGGCTATGGATGGGTGCTTCAAGCTTATCCAGAGTCCCCTTCGCATTTTCATCATGAATAATGCCGTCACTAATGATGACAACGCCAGCGAGATGTGCTGTTGAAATTTGGCTTAAGGCTTCATTCAATGCTGTGAAAAGGGCCGTTCCCTCTTGATTTGAGTCGGTATCTTCATTGTCGCGAATGACAATTTTTTCCCAGCGGATATTTTCTGGTATATCAAGGGCCTCCGCGGCGGCACGTGCAGTTTTTATACGCCCGCTCAATTGTTGGCTGCCACTTTCGTCAATGAGCATCAGAGCGATATTTTCATCTTCCTCGCGTTCAGTCTGCACGATGACTGGGCGCAACAAGACCAAGGCGATCACAGCAACAAGCAAGAGACGCACAAATCGCCCGCGAATAACGGCCTTTGGGCTTAATACTAGAGGCACACTTAAAAGCAGTGCCATAGCAATAATCGCCCAAAGTGGTAGAAGAGGCGAAAATTGAATACTGTCTAAGCCTATGATCATATTAGCGTCCTACCCGTTCAATAAGCGCAGGCAGGTGAACTTGATCCGATTTATAGGTGCCGGTTAAGGCATATATTACGGTATTCACGCCAAAGCGGGTCGCTAACTCCCTTTGCCGTCCGCCTGAAAAATCAGGTGTTGTATTCAGGTTTGAGCGATCAAGGCTCCATTGACTGACCCAGTCATTACCGCCGATGATCACTGTTGAAACGCGCCCGCTGTCCCCGCGGGTGCCGGCTTCAACCCATGTTTGCCGCCCAACCAGGCGTCCTGGAAAACGATCTAGAATATAAAAGCTGTGAGATAAAACATGTTGATCGTTCAAAATTTCAAGTGGAGGTAAGTTCAATCGTCCCACTAATCCCGTAAGCGCTGCGCGAATTTCAGCGCTATCCTGTGGGAGGGCACGATTGGAAGTAATGCCCACGCCTGTATCGAAAACCACTAGGCCCGAGCGTTGCATATATTGAGAGATATTGGATACAGCCGCATCACTTAGTGGGGCCGCGTCTTCCAGTACTGGCCAATATAATACTGGATAAAGTCCTAGATTAGGATTGTCAGGCCTGACTAGGACAGGATCACCGGGCCATACGGATGTGCGTCGCCTCAAAGTCAAGGACAGGCCGGTTAAGCCCTCCATGCATATACGATCAATTCGAGCGCGGCCACTTTCAACGCAAGCCAATTGAACCGAGGATGCACCGTCGGCAATCTCGGTTGATTGAAAAGCTCTACCTTCCACCGGCTGAAGGATGAGAAACAATGCCATAACGCTTAAGGCGGGTTTTAAATGTCCGCGCAGTCCAAGAGAGACGAGAAGGTCAAGCGCCAATAAAATTAATGCGATGAGAAACAGCGGGGCGGTAAGTGGTCGCTCTGACGTAGAATTCATATCGCGTTGGGGTAAATTAAGAGCACGCGCACCAAGCGCTGTGAACTCAAAGCGTGGGTCAATAGGACCTTTGATGCCGGTTAAATTCAATGCCAGATTATAAGCGCCGGAACCATAATAGCCTGCAGGGTGGCGGGCACTTGCCGGGGGAATAGAGCCTTTAGCGTCAATACGCCCAGCTATATCCTGCGGCGCCCGTAACCGCCCAAAACCGTCCAGATGTCGTTCCGCTTTTAAAAGCCCTGATCCTTTTTCCACTGGTACAGCTTTCGTCTGAGCCAAAGGTAGAATTTGGCGTAACATGTCAACGAATGTTCCCGATAATGCGAGATTGGACCAATCAGGCGTGGCCGTCGTATGCACGAGAATGATGCGCCCTAAGCCTTGTGATTTTGCTGTCACCAATGGTGTATCGTCTTCGAGGCGTGCCCAGGTCTTATTGCTAAGATCAAGGCTTGGCTGGGCTAATACCTGCCGTGTAACTGTGACTTCGTCTGAGGGCGTTAAGTTATAAAAAGGCCCTTGTTCGGAGAAGGGCCCCAATTTTTGTGGGCTGGACCAAGATAAGGCTCCTCCAACCGCGCGCTCTCCAAGTCTTAAAGTGACGGGAAGTAGGGGGTCACTATCTCTATTGATAGGGTCTTCACTTGCCAATTTGGGGCCTGCAAAGCGAAGGAAGACGCCGCCGTTTTCTACCCATGCTAAAATCTGACTTTCGTCTTCATCAGTTAGTCTACCACTGTCACTTAAGATCAAGATGGAGACATTTTGATCCAAAAGTTCAGAAATATTTCCTTCACGCAAAGCGCTATAAGGGGAGAGCGCGCGACTTAAATAAAACCGCGCGGATCTTAGGGGCTGCCGAAGTTCAGCGGTATCTGTATCAATCAATCCGACTAATGGCCGCGATGATGAAGCATCAAGAAGATAGACGGCACCTGCATGATCTTGCCCGGTTATCTCAAGTCGGGCAACCTGGGAGCGTACATTAGGAGGCAGGACAAGCCGACCCTGCGCGCCTGTTTGTCCGGCACGGAAACTTAATTCTGTTTGGCCAAGAAGACGCCCATCCTGGCGGAGCGCATCTACAGTTATTTTGACTGTCTGACTCGCATCCGCTCTGACAAGCGAAAGGTCGAAATCAAGCCCATTGAGGGCGACCTGGCGGAATGCGATACTCTCGTTTTTAAGCTTCAAAAATGTGACTTTCTCGGATCGTTCAAGTAGATCTAGAACGGCATCCTGATTTTTATGGCTTAGCCCATCACTGACCCAAAAAAAGCTTGTTTCGTTTAATTCCAGGCTTGGCAGCCAGGTCTCTAGAGTTGCCAAATCTGATGGCCAGGGGTGCGGCTCGGCAGCACGCAAACGGCTCGCGGCTTCGCGGGCTGGAAGGGGCGATAGAAATTGATTTTCATCCCCTTCACGCCATCCGCCTGCCGGTGCTGCGGTGGGAAGAAGAAGCACTGTTCTGTCTTGACGTTCGGCTTCTTCAGTCAATTCAAGCGCGGCATCCTGCGCTTTGTTCCATTGATTTGCTGCTGTCCAGCTTTGGTCCATAATAAGCGCAATAGGGCCGGTACCAGGTAGTGGCTTCTTTGGATTAAAGATAGGCTCAGCCAAAGCCAAAATGATCAAAGCGGCAATAAGCAAACGAAGCAATAAAAGCCACCATGGTGTTGAGGCTGTCGGTGGCTCAACATCCTCAAGATTTCTAAGTAGTCGAATGGCCGGGAAAAGCTGGTTTTTTGGCACCGGTGGTATGGCTCTGATGAGCAGCCAAATTGCAGGCAAGCTGATTAGTGCCATAAGCAGCCAAGGATTGGCGAAGGCAAGCGAGCCAAGCTGTAGCATTATGCCCTCCAATCCTGTTCAGCGATCAGTAGCATCGTTGATAACAAACAGCTTGTTAAGCCGTGGTCACTGCGATGGGTGGTGAAACTCCATCCCTGATGGGTGGCAAAGTCACGTAGCGCTGCCTGATGGGCGGTAAAGCGCCTGGTATAGGGTATGCGCAAATCTTCGGCGCGCTCCAAAACTTCGGGTAACTCGCCCTCCATACCTTCAAATCTTATGCGCCCCTTATAGGGAAAATCCTCTTCGCTGGGGTCAATGACTTGGATGAGGTGCGCACGACACCCCTGTGCTTGCACTGGGGCAAACAGTCTTTTCAATTGTTCTTGCTCATCGAGAAAATCGGAAATGAAAACGACATGGCTGCCATGGTTTAAATATGAAGTACCATGTTGCGGCGTCGTGCTGGCATTCTCTAAGTCCTGCGCCATAAGACGTAGACCGTAACGGCCCGAGCGGGGCGGATGCGCAGTGTTTGAAAGCAGGCCGATACGTTCTCCTGCTTGAGAGAATAACACAGCCAAGCTCATGGCAAGCAGTTGAGCGCGCTCATATTTGCTTGGATAGCGTGAATGGGAAGCAAATTTCATGGATGCCGAGCTATCAACCCAAAAATAGAGGTTTTGGGCCGTTTCCCATTCCTGTTGCCGCACATAAAGTCCTGTTGAACGCGCAGAACGACGCCAGTCAATCTGTTGCGCTGTGTCGCCAGGCATATAATTCCTGAATTGCCAGAAACTGTCACCTTCGCCGGCTCGTCTTCGTCCATGAGAGCCGCGAATATGGCTTAAGCGATGGCTTCGCCCTGCTGTCATAGCCAAGATATAAGCTGCTTCTTTCTCAGCCCTGTGGAGAAGCGTGTCGGCACCCTCTATGTTGGCAGCGGCCGTCATGGTCAGTCCAATGGAGCAATGAGTTCGGCGATAATGTTATCGATTGTCAGGCCTTGCGCGCGGGCGCTGAAACTCAAAGCCATACGGTGTTTTAAAACCGCGGGCGCGAGATAATGAATATCTTCAATCGAAGGCGATAAGCGCCCATCAAGCAAGGCGCGAGCGCGGGCTGTCAGCATCAGGGCTTGCGCCGCACGTGGTCCGGCACCCCATAAAATACGGTCATCATCATCGCTTGTGGGCCGGGCTGAACGAACCAGGTCTAATGCCGCGTCAACGACGGCTTCCCCGACTGGAACATGGCGAACAAGGCTTTGAAAGGTTCTAAGCTCGCCGCGTTCCAAAACCCGTTGTGCCTCTTTGTCTTCTGCACCGGTGGTAGCAATCATCATTTCGCGTTCCGCATCGCGGTCGGGATAGGTGACGTCTATTTGAAGTAAAAAGCGGTCTAATTGGGCCTCTGGAAGAGGGTAGGTGCCTTCCTGTTCAATCGGGTTTTGAGTCGCAAGCACATGAAAAGGCGTTGCCATGTCATGGCGATTCCCCGCCACCGTCACATGATGTTCCTGCATTGCCTGCAAAAGTGCGGACTGCGTCCGTGGGCTTGCCCGGTTGATTTCATCAGCCATCAGAAGCTGAGTAAAGATAGGCCCTTTGATAAAGCGAAAATGGCGTTTCCCGCTGTCATCTTCTTCTAAAACTTCAGAACCCAAGATGTCCGCAGGCAATAAATCCGGCGTGAATTGAATGCGGTTGTTATCAAGCGCAAGCACCGTTCCTAGCGTTTTTACAAGCAGAGTTTTTGCAAGGCCCGGCAAACCAACAAGCAGCCCATGCCCCCCGGCTAGCAGTGTGACAAGGCTAAGTTCCACGACTTTGTCCTGGCCATAGATAACCCGATTAATCTCTTTTTTGACTTGGGAGAGCCTTTTAACAACTGCATCAGCCTCTTCCACAATGGGAGGCTGGGATGGGCTTTCAATGTCCGTCATAAGCTCTAACCTTTTTCAAAGCTGTGCACTTTTCTCATTACTCACTATATAAATGTGGATGGAAGTGGCGAGGGAAAAGTCGATGACACAGTCAACAGACGCGACCAAATGTGGTGAAGCAGGCGATGATGCGTCTTTAGGGCGGCTTGAAAGCCTGATTGAACAGGCGCGTGGCGCAAGCTATCCGCCTGTTGAAAAGTGGTCGCCAGAGGTTGAACGTGATATCGGCATGAAAATAGATGTGTCCGGCCAGTGGTTTTATCAGGGTAGTCCAATCCAAAGGGCAGCTCTGGTAAAATTATTTTCCTCTGTACTGCGGCGTGAAGAGGACGGGCGTTATGCCCTGGTCACGCCCGTTGAAAAAATCTGGCTGGATGTCGAAGATGCGCCGCTTTTGGCGGTTGAAATGGCTATGCAAGGGGCGGGCCGTGATCAGGTCATCATCATGCGCACTAATGTAAATGACCAAGTGATTATAGATGTGGATCATCCATTGTGGGTGGAAACGGGGAAAGAAAATGACACACCAAGGCCCTATATACGCGTGCGCGGTCACATTGATGCATTGGTCACGCGCGCACTTTATTATGAACTCGTAGAACGCGCTGTAAACAAAGATAATCCAAATGTTTTTGGTGTTTGGAGCAGTGGCCGATTTTTCGAACTGGGTCGATTATAATGAATGATGAAGCCAAGTTTAATCGCAGTAAAACAGAGGTTATAAGCAGCCTGGAGCAATGGACGCCTAGCTCCTATCGCTCAGATGAAGATTTGAACCCCGAATGGCGCGACCTTATCTCCCCTTTAAAAGAACCAAAACCCGCCGCGGTTCTCGTGCCTTTGGTCGAACGCAGCGCCCATTTGTCAGTCTTGCTCACACAGCGTACCCATGCTTTGTCGACCCATGCCGGACAGATCGCCTTCCCCGGCGGGCGTATTGATGAGAGCGATGTGGACCCGATAGCGGCTGCCTTGCGCGAAACTCATGAAGAGGTTGGTGTTGCACCTAACCAAGTTGAAATCATCGGACAGCTTGATGAATATCGCACGGGAACGGGTTATGTAATTACGCCTGTTGTCGGGTTTTTGGACCCGGCTCACAGTATCACGCCAAATCCGGATGAAGTTGCCGATGTTTTTGAAGTTCCGCTTCCTTTTCTTTTGAACCCGGGCAATGTTGAAACGCATTCAAAAGAATTTCGTGGGATTCGTAGGCATTTCTATGCCATGCCCTATCAGGGTTATTATATTTGGGGCGCGACAGCAGCGATGCTTGTAAATTTAAGTGAAGCGTTAAAGCGCTATTGATAGGGCTAAAAAAGGGGTGGGTTTGTGATTTTTCTACGCATTATAGTGCTTCTTTTACCTCTGCTTTTATTCCTTTTGTGGATTTGGGCACGCAAACGCGCGCGGGACCGTGGTGAAGACCTGGCCGCGCTTGATTATAAAATCGCAGCTTTAATGGGGGCGGCCATCATTGGAATTCTAATCATAGCTTGGCTTGGTATTTCTGATGACGTCGGCGATAGAGATGCTCTCTATGTCGCACCTTATGTCAATGAACAGGGCGAGGTTGTTCCCGGCCATTTCGTTGATCCGGAAACGGGTAAGGCAAGCGATCAGACGGATGATAAAAATTGAGCGACGCGCCCAAAATCAAGCTGGACCATTGCCCCTGGCATCAATTGGCTGGGGCGGATGAGGTGATGTCCGCTTTAAAAAATGATGGTGGGGAAGCGCTCTATGTCGGTGGTGTTGTTCGAGATGCCGTATTAGGCCGTTCAATCAAAGATGTGGATATTGCAACGCCCTTGCCACCTGAATCTGTGATGGAACGATTAAAGGTCGCACATATCAAGGCCATCCCGACAGGTATTGACCATGGCACCGTGACGGCGGTTTGCCGTGGCCATGCTTATGAAATCACAACCTTACGCCATGATGTGGAAACAGATGGCAGGCGCGCAAAGGTTGCCTTCACACAGGATTGGCAGGCAGATGCAGCGCGTCGTGATTTTACGATGAACGCCCTTTATGCCGATGAAGACGGCGCGGTTTATGATTATTTCAATGGTGTGGAGGATGCCAGAAGTGGTCATGTCCGTTTCATCGGTGAGCCTTTAGAGCGTATTCAGGAAGACGCTCTGCGCATATTAAGGTTTTTCCGTTTTCATGCGACCTATGGCAAAGGCGCGCCCGATGAAGAAGGTCTGAAAGCCTGTATTGAACGGCGATTAAGTCTTAAAGGTTTAAGCCGAGAACGGATCCGTGATGAATTATTCCGGCTTTTGTCCGCGCATGACCCTATCCCTGTATTCGAACTGATGTTGAAAAATGGCATTTTGGAAGGCGTGGTTCCTGAAGAGCGCCATCTTGAGGCTTTAAAACACTTGGTGGCGCTAGAGCGTGCATTTGGCTTGGCAGACCCCTTGAGACGAACGGTGGCATTGCTTCCGGCCGATATCAATACGGTGTGGGATGTTTGCAAGCGCCTGAAACTGTCAAACAAGGATATTAAACGCGCCAAGGCCATGGTGGATGGAGACATAACAGTCTCACCGGATATGGATGAAAAGCAAAGCAAGGCTGCGCTTTATTATCTGGGGGCTGAAGTTTTTTGTGATCGGCTGTTTTTGTCAGGCCGCATTGGGGAAAATCTGGGTCCGCAAATTGACTTGGCGCGGACATGGCATCCACCGCGTTTGCCAGTAAATGGGCGGGATATTTTGAATCATAAGCTTGCAGAAGGGCCTGATGTCGGGGCCTGTTTGCGCAGGCTTGAAGCCATGTGGGTTGAAAGTGGGTTTAGTCTCAGCCGCGATCAGCTTCTTGAAGAAGCCAAACGCGGCTGAAAAGCTGTTGTTATTGTTGAGTATTTAGGATCAGCGGCAGGCCGTCTTTTCCTCCGACAACAATGATTTTCGCATTGTCTGATTGAGCGAGTTCCCGCGTAGCTTCAATGCCACGCCAGCGCAGTAATTGGTCATCAATGCCTTCACGCACGATTTTCTGGAAGTCGGCCACGCCTTGGGCTTCAATACGTTTGCGATCGGCTTCCTTACGTTCTTTATCGAGAACAAAATCCATGCGCTGGGCTTCCTGTTCTGCAGCTAGCTTCTCTTGAATGGCAGAGGCTACACGAGCGGGTAGATCCACATTTCGAAGCAGTACTTGTTGGATGATAAATCCGCCTTCAGCCAGTCCAGCCTGGCCTAAAATGCGGTTGACGCGGCGTTCCAGAACTTCTTCCATGGTTGTTGCCAATGCTTCTCGTTTCAAAGCATAGGCTTCTTGCGCATTATATTGGGCGGTTGCCTCGCGAACTGCGGAACGGGCGGCCGTGCGAATAATTTTACTTTCATAATTAGGGCCAATGTTACGGTACATCCAGGCGGCGTCATCAGGTACCAATCGATAAGCAATCGTCACGTCCAGGGGCATCTGCAAACCGTCAGCAGATAAGGCGCTAATTGAATCTTGGCCCGCCGTGGTCATGGAATAGGTTTCCGTGCGAATGCTCAAGTTTTGCACGATAGTGAAGGGATTTTTCAAATGCAGACCTTCGGCAATTTCCGTCTTTGAAACTTTACCGAAAAGGACTTTCACGCCCACATGGCCCGCAGGAACGATGACCACCATGGCGGCAAGCAATAAACCCACACCGCCAAGCGCAGATATTACACCAAGGCCTTTCTTACCTTGGGACGTGATTAATAAGATCGCGGTTAGAAATGCCGCAGCCGAAAGCAGAAGCAAAAAGACAGTCATGCCCATCTCCCTTAAGTTGACCTCAAGAATAGTATAGGGGGATGACTGCCCGTTTAGCTAGATTTATAAAACCGGATTGTTTACAGCGTCTTGATAGTCTTTTTCTAAACGCGTAATCAGTTCCGAAGTTTTCGGAATGTCAGTGATCTGCCCAACACCTTGGCCTGCGGACCAGACGTCTTTCCAGGCTTTGCTTTCAGATTCCTGCTTATATTTCTCGCGGGAACTCAGATCCATATTGACGGCTTTAGCAGCTCCTTCAACAGTGAAATCCACACCGGCGGCTTCCAGACTTTGGCGGATGAAATTGCCATTAATGCCGGAGACTTTATTCGTATAGACAATGTCCGCTGAATTCGCATCCAGCAGCATTTTCTTATAATCAAGGTCCGCATTCGCTTCTTGGGTCGCAATAAAGCGCGTGCCCATATAAGCCATGTCCGCACCTAAGACCTGCGCTGCCCGAACGCTGCGGCCATCAGAAATTGTGCCTGCTAAAACGATTGTGCCGTCAAATCTCTCACGCAATTGCGGGATGATGGTGAAGGGGTTCATAACACCGGCATGACCACCTGCACCAGAGCAGACCATGATAATGCCGTCCACACCTGCCTCAATTGCTTTTTCCGCATGCCGCATATTAATTACATCATGAAAGACCAGCCCGCCGTATTTATGGGCTTCAGCGGCAATATCGCCAGGATGACCGACTGATGTGATGATCAAAGGCACTTTATGTGCATAAGTAATGGCCAGGTCTTCTGCCAAGCGGCTGTTGGATTTATGGACGATCTGATTCACACCGAAGGGGGCAATTTTGGCCTGCGGGTCTGTTTCTTGTGCCGCTTTCAATTCACTTTCAATGCGGTTCAACCATTCCTCATATTGAGAAATCGGACGTGCATTAAGGGATGGAAACGTCCCTACAACCCCTGATTTGCAGGTTTCTATAACCAGATCTGGGCCGGATACGATAAACATCGGAGACGCAATAATAGGCAAACGCAATTTGCCTTGAAACTGTTGGGGTAGGGGCATTTGGATCCTGTTCCTTGAAGTCGTATTATAGTTTTCGGCAGTATTGGGGAAGTCTCGCCTTGACACAAGAGGGAAGCATCTTGCAATTCTGCCTTCTATTTAATATATACCCCTATAGGGTATATGAAGCGAGGTTGAAATGAGCGAACATCACTGTTGTCACCATCATGAACACGGCGAAGCGAAGGTCCCGACATTCCAGGATCCGGATGCTTGGTATATCTGTCCGATGTGCCCCGGTGTTCGCCAAAAAGGTTTTGGTACCTGTCCGTCTTGTGGAATGGCGCTTGAGCCGGAAAACCCGCTTTTAGATGAGGGGCCTAATCCAGAATTGGTTGATTTTCAGAAGCGATTTTGGATTGGTTTGATTTTTACATTACCCGTTTTCGTTTTGGAGATGGGCACTCATGTTTTTGGTTTGAAACTACCTTTTAGCGCAGGGGTCTCGCAATGGGTGCAACTGGTTCTGAGTGCGCCGGTTGTTCTTTGGGCTGGTTATCCGGTGTTGGAACGGGGCGTTAACTCCATTCGCCAGCGTTCGCTGAATATGTTTACCTTGATTGCACTGGGGGTTGCAGTTGCTTTTGGCTATTCATTAGTCGCCGTTCTATTACCAGGATTATTCCCACCTGAATTCAAAAATGAGCATGGCCTTGTCGCTGTCTATTTTGAAGCTGCTAGCGTCATTACTGTTCTCGTTCTCTTGGGTCAGGTTATGGAATTGCGGGCTAGAGCGCGTACTACAGGGGCTTTGAAAGCCTTGCTTGACCTGGCACCCAAAACAGCATTGCGGTTGACGAATGGGGAAGAGGAAGAAATCGCTCTGGATGATGTTCAGAGCGGAGATGAGCTTCGCGTCAAACCTGGTGGGCGTGTCCCTGTGGACGGCGTTATTCTTTCCGGCCACGGAGATGTTGATGAATCCATGGTTACAGGGGAATCCATGCCCGTTTCCAAAGCGGCAGGCGATCATGCTATTGGCGGTACTGTTAATCAGAATGGCGCTTTTGTTTTGCGCGCTGAAGCCGTTGGGGCGGATAGTCTCCTGTCCCGTATTGCAATGCAGGTTGCTCAGGCGCAGCGCAGTCGCGCACCGATCCAGCGTTTGGCCGATAATGTGGCGGGATATTTTGTTCCCGCAGTGGTCGCTGTGTCGCTGCTGGCCTTTCTAGCCTGGTGGCTATATGGGCCTGAACCCTCCTTGACTTACGGCCTAGTGGCGGCGGTGTCTGTTCTGATCAT
>JASFRS010000058.1:0-13962 GCA_050114795.1 Sphingomonadales bacterium
GCCGACACCTTGCACTACACCCCTTAAGTGATGCAGAGGTAGATGCACTGTTAAGCCGTCATTTGCCCGATATCGATCCTGCTGATGCGCGTGATTTAAGTCTGCTCGCATCGGGTAGCCCGGGCTTGGCTCTCGAGTTGGCGGGTGCTGGCGGGGCAGAAATTTATCAGATGATCAAAGCCCTTTTTGATGAACTGCCAAATATTGAAATGTCCCGCGTTCATGCTTTGGCTGATACGATTTCAAAGCGTAAAAAAGATGACGCTTTTGCCACCTTTTCTCTGATTTTGACACATCTGATTGAAGCAAAAATACGCTTAGCGTCTCGAGGGGGCGATGTTGATGCATTACCAGTGCAGAGCTGGCTTGCCTTTTATGATGAGTCTGTTGAAGAACTCGCGAAGGCGCGGGGCCTGAACCTTGAGCCACGTTATGTTATATTAAGCTTGTTCAGCCATTTAGGGCAGATTGCCAAGACGCAGGCATAATAGAAGCCTTGCAACCATCGACGAGCTATGAAACAAGCCGGATATCAGAATGAAAATGTGATAGCTCTAAAACCATGACGCAAAAATTCTATATCACCACAGCAATTTCCTATCCAAATGGCGTTCCGCATATCGGCCATGCCTATGAGGCCATTGCGACTGACGCCATCGCCCGTTTTCACCGAATGGACGGTAAGAACGTCTATTTCGTTACCGGGACTGATGAACATGGCCTGAAGATGGAGCAGACAGCGCGGAAAGCTGGGAAAACACCCCGCGAAATGGCTGATCAGAATTCTGCGCGCTTTCAAGAAATGGTGAAGGTTTTAGGGCTTTCCAACGACGACTTCATCCGGACGACTGAAGAGCGTCATTGCAAAGCGTCTCAGGCGATTTGGAAACGTATGGAAGAAGCGGGAGATATCTATCTCTCCAAATACAGCGGTTGGTATTCCGTTCGTGATGAAGCTTATTATGATGAAAGCGAGCTTGTTGAAGGGGAGGGTGGTGAGAAACTGTCCCCTCAGGGTACGCCTGTGGAATGGACTGAGGAGGAAACTTATTTCTTCCGCCTGTCCGCCTATCAGGACAAGCTGTTGGCACTTTATGAAAAACACCCGGAATTTATTGGGCCGGAAACACGCCGGAATGAGGTTGCGAGCTTTGTAAAGTCCGGTTTGCGTGATTTATCTATTTCGAGAACATCCTTTAACTGGGGCGTTCCGGTTCCTGGTGATGAGAAACATGTGATGTATGTCTGGGTGGATGCCCTAACAAATTATATCACAGCCTTGGGTTATCCGGACGAAGAAGCTGATTTATATAAGAAATATTGGCCTGCGAACCTGCATGTAATCGGTAAGGACATCGTGCGGTTTCATACTGTTTATTGGCCTGCGTTTTTGATGTCTGCCGGATTACCTTTGCCGGATCGTGTTTTCGCTCATGGTTTCTTGTTTAACCGTGGGGAAAAAATGTCCAAATCTGTTGGCAATGTCGTTGATCCATTTGATTTGGTTGATGCCTATGGCTTGGATCAGGTGCGCTATTTCTTCTTACGTGAAGTGCCGTTTGGACAGGATGGAAGCTATAGCCATGAAGCTATTGTGACCCGGGTGAATGCAGAGCTTGTTAATGGGTTTGGGAATTTATCGCAGCGTGTTTTAGCGTTTATTTTCAAAAACTTGAAAGGGAAACTTCCTGACGATTCTCAAGCAAATGACGAGGCGGATGGAGAGTTGTTAGAGGCGTCCGCATCCTATTTGGATACCTATCGTGCTTCCATGGAGAAGCAACAGATTTCAAAATGTCTGGAAAGCTGGATGGGCTTAGTCAATGCGGCCAATAAATATATTGATGAACAGGCACCCTGGGCTTTGCGCAAGACGGACCCGGAACGCATGGAGGCAGTTTTATCTGTTCTCGTTCGTGTAATCCGCAATCTAGCGATTGGGCTGCGCCCATTTTGCTTTTCTGCAGCAGACAAAGTGTTGGACCAATTGGGGATCGCTCAGGATGAGGCCGTGCGGCAATTTGCAGTTCTATCCGACGACAATTGGTATATGCCGGGGCATGTGATTGATAAACCTACGCCTGTTTTAACAAGACTTGAACTGCCGGCAGAAGGGGATGACTGATGCTGGTAGATAGCCACTGCCATTTGAATTACGGCAATCTTTCCGATGATTTGGAAGGCGTATTGAACCGTGCCAAGGAAGCGGGTGTCGGTACAATGTTGGCTATTAACGCGCGCCTTAAAGAATATGAGGATGTTCGCGCCATTGCAGAAACGCACAGCCATATATGGGCGAGTGCGGGTATTCATCCCCATGAAGCTGAAGCTGAACCTGATGTCGAATTGTCTGCTTTATTAGAGCGTGCAGCACATACGAAAACCATTGGCATTGGTGAGACGGGGCTTGATTATTATTATGAATATGCTCCGCGTGAAGCACAGAAAAGCAATTTCCGCACGCATATTGAAGCCTCACGCGAGACCGGCCTGCCATTAATCGTCCATACGCGCGATGCAGAGGAAGATACAGTCGCGATTTTAAGTGAAGAGATGGGGAAGGGGGCTTTTCCTGGCGTCATCCACTGTTTTACGGCCAGCAGGGAATTTGCCGAATTTGCATTATCTATCGGCTTTTATATTTCGATTTCAGGCATTGTAACTTTTAAAAGTGCCCATGACCTGCAAGAAACTGCCAAAATCATTCCTCTTGATCGGCTGCTTATCGAAACCGATGCGCCGTATCTAGCGCCAGTGCCGATGCGGGGTAAAACCTGCGAGCCGGCTTTTGTCAAACATACGGCGCAGTTCTTGGCGGATTTGAGGGGACTATCACTGGACGATTTGGCCGAAAAAACCAGTGATAATTTCTTCACTCTATTCAGCAAGGCGCAGCGGCCATGATATATGGGGTTTTAACGCAGTGAAGGTGACTATCTTAGGGTGCGGAACCTCCCATGGTGTTCCGCGTATAGGGAATGTTTGGGGTAAATGTGACCCTCAGAATCCGAAAAACCGCCGTCGACGCGTTTCAATCCTGGTTGAAGATGAAGTGGGTACAAAGCTGTTAGTGGATACGTCACCGGATCTGCGAGAGCAATTGCTGGATGCTAATGTCGATCATTTAGACGCTGTATTCTACACCCATGATCATGCGGATCATACCCATGGCATAGATGACCTTCGTGGTGTTTATCATTGTATGGGATCAGAAATTCCTGTTTATGGCGACCAGAGAACATTGTCGGTTCTGCAACGGCGTTTTGACTATATTTTTGAAGGGCGAGGCGGTTATCCTGCAATCGCTACAGTGCAAGCCATTAGGGCTGGTGAAAGTTTTCAATTCGGGTCGATCAAGGTGACGCCTTTTCTGCAGGAGCATGGCCGCATAACTTCGTTCGGTTATCGTTTTAATTCAATTGCTTATTCGACGGATTTAAATGAAATCCCTAAGGAATCTGAACCTTATCTTGAGGGTTTGGATTTGTGGATTTTGGATGCCTTGCGCTATGATCCGCATCCGACCCATCCACACCTTGAGCGTAGTCTATCATGGATAGAAAAATTCGCACCTAAACGTGCAATTCTGACCCATATGAATTGGGATATGGATTATGAAACGTTGTGCTGCTCTCTGCCAAAAGGCGTCGAGCCTGGCTATGACGGTTTGAGCGTTATCCTTAACAAACGATAGGGCCATATGCATTCATTCGGTGCAGAAAGGTCTTCTTGTTCAAAGTTTCCTTCATTATATCAGCAGGTTAGAAACAAAGCGTGTTTGATTTTTCATTCATCTTTAATTTAACATAATATACATTATCCGTATAATATTAAATTATTCAATTTATTACATCGACCTCTCCCCACATGATGGCGCTCCATGAATTCCACGATTAAGATTTAAAAAATGGCATGCCAACGAAACCGTCGACATGCCATTTTATTTAACTCTGTTTTGAAATGAGGTCGTTGATATTCTTCATTGTCATTTCAATGTTTGAAGCATCTGAAGACAACCCCATTTTTATGCATTCGCCATGAATGTAGCTCAACATGCGTACAAGCGATTGCCCATGCATCTCTAGATATTTGTTCTTGGTGATTGGTGGTGCCTTACCGATTACCGTGGTGTTCGTTAGTGTTTGCCCTTGCATAATCCAGTTTCCATTTGTTTGCTGGTGATTTTGGCATAGAGGGCAGCTCTTTCTGTCCAAGATGAGCCCCTTCACTGCCGCTCGTTAATGATGGTGTTGGCTGAATTGGATCTAAAACGCCTGGTCGTTCCCATGCGCCTTCGGGTCTAATAATTACATAGGGGCCATCATCTAGCGAAATAGGATCTGGATGTGCCTCCGATTCATAAAAAATCTCGACATAATCTTGATTGGAAAATGATAGGGGCGGCCGGTTTTGTATCGGATGAAAACCAAAGCGCGCCCAGAACTTTATAAGGTCACTTCTGGAGTGGCCGTAAAATTTAGTAAAACCCTTTCTTTTTGCGTAATCTAAGCCTTTTTCAATAGTTAGCGCGGTAATACCGCTACCTCTGTATTCTTTGCGAACGGCAAGCCGTTCTAATTTAACAAATGCGTTGAAATATCGGATGCGTAAACATGCGACGGGTTCCCCATCAACAAACCCAAGTATGTGGGATGAGCAAAAATCGTTCCCATCAAATTCTTCATCATAAGGACATTCCTGCTCAGCCATATAAGTGGCGGCTCTGATGGAAAAGACTTTTAGTAAATCTGCGTGGCTATTGGCAATTTTGGCAGAAAGAAAGCGCTTGGGTTTGGGGGCCTTCTTTCGCATGGAAGCATGGCAGAGGATGCCTTGTTCCCGCAAAGATTCCTGTGTGTCGCAAGGAAACCACCCTACCCGCTTTAGCAAACGCTCTGCTTTGGCATCTTTTGGCCGTGCATATTTGGGACAGTCTGCATAAATTCCGGATATGATATGCTCGTTTACCAGGGCAATGGACTTTATATAGTTATCAGGCGCATATAGGCCCCAAAAGTACAAAGCGGCAGGTATTTCGTTTTCTTTAGCAATCTGCTCGACCGACGGTTTGGCGACATTCAAGGCTCCCTCGGATAGGGCTTTTACCCCCTCATTATTTAACGGTAAAAGTGCGAGAAATGCATTTATAGGGCTGTTCTCTTGTATTTCCCAAGGCTTCCTAATACATTTAAGAATATTGGAATTGTGTTGCATTAAATCGAAGAACCAGGTGGGGTGAGCGCCTGGATTGAGGAACTGTCGACTTAATTGGGAAATCTCTTCAATTTGCTTATGGTCGGGAGTCATCAAAATAAAGTTGTGTTTGAAGCTATCGAGGCGCTTGTTGCCAAAGCGGCGAGCGGAGACCTCATCGAAGTTCTGGGAGCGATTGATATGCAACATTGTTCTCATATCCCTGCTTTTCAGGCGTTACTGTTAGGCTTTAGATAGCTGGAAAGAGTATGGTTCGTAATGGACAATAAAAAGAGTATGGGGGTTCATGTTTTGGGACACCAAGACGGGGACCAGCTTGGCGACTTTAAATGGGATGATTTGAAAGTCTTTTATGCCGTGGTTGAATGCGGGAGCATTCGTGCGGCTGCTGAAAAGCTTAAGATGAGCTTGAATGCGGTTCGCCATCGGGTAATCAGCTTGGAAAGCAGTTGTAGGGACACTTTATTAATAAGAAGTGAAAAAGGCTGTGCTCCTACAAAAAAGGGGGAGAAAGTCTTTGAGGTGGCGAAGGGAATGTTGGACGTTTACAAGGGGCTTCAAGATGACCGCTTAAATGCGAATGAGGAGATTGCTGGGAGGGTCTCCTTAAGAACGACTGAAGGGCTTGGCTCCTTTTGGATTATGCCGAAGCTGTCATCGTTTAGACAATTATACCCTAGGCTAATCGTTGACCTTCAATGTGAAATGAAAACGCCGAATTTGGCAGCATATGAGGCGGATCTATCTGTTCAACTCGCGAGGCCGACTGATGAGGAAGCCATTGTTACCAAAATTGGTTATCTCCATTTGATGGGGTTCATTTCTAAAGAATATCTTGAGCAGTTTGGGGAACCTTCTTGGCCAATCAAGCCACCTCATGGATTTGTTTTTCAAGTTGGCCCACAAATGGCGAATGAGGAGTTGGAAAAATTCTTGGACTTTGAGGCGCTTGAAGACATTACAGTTGCAACAACGAATAGTAGTACATCTCATTATTTTGCTGTAGCAAATGGTGTAGGGATTGGCATTTTGCCAAGTTATAGCAGGGCCATTAGTCGAAAGGTCATTCCTGTCGAATCTGGCCCCCCTCCTCTCACGAGGGAAATATATCTTGTTTATAATCGTAACGTCAAAAGAACAGGAAAAATCGACGTCGTAATCGATTGGCTGAAAGAAATTTTCAGCCCCGAAATATACCCTTGGTTTTCTGAGGAATTTATTCACCCAGATAAGCTTGAGCCCTATTTGCAGGATGATAACGTCGTTGAACTTTTCAAAGGCGTGGATGGATTGATGAAATTATAATTGATGTACAGGTGGGGCGCAGATTATAGCGCAGACAAAAGGACTATGCCCTCATTTTACAGTCAATTGAATTAAGAGGCTGATCTTAAAGGCTGGAGAGCTTCAGCATTAAGCCAAGGCGCTCCGCAGGAAGTGGATCGCGCCCAGCTTTTCTACCTGTGACACTGTCTTTTGTACTTGAGCTAGAGCTGTCCTTAGTGCCAAGTCCCTCTTGAGATTGAATCTCGCAATTTTGGCGTAGGTCGGAGATGCGTACAAACAAGCTATCGACATCTAATGCCTCAGAACTGGAGTTGAACTCTGTTTCTAATGCCCAGGCCCCCATTGTCAGAGCCAACACACCAGCAACACTCAAAATCGTTTTCATCTCGGTCGTCCCTCAGGTCCTTATCAAAGTCTTTTTAAGACTATTGATTTGTGTCACCAAACAACCCGCATATATCAAACTTTTATATGATGCGTTATTAACAGCTTTGGTGACGTGGTGCAATCAGAATGTTACGACAATACAGTTCCAAAGGTTAACGGCAAAATTATGACAAAGGAGTGATCAAGTGCGTGATCACAGGATTGATAGTCTTCTTGATATAATGCGGCAGCTACGTGACCCTAATTCGGGCTGCCCCTGGGATGTTGAGCAGGATTTTCATTCTATTGCCCCTTATACCATTGAAGAGGCTTATGAAGTTGCGGATGCTATTGAACGAAAAGACTGGGATGATTTACGGGATGAATTAGGAGATTTGCTTTTGCAGGTCGTGTTTCATGCCCAAATGGCTGATGAGAATGGGCTATTTTCCTTTGCTGATGTTGTTGATTCAATTCACGGAAAAATGATCCGCCGTCACCCGCATGTCTTCGGTGAAGCGGTTGTTTCAGATGCTGCCGAACAAACCGATGCGTGGGAAAGAATCAAATCTGAGGAACGAAAAGAACGTGCCAATAAAGATAACACGTCCGTCTTAGGGGAAATTCCAAAGGCCCTCCCCGCTTTAGACGTCGCAGAAAAATTGCAGAGCCGTGCTGCGCGTGTGGGTTTTGACTGGCCGAATGTTCAGCCTGTTTATGAAAAGTTGGCGGAAGAAGTTGATGAGCTTCAAGAGGCTCAAGTCGAAGGAGATCCGCAAAGGATTGAAGAGGAATTCGGTGACCTCCTTTTCGCTTGCGTTAACCTGGGGCGAAAGCTCGGTTTGAATTCTTCTCAAGCACTGCAAAAGGCAAATGCTAAATTCCGGGCGCGCTTTGAGCATATTGAAGAATCTGCGCGGCAGCGACATATTGTTCTGGACGATTTATCACTCGATGATCTGGAAGTGGAATGGCAAAAGGCGAAAAGGACAGTTACAGAGGCCTGATTTGTATGTTTTTTCGTTTTTTCAATTGCCCGAAGTGCCTGCTATCGAGGCGTACATCCAATATATATTGATTGTCTTCGTCGAAGCTGGTGTTCAGGACAGTCCCGACTTCGTGGAGCCATGCGTGGGTTGAACCTTCTTGAGCCGGAAATGTGATACGATAGATTCGTTCCCTTTGGTCCAGGAAGTGATCAATGCGGGCGAGAAGGTCTTGGCACCCCTCACCCGTTACCGCGGAAATTGCGATATTTGATTCCGGTTTTCTTTGGGTTTTTATCTGCAGTAATTTTGTCGCTTCCTGGTCAAGGAGGTCAGTTTTATTGTAGACGTTGAGCGATGCCTTATGATCAACCGCATCATTTTGAGTAATATTTAGCCCTAATTCCTGAAGAACGTGTTTTACGTCCGCTGCTTGCGCCTCCATTTCCACATGATGACAATCATGTACATGGAGTAAAAGGTCAGCTTCAGTAACCTCTTCAAGCGTTGCATGAAAGGCTGCGACTAATTGTGTGGGCAAATCTGAAATAAAGCCAACGGTGTCAGAAAGAATGACCTGACGTCCCGCCGGAGTGCGCACCATTCTTAATGTGGGATCCAGGGTTGCGAACAACATATCTTCGGCTTGGACTTGCGAGGCCGTTAGGCGATTGAACAAAGTTGACTTGCCCGCATTCGTGTAGCCAATAAGTGCCACAACCGGATAAGGGACCTTCTGCCGCTCCTTCCGGTGCAAAGTTCTGGTGCGTTTGACATCAACAAGCTGTTTTTTCAGCTTTGAGATGCGATCTCGGATTAAGCGCCGATCCGTTTCGATCTGCGTTTCCCCCGGACCGCCCATAAAGCCAAAGCCGCCTCTTTGACGCTCTAAATGGGTCCACGTGCGGACAAGACGGCTTTGCTGGTAGCTTAAATGGGCGAGTTCAACCTGCAGCACGCCTTCTTTCGTGCGGGCACGCTCTCCAAATATTTCCAGAATAAGGCCCGTCCGGTCGATGACTTTTGTTCCAATTGTGCGTTCCAAGTTACGTTGTTGCACTGGGGTTACGTGGGCATTTACGATCAGGACTTCAGCTTCCTTGGCTTTTATCAAGTCCGCAAGTTCCTCGATCTTCCCCTGCCCCAAAATTGTAGCCGGTCGCCATTTGTTTAAATGAATGACTTGTGACGCAATGATTTCAAGGTCAATTGCAAGGGCAAGACCGCAGGCCTCTTCAAGGCATGACTCAGCGTCCCGTAAAACAGGTGTATTTTGGTCTGACCCACGCTTGTGCTCAGGATGAATGACAACAGCTTTTCGCCGGCTGCTTATATGCTCAAGCAGCCCCGGCTTGCCCCCCTTACCCTGGTTACCGGCCCCGGGTAATTCAAATACATTAGGCACTTAGTCGTCCGCATCCTCCGAGGAGTCATCCTCAAATAACTGCACAGGTGCCCCAGGCATTACAGTGGATATCGCATGCTTGTATACAAGTTGCGAATGACCGTCCCTGCGAAGTAATACGCAGAAATTATCAAACCACGTAATGACGCCCTGTAATTTGACGCCGTTTACGAGAAATATTGTCACTGGCGTCTTGTTCTTACGAACGGTGTTAAGGAATACATCCTGTAAATTATGAGATTTGTCTGACATGACCGTTCCGTTTTATTGTCAGTATGCTTTCTTTTAAAGATATGAAGATTAGCTGATGATGCAAACCGAATGGTGAAATTCGATGCTCCCCCTCTTTTCAACAATATCAATTGCAATATGGCAGCGGCCTATCTTCATTGCAACATATAGCGTAACGAGGGAGGTGATTTATTATTCACCTTTTTTTGTTCAAAACCCGAAATAGTGGGACAAGCAGAAGCAATATTTCCATTCGTCCGGCGATCATTAAGGCAACGGCACCTACCAAGGCACCTGTGTCCATTTGGGCGAACCCGACAAAATCTGGATCAGCAATGTTGATGAATGGCCCAGTGCCGCTTAACATTGCAATCGAACCACCGATGGACGTGATGAATGGGAGTTTATAAGCTGCAAACATAAAAGAGCCAATAGCAGCTAAAATGATAAACCCCATAAAAAGGCTCCAAACCCCTAATATATCCTTGGTGCTAACTCGGCTAAAACGGTACTGCACAGATAACACGCCATGTGGGTGAGCTAGCCGCGCTAATTCCTTATCGGCAAAACGGGCCAACAGATGAAAACGCATCATTTTTATCCCGCCCGTTGTTGAAATCATTGAGCCGCCTAATACAGAAAGTCCAAATAATAATATAAGAGTATCAAGGTTTACGGATTCTGTGTATGCGCTGCTTATGCCGGATGTAGTCAGTATGGAAAGGCCTAGAAATATTTGATTCCATAAATGTGAGCCATATCCGTATTCGCTGTATGAGGCCCCGAAAAATGAGAAAATAATTAGTAAAAGTGTAGCGAACAGGACCACTTTTAAGAACGTACGAGTCTCCTGATCTTCATAAAGCGCCGTAACGCGACCTCTAGCCGCTCCCCTGATTAAAGTCAGATTTAATGCACCTGTTATTAGTGCAGCAGCTATTAAAGCTTCGGCAAAGGCATTATTAAATGCTGTTAGTCCATCTGCCCTTAGCGTGTAACCCCCTGTAGAGATAGCCGTCATGGAAAACGTTAATCCGTCTAAAAAAGGCAATCCCGAAATCCAAAGCCCAACGGCAAAGGCCAAAGTAATAGACGCATAGGTTTGGCCAAGGCGGTGGAAGGAGGAACGTAGCCGGTCCAACAAACTTTCCCCCTCACCATGCGGTAGGTTAATCGCCACATAGGATGCGCCGCCAATGCCAAAGAGAGGTAATATTACGGCTGCCATGACTAAAAGACTTAGCCCACCAATCCATTCGATCATGATGCGCCAAACTCGGATAGAAACTGCTAATGTGTCTTGGCTTCCTAAGGCAGATGCACCATTTGTCGTTAAACCTGAAACCCCTTCAAAATATGCAGCCCAAAGTGAATCCTGTAACCCTAAAGTCAAAAATGGCAGACCCGCGCCCATAGGGCCAATCAGCATAAAGCTGATCAAGACAGTTAATGTGACTTTGCGATTGTGAACTAACTGCGATGTTCTGAAGCTCAGTAGCAGAATACCTGAAATGAAGCCCAAGATCAGGAAGCTTTCGCTAAAGCCCAGTATGGCTTCATATTCCCCGTGGCTTAGTGCCACCATAAACGGCAGGGCATGCCCTAGTGATAAAATTGCAAAAAACCAGCCAATAATATAGGCCGCTGCCCTTAAGGCCATAGCAAATCTTACCTTTTGCCGCTTTCAGGCGTGAGATTAAAAGAAATCCAGACGGACCGCAAATAGTTGCTCCACATGGGCAACTGCATCAGCCAAAGCGTAAACCACTATCTTGTCCTTTGGATGAATGACAGTATCTGAACGGGCCATAATGACCTTGCCATCTCTTACAATTGCGCCAAATCTGATCGCATCTGGCAGCTTTGCTTTGGAAATACTCTTACCGACAAGTGGAGAGGTGTCCAAAGCTTCCGCTTCCAGAACTTCCGCCCTGCCCTCCTGCAAACTATAAACGCCGCGGATGCGACCCCGGCGAATTTCTCCTAAAATTGTGGAGACAGTGGTTTCGCGCGGGTCAATAATCACATCAATGCCTAGGGGTGAAATCAGCGCTGAATAAGTCGAATTATTTAAGAGCGTGATCGACCGTTTAGCCCCGTGTTTTTTTGCCAACAGTGATGACAGGATATTGACTTCATCGTCATTGGCGATGGCAACAAATGAATCCGTATCGGTAATATTAGCTTCCTGAAGCAATTCCGTATTCAAAGCGTTGCCGTGAAGGACAATGATTTCCGGCAGTTGTTCCGCAAGCTCTTCCGCTCGTGCCTGATCTTGCTCGATAACCGTAACTTTGACATTTGGGTTATGTTTTACGAGGTCTTGCGCAAGAAAACGGCCAATATTCCCGCCCCCCGCGATAATTACGCGATTAACGCCTTTTTCTTCATGGCCGAAGACCGCCAAGGCGCGCTCTATTCGGTCGCTCCCCACCGCAAAATAAACGCGATCACCTATAAGCATCATATCGTCAGCGGAGGGTACGATTGAACGCGTATCGCGACGAATCCCCATAACTGTAATCTGTAAATCCGGGAATAATTCCTCAAGCTGCCGTAGCGGTGTATCCACGACGGGGCAGTTTTCTTCCAAACGCACACCGACGACATGAACAAGCCCATCAGCAAATGGGATAATATCTACAGCGCCTGGAACCTGAAGTTGGCGGTGAATAGCGTGCGCCACCTCCACTTCCGGCGAAATAATGACATCAATGGGAAGATTATCGCGGCTGAATAAATCGGCCCAGGCTTTACGCAAGTAGCTCTGATTACGTATGCGAGCGATTTTTGTGGGGATGTTGAATAACGAATGTGCAACCTGACAGGCAATCATATTAACCTCGTCAGATTGGGTCACAGCAATCAACATATCCGTATCATCGGCGCCGGCCTGGTCGAGAATGTCTGGGTCGGAAGCAAAACCAACGATTGCCTGAACATCTAGGCTTTCCGAAATAGTGCGTACCAATTTAGCTGAACGATCAATGACTGTAACGTCATTGCGCTGCTGCGACAGACGTTTCGCAATATTATAGCCGACACGGCCTGCCCCGCAGACGATTACCCGCATAAACCCCACCTTTTTCTACAAGCTAAAACAGCCTATAAATCAATCCGTTCCTTTACCGCGCATATTTGTCGAAAGCCCTAAAGACTTCAATTTACGATGAAGCGCTGAACGCTCCATACCAACAAATGTTGCAGTGCGCGAGATATTACCGCTAAAGCGGCGAATTTGAATACGTAAATATTCTCGTTCAAACGCCTCTCGTGCCTCACGTAGTGGGGACGTTACGATCGACATATTTTGATCGACGTTCATGTTGCGCGCGGGCTCTTCCCTAAGTTCTATAGGAAGTTGTTCGACGGCCACAGATTCGCAGCCATTCGGCGCTAAAATGATGACGCGTTCCAATACATTTCGAAGCTGACGCACATTACCGGGCCAGTCATAAGTTTGAAGCGCGGCCATCGCATCGTCGCCGATTTTTAGATTTTGAGCGCGCCCATGCCGCTCTTTCAGCTTGCGCATAAAATATTCGACGAGTTCGGGAATATCCTCCCGCCGCTGATTCAGCGCGGGCATTTCAACGGGCACAACATTTAATCGATGGTAAAGGTCTTCTCTAAACAGGCCTTCATGAATGGCTTCCCTGAGATCCTGTGCAGAAGAACTAACGACACGTACATCGACCTTCACTTTTGTTGACCCGCCAACGCGTTCAAATTGCTGTTCTGTTAGAACACGCAATATCTTAGCCTGCGTTGTTAAAGGCATTTCCGCGACTTCATCCAGAAATAAGGTTCCGCCGTGAGCGCGCTCTAAGAGGCCACTCGAAGCAACTTTACCTCCGCTTTCGATTCCAAATAACTCGCTCTCCATGCGTTCGGGGGCCATATTAGCTGCGTTTACGACTATGAATGGACCGGATGAACGGAGCGACCAATCATGAAGAAGGCGCGCAGCAACTTCTTTGCCTGAACCCGATGGGCCTGTGATCAAGACGCGACTGTTTGTTTTTGAAACTTTCTGCAACTGGGACTTAAGGGTATGAATTGCTGCGGATTTGCCTGTTAAATCCAAATCTAGGCCGACGCGGCGCTTTAATTCCTCATTTTCCCGTTTCAAACGCTCAACTTCTGTTGCGCGCTGGACAAGAACAAGAAGTTGATCCGCTTGGAATGGTTTTTCGATGAAATCATAGGCACCACGCTTAATTGCTGCGACGGCTGTTTCGATATTGCCATGGCCGGAAATGATAATCACAGGAAGTTGCGGGTCCTGTTCTTTAATCGCATCAAGAATTTCAAGGCCGTCCATCCGGCTTCCATGCAGCCAGATATCCAGGATAACCAGAGAAGGCCGCCGTTCAGAGAGCGCAGCCAATGCGCTGTCACTGTCGCTTGCAACGCGCGTTTCATAGCCTTCATCAGATAGGATGCCGCTAACAAGCTCGCGGATGTCCTCTT
>JASFRS010000059.1:0-13930 GCA_050114795.1 Sphingomonadales bacterium
AGTCTGAAGGTGATGGGAGTTACGGATGCGAATAACATAACGATCGATCCATCACGCACTTTCTCAGGCACCTATACGGGAGGTGGAACGGTCCAGCGAGTATCGGGCCTCAACATACGCACCAAGCGCTTTAATCCAGGAACTCCGATAGGACAGGCATTCAGTATGCCCTATTTGGACCTTCTCTTGGGTACCACGGAGTCTGGCGAATTCTCATTGGACTACTACCAAGACGGTAACGACGACACGTCCGTCAACGAGTCAGCGTCCCCTGGCGCTCTTTTTGGATCCAACGTAGTTTGGACGAAGCCAGAGGCGACGAAGCCAGAGCAGGACAAAAACGACTCGAATTGGCACCGCTACTTTCTCTCAAGCGACTTCCAGTTCGTCCAACTACGCATGTTTTTGTCCGACGCACAGCTGGGAAACGTCCCCGTAGCCACTTCCAACTGGGAGCTGATGGCCATGATACTGTACGTATCCCCCGGAGGAAGGATAACGGGATGAGTGCTTCGTTTGCCGGTAATCCCAATTCCTTTTTGCAAGAAGATTACGTAATTCCCAGCGACCCTGAGCAGATGTCGGTCCGACTCCGCCAATATCTTAACGACCTATCGGCCTCCATTAACACCCGGGACATCGGAATCTACGTTTCCCAGGAAACGATTTGCGGTCAGTTGTGGGTGCCTTCGATCTCTAATTCGGCGTTCTCGAACGTAGTATACCGGCAAGTGATAAGGAAGGTCGTGGCGACGGGAACTCTAGCCACTGGGGCGAATACGATAGCCCACAACATAACCGTTACGGCCAATACCCATTTCACGCGCATTTACGGCGTGATAGAAAACGCTGGCACTCTCTACGTCCCAGTGCCAAATAATGCGACTACCGTGACGGTGGATGCGACGAATATCAACATCAACATACCAGGTGCATACAACAACTACTCAGGCAATGTAGTCTTGGAGTGGGTGGCAACAAGTTAGGAGTTAGGATGGCTTTTCTAGGTAACCCGTTCGGTAAAAAGCAAAAGACTCAAGAATTCCGTCGGTTCTCTCCACAGCAAGAATCGGTCCTGAACCAGCTTCTTGGAGGGGCCCAGCAGCAACTGCCCTCCGGCCTCGACTTTCTTCAGAATATACTCGGACAATCTCCAGAGGCGATGCAGGCCTACGAAGCTCCCGCGTTGAGGCAGTTTCAGGAGCAGATTCTTCCGATGATAGCGGAGAGATTTACCGGTGGCTACGGATCCGGATCGCAACGCTCATCCGCTTTCGGCCAGCAATTGGGACAGCAAGGCGCGGCCCTCGCTGAAAAGCTACAGGCCCAAAGGGCAGGACTTGGATTTGATGCCCTGTCCCAGCTGCAAAACCTACTGGGGTACGGACTAACTCCGCGAACGGAGAGGGTGATTTCTCCTGGTCGGCCTGGTCTTGCCCAGGGCATCTCAGGTGCCCTAGGACAAGGCTTGGGATTTGGTCTTGGGGGGAAGCTTGGAAACTTCCTAAGCGGCTACAGCAACTTCTAAAATTCATTTCTGGAGGGAGGTAGATGGTACAGATTATAGAGCAGGCCCCAGGAATTGGAGAGGCACTTGGAGCCGGTTTTAGTGGGACCTTCGGTCCTGCTGCCCAGAGCTCTTACTCATCTGGCCTAAAGATGCTCGCAGACGCCAAAATGAAGGGCATGCAACAGGCTCAGCAAATCGCCGCTCTTCAAAGCCTAGGACTCCCTCCTGAGCTCGCGGTCTTGCCTCCCCAGGCGCAAGGGCAGTTTATAAAACAGCAAATGCGTCAGCAAAACTACGAGAGACTTTTAGGAGGGGAGCCCGGTTACGCCGAAGCGATAGGAGAGCAGTTACAGGGGGGACAGCCAGTTTCCATAGAAGAGGGCATCGCGGGAGCGCCGGCGGGAGCGCTGGGAATGTTGGACGCGACGCAGGAACAGCGCGCGCCTACGGTCAAACAGCCGACACAAAGTCAGCAGACTGCGATGGGGCCTCCGTCTGGCGATGTGGAGGAGCAAGCACTTGTACGGCTGACGCCCCAAGGGGATGCGGAGATAGTTCAAACAGAGGAGCTGGTGGCGCCGTGGGAAGGAGAGGTCACCGAATCTCCGTCGCCCAGACAGATTTTGGCAGCCGGGGCCTTAGACGAGGGAGCGGCACGAAGACTCGAGGGACAGGCTAAAAGAAGTCTTCAAGAGCAGAAGCTATCCGTCCAAAAAGAGCAGAACGATATAAAGCGAAACCAGAAGTGGATAGACGAGACCGAATCCTCCTACGATCGAGGGATCGAGGATTTAAAATCCCTCGGCTTGATGAACGACGCCATCTTAAGTGGAGAGATAGGAGTTCTTTCCAGGGCCAACCTATCCGAAATGCTACCCGATTGGGGGATCCTCAAGCCGCTGAAAAGAGGCCTTATGACGGGGGCGGGACAGCAGTTCAAGTCGGCCTCCAAAGCTATATTCAAGTCACTCAAGGAGATTTTCGGCGCCAGACCGACTAACATCGACGTTAAGATCCTCGAGGATATGTTCGGAAAGATTGGGCAATCGGTCGCGGCTAACCTCGTGTCCACCAAGATAATTGAGGCCGGGGCCAGACTTCGCGTGGCAAAGGGCCAAATATACCAGCAGTTGCGAGAAGCTAATCCGCGGGCCTCGGAGACTCAGCTCCGAAGAGAAACCACCAAGAGATATCGAAAGTATCAGGATGAGCTATGGAACCGGATAGAGAAAGACGTAGCGCAGTATCGTCAGGGAAACGTGGCAGTCGTTTCGCCTGACGGCAAAAGGTCTTATCTTCCCGAAAGCATGTACAAGCAGGCGTTAGAGGCGGGGTATAGGTTGTCATGACCCAAGACTTCAGAAACTTTTTAATAGACGAGTCGACGGCCCTCGAAAAGCCTAGTCAGTTTGCCGCGGGAAAATCCGCTCCTGCGGCCCTTCCTCCCGAAGGAGAAGGAGTATCATTTGAGCAGTTCCTCATTCCAGAGGAAACGGCTCCCGGAGCATTTAGGGGGGGCAAGGAGCGCGGGTACGGGAAGGATGTAGCTAAACAGCTGGCCATTGGAGCGGCGACGGGAGTAGGTGGCACTTATGGCGACTTAGCTCAACTCGCCGGGCTAAGCGGCCCCCGCCTGCTGCCTGGCCAAGAGGCGCTCTACGGAGCGGAATTCGAAGCCACATCTCCAGGGCAACTCGCACTGTTACAGGAAGATGACATCGCCCCCAGATTTGGCAGGCTTCCTACTGGCGGTGACATTACCGACTTGCTAGAAATGTTCGGTGTCCAATCGGAGCCCAAGACGACTCCAGGAAAATACGCTAGGCGGGGGGCCGATATTGTAGGAGGAGGGGCGGTTACAGGCGCCGGCCCAAAGATGTTAGGGGCCCTAGCGGGGGCATCGGCACTTGGCCAATCCGTTGAGGAAGTTTTCGGACCGGAGGCGGGGGCTGCTGCTGAGCTTATGTCACTTTTCCTCCCTCAGGCGTTCGCCAAAAAGCTGATATTTTCTGGGAAAAACTCCCAGCTATCAAAATCACTCATCAATGCTGGCGTCCCGAAGAATGTAGTGGCCAATCTCCTAAAGCCTTTCGCCAAAACAGCTGCGAAACTCGCGCCAACGGGAAAAAAAGCTAAGAGCTTGGCTCAAGAATTGAAAGGCGGTATCGAAAAGGGCTACGAAGCGACCAGGCTAAAGGGCCGTGCGAAGGGACCGATATCACTGCTTCAATCCTGGTCCCTAAATAAGGAGATCGGATCCGTAAAGAAGGGACTAGGAATAACGCTCAAGGGCAGCGACAAATCCCGTGTGAAGGACGCTCTCACAGATCTGCAAAACATCGTGGCCGGCCGTGAGGTCGATCCGGCAGACATAATGGATCTGTGGCACGAGGTAAACTCCCTGGTGAACTGGAACGCCATGAAAGGGGGTAAAAAGCAGCTAGCGAAGCTCCATCCCATATTCGAAAGGGTCATTCGCCATGCCGATCCTCACCTGGCCAATGAGTGGTTAGCTTTGCAAGAAGTGTACCCAAAAATGAAGAAAATCGTGAATTCGCTAGATCCCAAGAAGGAAAGTAAGTTGCGGGAACTGGGTCCAGGTGCGGCTACTGTGTGGCATCTATTTTCTGGACACGCGAAACGGGCGTTAAAACTTCTAGCCGGATACGGGGTCGCCCAGGAGGGAGCCCTTCACTACCTTAGGAGCCCACGCACTCAAAAGCTTTTTCGAAAAATGGTAGATCTCACCAACCGGGGAAAAATCGACCAGGCAAGAGTCATCGCGAACCATATAGACGCTGGGATTCGCGCACAGAAAAAGAACGAGGAGGAAAAAAAAGGGGTAGGTCACTGAGCCCGCTTTCTAGGGTCCTTGATCACCTCCCAATAAATCCAGCTACCTATCTTCTTAAAAATCGAAGCCCACCATCTAGGATCCAGCGTTTTTGGCCATCGTCTTTCCTGCGGGAAACGAGTTGGCGGGTCCAGAGGTTCGCGGTCAGGGTCCAAGTAGTGGTCGCAAATATACAACCACACAAGGGCAAAGAAAAATGACTTAATTAAAAAGAAGCCTACCAATGTAAGAAGTACTAATACAATCATCCTATATCCCTTTTCCTTTCCTCATACCCTTAAGCGTTTCGATATACCTCTCCGATGCCCAATATGTTCTGTGGCCCAAAATCTGTTTGAGGTCGCAAATGCGTAGCCCGCTTGATAGGGAGTGGATAGCAAACGTGCTGCTCAGCTCGTGGAAGGTATAGGGGGGGAGTCTGCGGCTTTCCAATGCGGTTTTGAGCGCCTTTCCAAGATCCTTGTTTCCGCCTTTGAGAGAGCCGAACACGAGAGTAGAGTCGGAAGGGCTTTTAATTTTCAAATCCTCTAGTGCTTCGGCACACTCGTCGTCAATCGAAACCACTCTTTTAAGCCTCCTTCCAGAGGGACCCAGGGCTACTCGTCGGCGCGGAATATCCACCTCACTCCATTTCAGCCTTTCAATTTCACTTCTCAATGCCCCCGTGCGCACAGCTAGAAGTACAGCGGGAAAGAGATTGGGATTAGGGGAGCGAGAGCAAGCCTCCAATAAACGTCTCAGCTCCGTTCTTGAAAGTGGAGAGCGCTCAATTGGGCGGGGCACAATCCGGCGTCGCCCGTAAGCCGGGTTGTGTGAGATCCATCCCAGCTTTTGCCACGCAAACGTCAAAAGAGAACTCAGCGTGGACATATATCTCTCCACTGTTGCTGGGCTGCGCACCGCTCCCTTTGTGGTCAGCGTGTTCTGCAGTTCATTTTGGAGCTTACTGATTGTTGCGGTGTCTACTGAACACACTGCAAGATCACCGATCTGCCGGCCAATCCAGGTTAGGTGCCGAATGGGATCAGCTGCGAGCGGCTTGCTCGCGCTCGTTATGAATTTAGAGATAGCTTTGGCTACTGTCCTATCGGTCCAGCTTTCCTCGACTGTTTTGGCCCATTCAATCGCCTCTTCCCTTGAATAGAAGGTTCTGCTTATAGAAGGTCTTCCCTTGCGCCTAACTGTCGCCCTGAACGATACGGAGCCGCCTCTGTTAATTCTTTCCCAGATCGACGCCATCAATGCTCCTTCCTTGTTTCTGGGGCAAATAGGGTTTGAACCTATAACCTACGGATTATGAGTCCGCCGCTCTAACCTATTGAGCTATTGCCCCTAAATTGTTTTCCTATCTGAATCTGAATGCCAGTTGCATTTTTTGTTGACCTAATTTTGATTTACTCCTATACTATATCCTAAACGGAAGATAAAGGCAACGAAAATGCGCGTTAAATGGTCTCCTATCACAAAAGTCGTAAGCTTTAATGTGGGTAAAAACGAGGTATTTCCTCAGCACCGTGTCATCGCCTCCGACATGGCGACTGGCGAATACCTTGAGCTATGCGACGATCCAGAGTGGCAAAGAATAACAGAGAAGGCGGAAAAGGTTGCACCGTCAGCTACTCTTCATCGCCGCGAGCTGATTGCAAAGCAGCTTCGGCGCTATGTCGAAAAGAAGCGTCATGAGACTCGACGAGCTTTATTTCTGCAATCAGTAGCCGAGTTACGACAACCCGCAGCGTAGTGTTCCTTAGGGAGGCTATAGCTTTTATCTTACAGAAGAGCTCCTCAGGGATATCCACGGTGAGTCTGCGGAAAGCCATGTCTTTATTTTACGTATTTGTGACTTTGTAAGCCATTTTTTCTCCTACCCCTGGACATTTACGACGGACAGGGCATCATTGGCATAAACCCTTCACAGGAGAATCAGAATGGCCAAATCCCGTACCAGCGCCTACTCCCTAGGTGCGCCTTATGAAGCATTGTTTCCAAAGCCGGTCGTGGCTACTAGGAATCCTACGACCAGCGACAAGAACTACGAGATCGGGCAGGTATGGGTAAACAAGTCGTCAAACAACGCCTATATTCTCACGTCTTCGGCGTCAGGTTCCGCTACCTGGAGTATCGCATCGCCAGGGGCGTCTGACGTCGATACTCTCACTGGAGACTCCGGAGGGGCAATCTCTCCCGCTGGTGGTAACATCACTATTGCAGGCGGATCTGGGGTAACTACCTCTGGTTCGGGATCGACTATCACGATCAGCGCAGCTACCGGTTACGCTCCGATCACCCTTTATGTGGTAGATGCCGGGGGTTCTTCCGATTACACGACCGTCCAGGCGGCTATCAATGCGGCAAACGGCGCAGGGGGAGGAATGGTGTTCGTGCGTCCAGGCACCTACACCGAGGACCTCACCCTGTACGACAATATCTATCTCTTTGGCTCTAGTGAGTCCGCGACAACTATTGCCGGAACACACACTCCTCCAGCTAGCGGAGACATCAACTTCTGGCGGCTCACTCTTTCAGATGCGACGGCGATCTTCAGCTCTGCAGCGGCTGGTACTACCAACATCATCGTAGAAGACTGTACCGTCGCGGTTACCAACGGACATATGTTCGACCTAGCTAACTGGACCGGAACCATCGCAGTGGACGACCTAGGATTTACCGGTACCAGCGATGGCTTCATCAACAACACCGGCGGAGCAACCGTAGTCGGATACGGGGCAAGTATCGGCATTGGTACGGGCCAGTCCTGTTCGATTTCTGGCACCTTCCAGTTTGTGAGCTGCCCCATCGCATGTCCTGTCGATTTTGTGACCGGCGCCACCGGCTCGGTGGATCAGTGCCAGATCACCGGAGGCTTTACCTTCTCCAACAACTCTACTGGTTCGGTGTCCAATTCACGTTTCACTACCGGCGCCACTGCAGCCGTTACCATGAGCTCCTCGGCAGCTTGGACTCTGAGCAACAACGTGATCGATAGCTCAGCTAACCCGTGCATCGCTGGAGCTGGCGCGGGCACTCTGAGCTTCGGCGCCCTGAACTTCCTCAACAACAGTGCATTTGCTGGCACTCTTACGCTTTCCCGCGACACCTCAGTGGATGGAACAGTTAGAGCTCTGACATTTGATACCGACGTAGCGGCAGCGGCCATGACGATCTCCGCTACCGATATTGACGCCGACGGCACAGACGCCAACATTTCTGTGACGGTGACTCCGAAGGGCACTGGTACCTTCACTGTCGACTCTGGCGGAATTTCTAACACAGCGGGCGACATCATCAGCTCTTCGAGCAACGCCGCCGCGGACAACACGGTCGAGGTAACAAACAGCGATAACACCGATCCGGCCTCTCGCGCAGGTTTCGAAGCTGCGGTGGGAGGCGCCTCTGCTGGTGACCCATACGTAAACTTCCTGATCAGCGGTGGTCAGGCGTTCACCATGGGTATCGATAACAGCTCTACTAATGATGACTTTGTCATATCGGACGCAGCGGCTTTAGGTACCAACGACAGGATCACCGTAGACGGCTCTTCTGGCGACGTTACCGTTGGTCAGAACCTGATAGTGGGCACCGCTGGAAAAGAACTGCATGTCAAAGGCGGCGCGGTAACCGACTTCATCGGTCAGGCCACCCTGGCGTCCGGCACCGTTACGGTGGCCAACACGAATATCGCAGCAGGCGACAGGATCATTTGTACAAGAAGCTCGATCAACGGCTCGACGGCTCTTGGCGTGCTTATCACTAGCATTAGCGCCGCTACCAGCTTTACAATTACCGCTGTCCAGCCTGGAACTCCTGGGTCGACCGAGACCAATGATACCTCCATCGTGGACTACTTCATCGTGAGATCTGTCTAATGGCGGGTATCCAGGACGTAAAGGCCAAGTGGGAGGCGGTCCGATCAGCCGCATTTGGAAGTGTGGGGGCGACCTATGCGGCCATAGGCGATCCGCTCTCCAATGCGGCCATTGTATTGCACATTAGAAGCACCCTTGACAAAGACGTCTATATCTCGATGGACGGAAGCACAGACCACATTTACGTGGGAGCTGGGGACCTCGTCGTGTATGATATCGGAACCAACAAGATCGGGGATTCGAAGCTTTTGGTTCCTAAGGGCACCCAAATTTATCAAAAGAGGGGACCCGGAGGGGCGAGCTCCAGCGGGAACCTATTCGTGATGACGCTTTACGGGACAAAATAATGACGTATAAGAGGAAGGCCCTATTCGACACGTTAAGGACGGTGGCCTTTGGCTCTATAACGGGGTCCTACGCGGCGCTGGGGGTACCTCTAACCTCAGAGGCCGTGGTAATAAGCTTCATAAACGACACCAACGCCAACCTCTACTTCTCTACAGACGGAACAAACGACCAGCTGTATCTCCCAAATAGCTCGGCGATGATATTGGACGTGCGCGCCAACAATCCTGGCGACGGGCTGTTTATCGCTTCTTCGACTCAATTCTACGTCAAACACGACGGATCGGCGGCGACGTCTGGACTAGCGGCTCTGCAAATCCTTTACGCCGGAGGAATCAATTAGCCAGATATCCAGGCTCAAATCTGACTCCATCGGCACTCTCACTGGGGATACTGGAGGGCCGGTACCGCCTGATACCGCTGAGAACATCAATATTCTCGGGGGCTCTGGTGTTTCGGTAGCAGGCACACCAGGGACAAACACGCTAACCATCACGGCTACGGCAGCCACGCCCACCACCTACAACGAAGACACTGGGTCCGCCACGCCAGCGGCGAACATTTTGATCGTGGCAGGTGGCACCCTCTTGAGTACTACGGGAGCTGGTAACACGGTAACGATAGACGCCGACGCGACCGTTCCCGCCTCCTTCCCCACAGACGGCGCCACGGCTACCCCAGCTGCAAATGCTCTTACCGTAGCTGGGGGTAATCTCCTCACTACTTCTGGATCTGGAGCGACCGTTACGGTAGATGCTGATGCTGCGGTAGCTGGATCTTTTCCGACAGATGGTGGAACGGCTACCCCTGCAGCTAATGCCCTCACAATCGCGGGCGGAACGGGGGTAACCACCTCTGGATCTGGATCGACGGTAACAATCAATGCCTCGGCCTCTGTTCCAACCACCTTTACAGAAGATACGGGAAGCGCAACTCCAGTAGCCAACGAGCTCTTTATTTATGGAGGCACGGGGTGCTCCACCACAGGATCAATAGCTACGGTCACCGTAAACCTAGATCCAGAGGTGGCCCTTAGCTATCCGGCTGACTCTGGTACCGCTACTCCTGCAGCTAACGCACTAACTGTATCTGGCGGAACAGGGGTATCCACCAGTGGATCGGGCTCGACGCTAACCATAAATTCCACCGGCGGAGGTCTTACATGGGCAGAAGTTACGGGCACGTCGCAAAACATAGCCGTGAATACTGCTTACGTCGCAAACAACGGTTCTTCCGTGACGTTTACTTTGCCCGTCACGGCAGCACTGGGAGACGTTTTTCGGATAGTGGGAAAGGGAGCAGGTGGATGGAGTATCGGCCAGAATGCTTCCCAGACCATTCGCATGCTGGGGTCCGCGACGACGACTGGCGTCGGTGGTACGCTAACTCCTACGGAGAGTCTAGCGGCCATTGAGATTGTATGCACAACAGCAAACACAGACTTCCTAGTAATGAGCTCAGTGGGGAACTTTACCTTTGTGTAGGATAGCTTAATGACTGTCTTCGGCGTCCCAGGCGACAATACCAACCCGTTGGCATACGCGGATAGAAGGCTGGCGGTGGTGGCAGCCATTCAGGCACCAAGGAGGCCCACCACAAGCGACACCAACTTCCCCCTTTGGACGGAGTGGCGCGTCACAAAAGATGCCGCAGCCCCAGCTGTAGAGGGGGAGTTTTGGAAATTAGTCGCATTTGCAGGGGCTGGGCTGGCCCAGTGGGTTCAGCTTAACTCCACGCCAGGAACAGGGATAGACACGCTAACTGGAGATAGCGGGGGCCCTGTGGGCCCCGACGTTTCCGCCAACGTAAACCTGTTGGGCGGAACTAATATCACTGTTACGGGAGCTCCTGGCTCTAATACGCTTACGATCGACTCCTCTGCAGGAACGTTTCCATGGACTGAGGTCACCGGTACGTCTCAGATGATGGCAGTCAACAACGGGTACATAGCCAATAACGCGGCCCAAGTAGATTGCACGCTTCCTACCACTTCTTCCGTAGGTGACATTGTAGAGGTAGTAGGAAAAGGAGCGGGGGGCTTTAAGGTATCCCAGACAGGCGCGCAGCAGATAGCCTTCTTGGGACAGACGACAACCGCAGGGGTGGGTGGCACTCTAACTCCGGACGAGGCCGGGGCCTCGGTGAAGCTCCTTTGCATCACTGCCACTAATCTCTGGAGAGTTATCCACTCGGTGGGTAACTTCGTGTTAGTATGATAGCCATAGGGCTCGTGAAATTAGCCGAGACGCGGATCGCCCTGGACCGCTCAAAGAGAGGGCGAGAAAGAGGGGAAGGTGCTCAAAAGGAAGGTCTCCTATGCAAGCGAAAGGCCGGAAAGGATCGGTCTCGGCACTTTAATCAAGGGAAGCGATGAGTATTAACGCATGGGGATCGGACGATCCGGCAGAGGTCGCCAAGGGTGGCACAGGAAACGCGACACTAACCGACCACGGCGTTCTACTTGGATCTGGAACAGGGGCCGTCACCGTTACCTCCGCCCCTACAAATGGTCAATTGCTCATTGGAAACACAGGATCAGATCCGTCTGTGGCAGCTCCCACAGGGGATACCAACGAGATTGCGGTGACAACAGGCGCAGGATCGTTGGCCGTAGGTATTGCGGACGACTGCATCCTTCCCGGAACAGGATCTTACACCTGGGTAGACGGAACGACCGCACAGAGGCCAGGAACTCCAGCAAACGGCATGGCCCGCTACAACACAACTACCGACATGTTCGAGGGGTATCAGGGAGGAGCCTGGACTAACTTTATTACGCAAATCACTCCAGGCACTGTCGTGCAGCAAGTCTACGCAAGCAACACGAGCGTCGTAACGTGTACAACCACCATTCCGTACGACGACACTATCCCCCAGAACACAGAGGGAGACGAAGTAGTTACGGCGACACTCACACCTCTTTCTGCGACCAACAGATTATACATTTTTTTTGATGCCGTGGGAGGTAATGCCGCCTCGATCACTGGAGGAGCAGCGCTTTTCCAGGACTCCACCGCCAACGCATTGTACGCTACAGCTGCTTCCTATGCTCCTACCTCGAAGTTTACTATGATTTACTCACAGGCAGCTGGAACCAGTTCTTCCACGACTTTTAAGGTGCGATGCGGTCCTTTAGGATCGGGAGGGACCATGTATATCAACGGACAACAATCTACCGGTACGCGCCTTTTCGGGGGAATTTCCGCGGCGACTCTTACCATCTTGGAGATCTCTGTATAGTGAGCGGCGTATCTGCCGCCACATGGACACTGGACCTCTCCCCTGAAGTTGATTGGTGCTGTTGGCCCTCACCTAGGACGAGGATGTACCTAGATGCAAAGGGTGTGTGCCACAAGTGGAAGCGCTCGCGTACACTTCAGGAAGCTGCTGAGACTAGGGTGAGGCTTTCTGACAGAATCATGTCGGCTGTCGCTCAAAACAAGCATCTCTATCGCGCAACGCTTATCGAAGCAGGGGTAGACCTACAGAAGCTTACCTGGAAAAATTTAGCTCCTACCTGGGGACAGATCACAAGGATCGAGCAGGCGCTTGCTCGCATGAGGCTGAGGTCAGAGATCCAGAAGGGGTACCAGGCCGACGATCTGGACTTCTAAGAGTCATCCCAGGTTATACGAAGTCTCACCATGAGGCCGAGGAACTCCTGATCGATCTCTACCAGACATACAAGGACGGTAAATTCAGGGCCGTCCTCGTAGATGAGGTGGTAGAGAAGGAACGGAGTAACCTCGACATCGATAGCTCACTCAAACCTTTTCGGCACCCGGATCGTCCAGCTATCCTTTGTGCTCGACACCTTAGCATATTTTTCTACGTCTATTCCGTCTAGGCGCATCTGCTCGATATCGTAGCATTTTCGTCCCGCTGTCGGAGATACTTTAAATCCATACGCATCAAAACTTTCTCCATCACCAAAGTCCTTGATCTTGGTCTTTAGCTCGGACATCTTTGCCTTGACTTGCTTCTCTATCTGCTTTGCCTCCCAGTATTCCTCGAGAAGCGCATGGACCTCATCTCCAACCACACTCTTATAGTCTTCCTTGAGCAAAGGGGGGGCAGAGGCGAGACGGACGCGATCCCAGAATTTTCGTGCCTCTTTTCGCAGCTCGTCTATCATATTTTCGTCTGCATATTGCTCGACGATCATAGCGATCTGGTAACGGTAGTCCCAGACGACGAGCAACGCTCTCGTGGGGCGGCAGATCATCATCTGCCACTGCATCTGGATGACCCATTCTTCTGGAATGAGGCCAGATCGCACGTGGTCGAGCTTTTTTTCAGACGTCGGGCACTTGATTTCCATGAGCGTCCTCTGTTCCGAATCCCATCCGTCCAGAGACGCCTTGAGAAAGGGGAGATCTTCGTCCTCTACGCACAGGGGAGAGCAATTACAGGAGGCATGGGAATTAGCCCACTGTCTGGCTATGGGCTCTGCGTTAATACCATGCTCCATAGCAGCATTCATGAATGTAGATCGCTCCTGGTACCCACATTTCTCTTCCCATAGCTTGTATGGGGTCCTGTATCCCTTGTTTAGAAGAATAGGGGCTTCTGAGGCTCCTACCCCGCTTTGTCTCCACTTGTGCCATTCTTCACTTCTCTGGTCTAGTTCTACTACTTTCATTGGTTACCTCCGTGTAAGCTTCGTATCTCTTGGCTCTATTATAGCCAGAGGACGTTCATTAACGCAAGCAGAAAATGAAGGATCGAGAAAAACCAACCCAGAACTCTACACTAATGGGTGTTGAGGGAAAGTATCGCCCCCGCGCGGCTCGTCAATAGACTGGCTGCACTGCCTAGGACCGTCTCCGTGATCGCGATAAGGCTCGCAGCTGACCTCGGGTCCTTCGATGTGAAACCACGAGGCGTGCGCTCCAGTAAAAATCATATACGTCATTGCAACCATGACAATAATAGCTCTTCTCATCTATTTAACTTCCTTTTGGTTCTTAAGCATTTTATAGAAAATCGCAAGCATTCCCACGGCCAAGAGTGCGTAGACAGCCCCTTTTAGCTGAGAGTCGTCTCGGGCGCCTACTGGCATCCTATTCACACGGTTCTCCAGGTCTCTTATCCTGACCAAGGCGAGGCGAGTTGCTCTTCTGGTCACCGCGTTAGTAGCTGATACCTGAAGATCGTAAGAGCGACCTTGTCTCCTTAGTAAGGAGGCGGGATCGGAGTTGGATCTGGGGCGACTTACACTATCCATAGGTCCCTCCCGGCGCTGCCGCGCGCTTTGAATGTCAGATTCCCTTCCACGATCGAAGCAGAGACTGACTCAACAGTCTCCGTCTTCTCTTCGCAGGACCGGATCGTATATGAGACGGCAACCAGCAT
>JASFRS010000060.1:0-13914 GCA_050114795.1 Sphingomonadales bacterium
CCCGTCTTTAGTGACGAGCGTGCCTTTGATAATTTCGTCTTCCCAATCAATGGCGAGGTTTTTTGTCTCGCTATCAATCAAAGGCGTGAGGAAATTCAGAAGATTTTTCGCATAAAGTGCCGACGCATCCGCCGCAAGACGAGAAGGCACATTACGATGCCCAACAATAGAGACACCATCAATTTTTACGATCTCACCGGGTTTAGAGCCTTCGACATTGCCGCCTTGTTCAACAGCTAAATCAACGATGACGGAACCGGGCCGCATGGAGGCAATCATATCTGCGGTAATCAAACGCGGGGCAGGGCGACCGGGGATGAGAGCCGTCGTGATGACGATGTCCTGTTTTTTAATATGAGACGCCACAAGTTCGGCCTGTTTGCGCTTATATTCATCAGACATTTCTTTGGCATAGCCGCCTGCCGTTTCAGCCTCTCGTGCCTCTTCATCATCAACCATGATGAATTTACCGCCTAAGCTCTCAACTTGCTCTTTTGCCGCAAGGCGAACATCGGTTGCTGTAACGATGGCACCTAGGCGCTTCGCTGTTGCAATCGCCTGTAAGCCTGCAACACCTGCGCCCATAATAAAGACCTTGGCCGCTGGTACAGTGCCGGCGGCTGTCATCATCATGGGTAGGGCGCGGCCATATTCGGCACAGGCATCCAAAACGGATTTATAGCCTGCCAGATTGGACTGTGATGACAATACGTCCATAGATTGTGCGCGGGTAATACGCGGCATGAATTCCATGGCGAAACTGGTTAGACCATGACCGGCATAGGCTTTAAGATCTTCTGCTGCGCCAAAAGGGTTTAGCATGGCAACAAGAACAGCACCTTTGGGGTAGTTACCTAAATCATCCACATCAGGCCCTTGGACCTTAAGGACAATATCCGCGTCCTTTAACGCTGACTTCGCATCAGTGGCAATGTTGGCACCGGCGTCTTTAAAGGCGTCATCAGTGATATTGGCTTGCACACCTGCTGACGCCTCAACGACGACTTCCGCGCCAAGTTGAATATATTTCTTCACCGTATCTGGGGTGGCAGCTACACGACGCTCGCTTGAGCGGGTTTCTTTAAGAACAGAAATGCGCATTTAATCCCCTTTGCGATATGAATGTTTCCCCAACTCCTTGGCTAGATTAAACAAACTTGCAATGAGGTCCAGGCTAATTCTCTTTTTCTTGGCTATTACTCACTAATAGACCGTGACGTGTCAGCATTTTACTTTGTCTTTTATGCAAGGCGGCCACATCAAAATCGTCAATCAATTCGTGGAATAAGCGGTGCCAGTTCACTTCAGCCTTTAAATGTAAGAATACGCCGCCAAGACCAACAGCGGCTCGGTCCATAAAGACGAATTCACGCGGCGGTGTAATAGGCCCAAGTTCTTTCAAGCGCATGCGGACTTTGTGTGCCTGCTCCCGCCCATAGCTGCCGGGGTTGTCGGCGACATTAATAAGGCGGGGCTTGTCCTCCATCAGCGGCCCATATAGAAAAGATGCCCAGATATTGAGGGTTTCCATCAATTCTTTGCTGATATTTTTAAAACCCCAGCTTTCATAAGCATGAAGTGCCAATGCCTCGTCGCCCTCACGCAAGGCATTATAAAGATCGACAACGCCGCCGATGAAGCGGGCAGGAAATTTTCGAATACAGCCGAAGTCAAGTAGGTTGATGTGAAGGCCTTTAGTCACGCTGTAATTACCCAAATGGGGGTCGCCATGAATGATGCCATAGCGGTGTAACGGCACATACCAGGCGCGAAATAAATTGATGGCAATCTGATTTCTTATGTCTTGAGGGGCGTCTTTGAAATTCAGCAGTCGCTCACCTTCTAACCACGTCATTGTTAAAAGCCGGTTGGTGGAGAGGTCTTTTAAAAGCTCTGGCACATGGACATGAGCCTCTTCACTTAACATATCACCATAAAGATCTAGATGGCGGCCTTCCAACTCATAATCCAGTTCTTCGCGCAATCGCTCGCCTAACTCCTGACGTATTTCGCTTGTGTCGATGGACGGATCGTAGCGACGAAACAGATTTAGGATAAGGGAGAGTTGGTTTAAGTCCGCCTCAACAGCAGAGCCCATATTTGGATATTGTAATTTGATCGCCAGATGACGCCCCTCAAGGCTCAGCCCTTCATGAACTTGGCCCAAAGAGGCGGCAGCGACCGCTTCTTTTGAAAAGTTTTGAAATTTGCTTTGCCAATCCGGTCCCAATTCTGTCCGCATTCGTCTTTTGACAAAGGTCCAACCCATGGCTGGTGCATTGGCTTGAAGTTGGGATAGCTCCTGCGCAAATTCACGAGGCAGGGCGTCCGGGATTGTGGCGAGGAGCTGCGCGACTTTCATAACCGGCCCTTTCAGACCACCCAGCAAATCTTTTAGTTCCCTTGCATAGCTGGATTGATCCCGCTTAACGCCCATCAGCCGTTCACCGGCAAAGCGCGCAGCCATGCCACCCATGGAACCACCGACGCGCGCATAACGGCCAATTCTGCCGGTCAAGCGGTTATCGTCCTTGCTGCGGGCCATAAAATTCAAATCCTTGCAGGAATTGTTAACACTTGTCCCGATATGATACGATTTGCATCAGTATCAAGACTCACATCAAACTCAGGCTGCTTATTATGGAGACTACAGTCCTTATTGTTGATGATGAAGCGACTCAACTGCGCTTGATAGGCACGGTTACGGAGCGCGAAGGTTATCACACACGTTACGCTGACAGCGGGCAAGAGGCGATTGATATCTTGTCTTCCAAAGATGCGTCGAATGTGGATTTAGTCATTCTCGACTTGTCAATGCCGCGGGTGAGTGGTCTTGATGTCTTGAAGAAAATCAAACCTTTGCATCCTGCTCTACCTATTATCGTGCTGACCGCGCATAGTAGCATCTCTAATGTAGTTGATTCTATGCGCGCAGGGGCTACAGATTTTCTAGTGAAACCTGCATCTGCGGAACGTATTCGCACGGCGATTAAAAACGCATTGGACAGTCAGGATTTAACGGGTGAGCTGCGTCCGCTTACGGAAAAAATCGGTGCGGAGCTCGACTTTTCCGAGCTAGTCGGCAATTCGGAGGCTATGGCCGAAGCTGTGGCGATTGCCAAAAAAGCTGCTGGTTCGAATATTCCTGTGCTGATCGAAGGGGAGTCGGGTGTTGGTAAGGAATTATTTGCAAAAGCAATTCAATCCGCCAGCGGTCGGGCGCATAAACCCTTTGTCACCGTTAACTGTGGTGCCATACCCGCCAATCTCGTGGAAAGCCTGTTATTTGGTCATGAGAAAGGTTCCTTCACTGGCGCAAGCGAGCGTCATGTGGGTAAATTTGTGGAAGCTAATCAAGGCACTATTTTCCTTGATGAAATTGGTGAACTGCCCTTTGAATCTCAGGTAAAATTATTGCGCGTTCTGCAAGAGGGGGAAGTGGAACCCGTTGGCTCCCGCACGACGGTTAAAGTGGATGTACGCCTGATTTCTGCGACTAACCGTGACCTAGCCAAACAGGTTGAGCGGGGTGAATTCCGGGAAGATTTATATTATCGCTTGAATGTTTTTCCACTGCATATTCCGCCATTGCGCGGTCGCCGTAGTGATATTCCAGCGTTAGTCATGCATTTCATTACGCATATCGCGAAAACGGAGTCTATTCCGGTGAAAACCGTTGATGCGGCCGCGATGGAATTGCTGCAAAGCTATGACTGGCCGGGCAATGTACGCCAATTGCAAAATGCCATATTTCGCGCCGTTGTACTGAGTGATCATGACACATTATCGATAACCGACTTTCCTCAAGTCCAGATGCAAATCGGCGGGCATGTGTTTTCTGGTGGGGTTGATGACCAATTCTGGCCTTCCGGGACGTCCAATGCTCCGCAAAGGGGTAAGCAAAAAGCACTTTCCGCTTATGATGCAAATGGCCATATACGGCCTTTGGCAGCGATTGAGGCGGATGCCATTCGGCTTGCATTGGAACGCTATAAGGGCCGTATGACGGAAGTGGCGCGACGCCTCGGTATTGGCCGTTCCACCCTTTATCGCAAGGTTGCCGAGCTTGGTCTTGATGAGGAAGGGGAGGAGGAATCAAATTCTGATCCTGCCGTGATTTCGTCTCAATCCACAGGCAAGGCCTTAGGCAGCAGTGGATATAATGACGGTATTGAATGAATTGGAATGATTGGGCTTTTTGATTCCGGCACGGGTGGACTTACCATAGCATCTGCGTGTTTCAAGGCTTTGGAAACCGAAGCCTTTCTCTATTTGGGCGATCATAAGCGCGCGCCATATGGGCACCGTGATAATTTGGAAATTCTGGAATATACCCGCGAGGCCGTGGCCTGTTTGTTTGATAAAGGCTGTGACCTGGTTGTCCTGGCCTGTAATACAGCCGCTGCCATAGCGCTTCGCCGTTTGCAGCAGGAATGGCTGCCCAATTTTGCACCTGACAAGCGTATCCTCGGCATTTTGGTGCCGACGGTTGAAGCTGTGACAGGCGTTCCCTGGTCGGCGGGGCGTTGCCATAAAAGAGACGGCGTTATTGGTATTTTTGCGACTCCAAAGACGGTAGCCTCTCAGGCTTATGTCGAGGAAGTTCGCAAGCGCGCGCCAAATATGGAGATTATTCAAATCCCATGTCCGGGCTTAGTGGCAGCTATAGAAACAGGTGCGGATAACCGTGTTTTGCAGGAGCTTATCAACGCTGCGGTCATCTCTATGGATAAGCATCTGGATGGTCGAGAGCTTGAAGCCGTATTGTTGGGGTGTACCCATTATCCTCTGGTCAAAGACGAGTTTAAAATTGCGTTGAACCGTGATGTAGCATTGATATCGCAGCCTCAGATCACTGCTGAATCCCTGCAGCATTATCTGATGCGTCATCCGCGTTTTATAAAACAAGATCGAGAACAGCTTGGTATTTCATATCTGACGACTGGTAATGCGGATCAAGTTACGAAAACAGCGTCCAGGCTATGCGCGCTGGACGCTGTATTTCAACATGTGGATTTAAGTCCTTATGCCTCTTCGGACTCATCTGCAGGGGCAACTTCACCTTCAATGGCCCGCAAATAAGTATCCAGGAGATATTCCTGCTCTTCCCGATCATGGCGATCTAATTTTCTTAACCTTATGACCTGACGCATGATTTTCGGGTCAAAACCCGACATTTTCGCTTCTTTGAAAACGTCGCGAATATCTTCCTGCAAGGCTTTTTTCTCTTCTTCCAGTCGTTCAATCCGTTCGATAAAAGAGCGCAGAATATGCCCGGCGATGCCGCCGACAGTTGCCATGGGACTTCCTTTCTGAAATTTGGGGGCGATTGGCGTTGGGTGACCCTAATTTCCCTTTAGGGGAATGACAAGCCTCGCTTATTTGTTTTTAGCAACGCTGTCTTTCATACGCGCCAATTGTTCATCACTGGCCTTGCTTTGATGCTTATCCTTAAACTCTTCATAGGGCATGCCGTAAATCAGTTCGCGTGCGCTGGCCTTGTCCAGGTTGACGCCCTTTTCCTGCGCCGCTTCCATATACCAATCAGCCAAGCAATTGCGGCAGAACCCGCCATAGCCCATTAGATCGATATTTTGAACGTCTGTGCGATGTTGCAAATGCTGGACAAGGCGACGAAAGGCAGCGGCTTCCAATTCTGTGCGTGTTTTTTCATCCATTGTTCATTTTTCCTTTGCAATCGGGTGTAATCTTGAAATTTATATGGTGTTATGATCTCTAGCCATTCACATAGCGCAAGTTTTGTGTATAAGACATCCGCAATCTTGAAATATATTGAAATCCAGAAACTCTAGGAAAATAGGCGATATCTCTGTGCCCATTTTTGAGCCACGTTCTCGTAAAGTCCGTATTATTGCAACCCTTGGCCCGGCGAGCTCTTCACCGGAAATGATTCAAACACTGTTTGAAACCGGGGTTGATGTGTTCCGTATCAATATGAGCCACGGCGGTCACGAAGACAAAGCTGAGGCGATTAAAACGATCCGCGCGCTTGAGAAAAAGACAGGGCGGCAGCAGACAATATTGGTGGATTTACAAGGTCCGAAACTGCGCATTGGCGCTTTTGGGAATGGCCCGATTAAATTGGAAAACGGGGCTGAATTCAGCTTGGACCTGGATGATAAGCCGGGTGATCAAAATCGCGTGCGCTTACCGCATCCGGAAATTTTCAAGGCTCTGGAAGTCGGCGCGCATCTGTTACTTGATGACGGTAAAATCAAATTACGTGTCGAGGAATTAGACGAAGGCCGCGCCCGCTGCAAAGTCATTGTTGGCGGGAAGTTGTCAGACCGCAAAGGCGTGAACGTTCCCGACGTCGTACTCCCCCTGGCAGCTTTGACTGAAAAAGACCGCCGCGATCTGGACTTTGCTTTGGAGCAAAAAGTTGACTGGGTTGCGCTATCTTTTGTGCAAAGGCCGGATGATGTGGCCGAAGTTCGTAAGGTCGTTGCAGGCCGGGCAGGGGTGCTGGCTAAAATTGAGAAACCTGCAGCACTGCGTTGCCTGGACGAAATCGTCGAGCTATCCGATGCCGTGATGGTGGCCAGGGGCGATTTGGGCGTTGAATTGCCTATGCCTGAGGTGCCAACAGCCCAAAAAAGAATTATTTCTGCAGCCCGTTCGCGGGGCAAAATGGTGGTGGTCGCGACGCAAATGCTTGAATCCATGATTTCAAGCCCTACGCCGACCCGCGCCGAAGTATCAGATGTTGCGAATGCAGTTTATGAGGGTGCTGACGCCGTCATGTTATCCGCAGAATCAGCAGTTGGTGAATTCCCTAAAGAAGCTGTCAGCGTCATGGATGCTATTGCCAGACAGATTGAAGGTGACCCTAATTATTTTCGTGTGCGGGAAGCTGAATATACGGTTCCCGAAGGAACGGCAGAGGACGCGATTAGCGCCGCTGCACGCCAAGTTGTGTCTACGGTACGCGCAAAATTGATTGTGACCTTTACCACATCGGGTTCAACGGCGCTGCGTGCGGCGCGAGAACGTCCGGCAGTCCCGATTCTGGCTTTGACGCCCAGTATTAGGACTGCGCGCCGTTTAGGCCTTGTATGGGGCCTGCACGCCATCCACACGCGCGATGTCGAAAGTTTTGAGGAAATGGTTGGTAAGGCCAAGCGTATGGCACTCCGTTCCCGTCTGGCCAAGGCTGGTGATCGCGTTGTGATTACCGCCGGTGTGCCCTTTGGTACACCGGGGTCAACCAATGTGTTGAAAATTACTTGGTTGCAGGGCGATGAATTAGATAAGGCCAAAACGTCTTAATTCATCTTCGAGATTTTGAGGGTCTTCAAATAAATGCGTTTGAAGGCCCTTTTTTTGCGCCGCTTCAACATTTGCCAGACGATCGTCGATGAACAGCGTTGATGCCGGGTCTATTGAAAAGCGTTGGACTGCAAGTTCGAAGATGCGCGGATCCGGCTTTACGAGTCCGACCTCGCCTGAAACCAGAACGTCTTTAAACAAACGCATATAGTCGTTTTCACGTGCAAAGCGAGGAAATGTCTCCGCTGAGAAATTGGTCAGCGCAAACAACGGCACATTGTTTTTGTGCAGTTGCTCTAATGTTTTGATGCTACCCTTTATGTTGTCGCCGATGGTGTCGAACCAGCGGGTCCGGAATTCATCAATTAGCTCGGCATAATGTGGGTGTTGCTCACTTAGGCGTCGTACACCTTCAACCATGGGGAGGCCTGCATCATGGGCGGTATGCCATTCAAGTGTCACAACATCGGATAGGAAATGCTCAAGCTCCTCCTCATCTTCAATCAGATGCTGATAAAGATAACGGGGATCCCAGCGCACCAGAACATTGCCAATGTCAAAAATAACGGCTCGAATTGTCATATTGACCTATTCACATAGAAAACGGGCTGCGCAACATATGCACAGCCCGCTCTAAGTCTCTCTCGCAATGCTAAAATTAGCCTTGGCGCGCCTTAAACCGGCGGTTGGTCTTATTGATAACATAAGTCCGACCTTTGCGACGGATCACCCGGCAGTCGCGGTGGCGAGATTTTAATGACTTCAAAGAATTCTTGATCTTCATTGTCCTGCCCTTTGGCATCAGTAACGACGGCCACAGGGCCGACAAGTCCTTCGAGGCGCGGAACCTAAGGGGTCTGCGGCGCCCTGTCAACAGCGATTTGACGGAATTTTCTACTTATTCTGAATTCTTCGCTGTGACGTATAAAGCGGGTGAATTTGTTCATAGTCATATTATATGATGATTGAAAGCATAGGATCATTTAGCCGATGAATTTTATTCGAAGACTCTTTGGTGTAAGGGACAAGGGCGAGGAGCTTCACGACTCTCAGCACGCGATCCCGGATCAAATGCGGCTTTATGCGATTGGTGATATTCATGGACGCCTAGATTTGCTTGAAAAGCTCTTGCATGAGATTGAGCAGGATTCCACCGATTACCACGGTGAGGTCACCGTTGTTTTCTTAGGCGACTATGTCGATCGAGGGCCTCAATCCAAACAGGTTTTGGATTATCTGGTCCAATTAAAGCGTCAAGAAGAGTTCAAAACTGTATTCCTGCTTGGGAATCATGAGCAGACAATGCTGGATTTTATGGCTGATGTGAGGGCAAGCGAACATTGGCTGCGTTATGGCGGTATAGAGACTCTAAACAGCTATGACGTTCAAATATCTTCTGAGGATTTGCATGATGAGTCTCTAGAGCGAATCCGCTCAGAGCTGCGTCGAAATTTACCCGCCGCGCATATGGAATTCCTGAGAGGCCTGCGTCAGTCCTATGAATTGGGGGATTATTATTTTGCTCATGCCGGCGTCAGGCCGGATATCCCCTTAAGTGCTCAAGTTCTGGACGATCTTTTGTGGGTACGCGAACCTTTTCTATCCAGTAATGCTGATTTTGGACGTATCGTCGTTCATGGCCATAGCATTTCTGAGGAACCGGTTGTGCGATCCAATCGTATCGGTATTGATACCGGTGCCTTTGCCAGCGGTAGACTTACGGCGCTTGTCCTGGAGGGCAACACCCGTAAATTTCTCATCACTGGGTAAATCAAGATCGGCGAATGAATTGTGTCACATTGCGGGTGAGGCGGGAGATTGGGTAGCCTGTTAAATAGCTTTTCCCGTCAATTTTCGATAATTGTTCAAACACGTCTTTTTTGCCGCAAACTGCATCAGCGATGATTTGGCCGTAATAGACACTTTGTGCGAGGCCAGTACCTGCAAATCCCTGCGCGATAAATTGATTTGGTCGGAACTCTCTGACTTGTGGTGTGCAGGTCTTTGTTAGAGCAACTGTCCCACCCCATTCATAATCAATTGAAACATTTTGAAGCTGTGGGAAGACCTTGATCATCTTGCGCTTTAGCCACGGTGATATCTTCGCTCTAGGCTCGGCGCCATATGTTTCGCCGGCAGCGAATAAAAGGCGATTGTCCGGCGTGATATGGAACTGACTTGGGATTTGCGACATTTGCGCAATACCAAGCCCATCCGGGATAAGGCTCTTAGCTAGATCTTCATCCAAAGGCTCTGTGACCAAGACATAACGATGGATGGGGCGGATATAGCGGGCTTGGTTCCAGCTTAATCCATCCAAATAACCATTGCAGGCAAAGATAACGCGAGGTGCAATAACATTGCCGGTTAGCGTTTTTAAAACGGCCGGTGTGTTTTTAATCCTTTCGCGTACACGCGAGCGTTCGAATATTTTTACACCTTTTTCCCGAGCAGCTCGTGCCAGCCCAAGCGTAAAATCCAAGGGATGGAGGCGAGCAGCTTCGGGATCCAATACTCCGCTGTAAAAGACATTAGAGCCGACATGGCCGGATAGTTCATTGGATTTAACATGCTCTACATGGTGAAAGCCGTAGGTTTCCTTCAGCGCTTTGACCCGCGCCTGAAGTGCTTTTTGAGCGCTTCGCCTCTTGTCGACATAGAGCAGGCCCTTGCGATAATCGCAGTCAATCTGATAACGGGAAATCAGAGCTTCCACGCTTAATTGCGCAGACCAAGTACTCTGCAAAATGGCCTTGGCCGTCTCTTTGCCGTGTTTTCGTTCCAATCGTTGGACATTGATATGTGCGCCATTATGGATATGTCCAACGGACCGGCCGGTGGCGCCCCAGCCGATGCGCTTGGCTTCTAAAACGACTACATTTAACCCTTGTTCAGCCAGATGAAGTGCGGCTGAAAGACCAGTGACGCCCGCACCGATAATGCAAATATCGGGTCGCACTTTACCTTCTAACCGGGGCATGTTTTCCAACCCCTGTGCGGTGTCGACAAAATAACTAAATGGATAGGCGCTGTCCGCTGGCAGCATATGATTTGCTCTTATTATGGCTTTTTATTATTGCCAAGCAGTATCACATCTATGTGAAATGGCAAATACAGTATAAAAAACGCCCCGCGGCTTAAGCCGGAGGCGTTTTTTAAGTGTTTTAGAATTTGCCGAGATTAATTGGCAAATGTATCAATGAACAGACCTTGGAAGGCTGCCAAAGAAAGCAGATGAGCGTGAATGGCGGCTAAAGCCCCATTTTTTGCAAGTTGGGCAAGAACCTCATCGCTCAACTCGTTTAATTTCTTGTCATCGATAACACGGAAACCGTCGTATTTAATAGGCTTCCCGTCGGCCATGAGACTAACTTCGCCAGTTTTCAGAAGGTTATGTTCGTTCAAGATTTTTACGAACATGCGGGTCTGGTGAGCTGCTTCTTCATAGCGCTTGCAAAATTCAACAGCCTGATTTGTTAAATCAGTTGGCTTGTTATCTGAAAAGAGCGCCTCACCTTTGTCTTTGCTGATGCGTTCGGCGTTTTCGTCCATGCCCAGCGTAAATTCAGTGTCCTGTTCTGAACGGCGCGCCAGAATGAAAGGGTAGCGGCGAACATAGCCAGGGACATATGTGCCACGACGCCATGTACCATCTTTCTCAATAAAACGGTTTTCGTTTTCTTTCAGGCCCAGTAAAGCCATTGGGTGGCCTTCGCCCGTTGGTGCAAACACGATCGGATAAAAACGCTGTGCAACACCAAATTCTTCAACGGTGATTGGCAGCACATTCGTGTTTGCCGCATATTTGAAATTGGCCTGAGTATCTAATTTCAAATCACCGTGTTGCTGAGAGTTCACGGGGACAACGGATGAGTAAAACATAGGCAGACGCGGTGCATCTTGGGCCGGTTGTTTTTGTTCAGGTTCTTTAGCCAAGGATCTTCTCCACAACCTTGCAATCATATAAAATAAAAAACTCTGAGCCTTTCCTAGCCTTGTGCTTGACGGGTTGCAATGTGTGATTGCTATGAAATCCGCCTTTTCTATGAATAAAGGCTAGTTTTGCGGGCTGTGATAGGTTTTAGTCATGTAAATTTGAATTATAAGGGCAGGAGAACAGCCATGCGTGATTACCGTAAATTCTACATTGATGGAAAATGGGTCGATGCGTCGGGCAATGCTGCTTTGGACGTAATCAATCCGGCAAGTGAAGAAGTTGCGGGGCATATTGCGCTTGGCCAGTCTCAGGATGTGGATGAAGCGGTTCAGGCTGCACGCAAGGCATTTCCTGCTTTTGCAGCGATGGATAGAGATGCCCGACTTGAACTGATGGATGCTGTCATCGCCAGCTATAAAGCGCGCTTCAAAGATCTGGCAGAGGCCATTACGGAAGAAATGGGCGCACCTGCTTGGCTTGCAGAAAAAGCGCAGGCGGCAATCGGCATGGGGCATCTGATCGAAGCGCGTAAAATATTGGCGGATTTCCAATTCGAAGAGATGCGTGGCAACACATTGATTCGCTATGAGCCGATTGGTGTATGCGGTTTCATTACGCCTTGGAACTGGCCAGCGAATCAAATCATGTGCAAGGTGGCACCGGCTTTGGCCGCAGGATGTACCATGGTATTGAAACCTTCCGAAGTGGCCCCGTTTTCAGCACATATCATTGCTGAAATTATGGATGAAGCGGGGGTTCCTGCCGGGGTGTTCAATCTGGTGCATGGGGATGGACCGGGCGTCGGGGCAGCATTGTCAGCCCATAAAGATGTGGACATGATGTCTTTCACCGGTTCAACGCGAGCAGGTGTTGCTGTTGCGCAAGCCGCAGCGCCAACAGTCAAGCGCGTTACTCAGGAGCTTGGCGGTAAGTCTCCCAATATTATTTTACGCGATGCGGATTTGGCGAAAGCCGTCAAGCAGGGCGTGATGTCCTGTTTTTCAAACTCTGGTCAGTCATGTAATGCGCCGACACGGATGCTAGTGCCGTCTGAAAGCCAGAGTGAGGCGATGGAAATTGCCAAGGCTATTGCTGAAAAGACGCCTGTTGGCGATCCTAATGATGCTGCAACGAAATTGGGTCCCATTGCCTATGAAGCGCAATTTGATAAAATCCAAAAACTGATCGAAACAGGCATTGCTGAGGGCGCGACTTTAGTGGCTGGTGGACCGGGACGTCCTGCCGGTCTGAACAAAGGCTTTTATGTGCGCCCAACAGTCTTTGCTGATGTCACTAATGATATGACAATCGCACGGGAAGAAATCTTCGGACCTGTATTGTCCATTCTGCCTTATGAAAGTGAAGAACAGGCGATTAAGATTGCCAATGACACACCTTATGGCCTGTGTGGCTTCGTACAATCCGGGGATGTCGAGCATGCAAAAGCCGTTGCACGACAAATTCGCGCTGGTAGCATTCACATCAATGGGGCTGGGCCGGATACCTCTGCGCCATTTGGCGGCTATAAACAATCCGGTAATGGTCGTGAGTGGGGCGAGTTCGGCTTCCATGAATTCCTTGAAGTTAAAGGTATTTTGGGCGCGGCAGGTTAAGAAAGTCAGTTCATGCATGTTGTAATTGTTGGTGCCGGACATGGTGGTGGTCATTTAGCGGCGACCTTGGCACGCACTAAAGTGGATGTGAGTGTGACACTTGTGGGTGATGAGGATTATCCTCCTTATCAGCGTCCGCCGCTCTCCAAGGCTTATTTGTCTGGTCAGATGAATGAAAGCCGCCTCTATCTGCGTCCTGCGGCTTATTATGAAAAGGCCAATGTGGAGCGTATTGAGAGCATTGCAGCCACGTCTATTCAAAAGGGTGCGCATTGCATTAATCTCGCCGATGGACGGCAAATTACTTATGATAAGCTGGTTCTTGCAACGGGTGGGTCTCCGCGAAAATTGAACCTGCCTGGCAGCGACCTTCCCGGCGTTCATACATTGCGAACGATCGCAGATGTGGAAGCCATGCGAGAGCGCTTTTCCAATGCACAATCCATTGTGATCATCGGCGGTGGCTATATCGGTTTGGAAGTAGCAGCTGTTGCGCGCAAGGCGGGGAAAGCTGTTCATGTGATTGAAAAAGAAGACCGCTTGTTGGCACGTGTTGCCACACAGCAAACGTCCCAGTTCTTCCGCCGCTTACATGAAGAAGAGGGAACGCAAATCCACTTAAATACCGGCGTGCAGTCAATTTCAGGCACTCAATCTGTGGAAAACGTCCAATTGCTGGATGACAGCCATCTGGACGCTGATCTGGTTTTGATAGCTGTTGGAATTGAGCCAAATATTGCGCTGGCCGAGGGTGCGGATATTGTCTGTGATAATGGTATCCTGGTGAATGAGTACGGATTAACCAGTGATCCAGATGTCTATGCTTTGGGTGATTGCGCCAATATGATGAATTTGGCGTTGGGGCGTTTTGTGCGCTTAGAGTCTGTTCAGAATGCGGTTGATGCAGCCAATGTGGTTGCTGCGCATTTGCTTGGCGAAACGCAGCCATATAGTGCCATTCCTTGGTTTTGGTCTGACCAATTTGATGTGAAATTTCAAAGTGTTGGTTTGCCTTTGGATTATGATGAGGCTGTGGCACGGGGGGCAGATCAATCTGGCCGCAGCTTTTCTTAT
>JASFRS010000061.1:0-13795 GCA_050114795.1 Sphingomonadales bacterium
CCCTCATTATTTTGATGACGGAATTTGTGGATAGCACGACAGCGGAATTAATGTTGGACTCTGTTGGTCGTTTGACCAAAAGGCATTTGGTTCTGTTTACAAGTTTTCGCGACATGGGGTTGGAAAAATTGTTGGGCCAAAGCCCTCATCACTTTCATGATGTGTCAAGGGCTGTGGTTGCCGCAGATTTCCGCCGGGAGCGGGAGCTTGTTCACGCGCGATTACGCCATATGGGGGTTGATATATTGGATTGCCCGCCAGAGGCCTTCTCAACGGAATTGGTCAATCGCTATCTCAACATCAAAGAGCGAGGGCTAATTTGATGGTGGCTGTATTAAAAAGCGCTGATTTCAGAGCCAAAAGGGAGAAAAGCTGGCGGGAGCTGGAATTTCTGCTCAACAAGGTTGAAGCGCAGGGCATCCGCAATTTAACGGCTAGTGAGACTTTAAAACTGCCGCGTCTTTACCGTGCCACTCTCTCCAGCCTTTCGGTTGCGCGGGCAATTTCCTTGGACGTGAACCTGATCCAATATTTAGAAAGCCTAACGACGCGTGCCTATATCAATGTTTATGGACCGCGAAAGACTTTAGGCATGGCCTTGCGCAGCTTTTTCATGCGTGACTGGCCCCAGGCGGTTCGAGACTCTGCCTCTTCCCTTTGGATCGCTTTTGTCATTTTAATGATTGGCTGGATTTCCGGTTATGTTTTAACGGTGCAAAATAGTGATTGGTTCTACACATTCGTCGGCTCGGACTTGGCTGGAGGGCGCTCACCGACGGCGTCTAAAGAGGTGCTTGAAGCCACAATCTTTAGCGGCGAAGAGGACGATAACAATTCATTGCTTGGCATTTTCGCGACCTTTCTGTTCACTCATAATGCCAAAGTTGCCATGCTGACCTTTGCCTTGGGCTTTGCTTTAGCAGTTCCGACAATTCTGTTGGTTTATGTTTTTGGCGCAGGCATTGGAGCAATGACGGCTGTATTTGCTGGCCATGACCTGGGAATGGATTTTGTTGGCTGGCTTCTGATCCATGGCACAACGGAGTTATTCGCTATCGTTCTTGCTGCAGGGGCCGGGATCAGCCTGGGCCGCGCTATCGCGTTTCCTGGAAGTTTGTCGCGGCGGGATAGTCTCGCACAGACGGGGCAGATCGCAGGCACTGTAATGCTTGGTGCGGTCATCATGTTGCTGGTGGCTGGCCTGCTTGAAGGCTATGCGCGGCAGCTTATTGAGGATACAGCTGTGCGCTATGCCATCGGCGGTCTTATGCTGGGCTTATGGCTAGGCTATTTCAGATTTGCGGGGCAGCGCGACGATGGCTAATTTCATGAATGCACCAATGCGCGATATTGTAACGCCGGAGGGTGCGCCCTTGGGCGTTCGTCTGGCGGATCGAGGGACACGGGCCGTGGCGCTCGCTTTGGACCTGTTTTTTATTTTCTTAAGCATTTTAGCGCTGCTGCTCCTGACCCTTCTTTATTATATCGCTTTCAAGATAGAGGGTGGGAGCATTGGTATTATCGTTCTGTTCCTTGGACTGTTTTTCCTAAGAAGCTGTTATTTCATTTATTTCGAACTGAAATGGAATGGCCGCACGCCGGGCAAGAAAATATGCGGCATTAGAGTGATTGACCGTTTAGGAAGACCCCTGGAAGCGAAGGCTATTATTGCCCGCAATCTGTTACGAGAATTGGAAATTTTTATTCCCATGGGTTTGCTCATGGGGGGTGCTTCAACAGCCTCTGGTGCGGCACAGACGCTGTTTTTACTCATCTGGTCCGGTATTTTCCTGTTCCTGCCCTTTTTCAACAAAGACCGTTTGCGCGCTGGGGATATGGTGGCGGGAACTTTGGTTATTGAAGCACCGAAAACAGTTCTGGACCGAGATATTGCGCAATCCAATATGGCGCAGCACTATGTCTTCACACCACAACAATTGGATGCCTATGGTATTCATGAATTGCAAGTGCTGGAAGGAGCCTTGCGAAAGTCCGATGAAAAGACCCTTCAGGATATCGCTTTTCGCATTGCGCGCAAAATCGAATGGGGCAGCGAGATTAAGGATCATAGGGCGTTTTTAAACGCCTATTACGCACAACTTCGCGGTCTGCTCGAAGGTAAAATGCGTTTTGGTGTTCGCCGTAAGGATAAACATGACAGGCGCGTGTGACTAAAGTGCAAGTCACACGCCCGTGCTTTCCCATTTGCCTTAATCAAAGGTATCCAGCATACCCTGACCGCCAAAACCTTCTTTCACGCGACGTAATTCCACATAGAGGACCGAACTGGCGAGCGGGAAGATTGTGAAGGACATGTAATTCGAAGGTATTTCAAGAATGCCGTATAGTATAGTGGCTGCCGTGGATGCATCGCCAGCATAAGCCAAAGGCACGGCAAAAAGAATTTGAAGCAGTCCCAACGCCATGGCAATTGCAAAATACAGCAATATTATAAGCAAGAAAAATCCCAGGATAGACCAACGATAACCTTTGGACAGTTCATAAGAGCGTCCCAAGGCTTTGATTGGTCCGACACGCTCATAAACTGCAACGGCCGGGGCGGCAGCCCAAATGACTGACAGAAAAATACCTGGGATAAACAAGAGTATATACCCTGCAAATGTACCAATTGTTATTATTAAGTACAAAACGATCAGCGGCACGAACACTGCTCCCGCTCGTAAGAGAGCAGCTTTGACTGATATATCTTCGCTGGCCAGATGGTTGGAGCTGTGCGCGATTATAAATCCTGCATAAAAATAATAAGTTAGTGTGGATAACAGTAAAACAATTGCGATAGGTCCAGCGATTTCCTCCCAGTTCACACTTGATGGATCTGAAATTGTTTCAAGATTAAGTTCGCTGGAGACATAGATCGTCATCAGAATGACAGGGATGATGAACAGGGCAATGCCAATGGGCAGATATTTCAATATTTGTTTGAACAGCAGCCCAAGACTTTGAGACACCATTGTTCCAACGCTAAAAGGTCTTATTGTGTCCATAAGTTCATCTCCCATTAGATCAGGCAGACTAATAAGTCGTACAGAAGGTTGCAATTAAAACAACGGCAAGGCGGTTTCGTATTTGATTTCTTTAAGCGCAACGGATGAGCGCAACTGCGAAACGCCAGGGATTTTAAGAAGTTTTTGATGCAGGAATTGGTTAAAGGCCTCTATGTCGGGCATCAGGATCTTCATGATATAATCCGCATCCCCCGTCATTTCATAACATTCCACGACTTCGCGGCATTTGCGGATTTCTGCCTCAAAGGCCTCTACAGCGCCTTCTTCATGGCGTGCTAAAGTCACCTGCACCACAACACATAGGTCCAGGCCTGTTTTCTGCCGGTCGAGCAAGGCCGCATAGCCGCGGATGAGGCCTGAGGATTCCAGCTCCTTCAGTCGTCGCCAACAAGGTGAGGTGGACAGACCCACTCGTTCTGCCAGGTCTTGTACAGTGACACGGCCGTCTTGTTGAAGAACGTCCAATATCTTTTTCGATGCAGCGTCTAATTCCATTGGTATTTTTCCGAATCTCTAGATTTGTGGGTAAAATCATCCCATATTTTGAATAAATAAGGCAAGGGTGGAAAAGAATTGCCTTGGATTTTGCGATATAATTCTCAAAACTATGAGATCCAGGGGTTTTCTGTGTTGCAACTCGACTATGATTATAAGCTGAAGGATAATCTTTCCCGCCTGACGGGCCGCGTCTTTTTGACGGGCACTCAGGCGCTGATCCGCATGATTTTGGATCAGGCGCGTTTGGACAAGCGGGATGGGCTAAATACTGCTGGTTTTATTTCCGGCTATCGGGGATCTCCCCTGGGGGCGGTAGACCAGCAAGCTTGGCGCTCCAAGGCGGAATTAGATGCCCATGACATCACCTTCCTACCCGCTATCAATGAAGATTTAGCAGCCACCGCATGCTTGGGAACCCAGCGCGCGGGCGCTGACCCGAAGAAAAATCGCGAAGGCGTGTTTGCCCTTTGGTATGGCAAGGGCCCAGGTGTTGACCGGTCCGGCGATGCTTTAAAACATGGCAATGCTTATGGCACCACACCGAAAGGTGGCGTGTTGGTTGTGGCTGGAGATGACCATGGATGTGTGTCTTCCTCCATGTCGCATCAGTCTGACCAGGCTTTCCAAGCTTGGTCCATGCCCATCGTCAATCCGGCAGGCATTCAGGATTACAGCCGCTTTGGTCTCTATGGTTGGGCCTTGTCGCGCTTTTCAGGCACCTGGGTTGGCTTTAAGGCGATTTCGGAAATTGTTGAAAGCGCTGCCTCTGTCGAACTTGAAAACCTGCCCACTTTTGAAACACCGGACTATGAAGCGCCGGAAGGTGGACTCCATTATCGCTGGCCGGATTATCCCAGCCCGCTGATTGAAAAAAGACTTCATGCCAAATTGGATGCAGTCCGTGCCTTTGCTAAAGTCAATTCCATCGACGACATCATAGCTGACCCGGATAAAGCGCAATGCGCCATTCTCACCACCGGCAAAGCCCATGATGATGTGATGGAGGCTGTGCGCTTCTTGAACATCGATTTGGAAAGCTTAGGTATCCGGCTTTACAAAATCGGCTTAAGTTTCCCCTTGGAGCCGACACGCCTGCATCATGTGCTTCGCGGTGTGAAACATGTGTTGGTGGTTGAAGAAAAAGGCCCGGTTGTTGAAACGCAGGTTAAGGAGCTGTTGTTCAACGAGAGCCAGCGCCCACAGATTTGGGGCAAGAAAGACACCCATGGCGCGGATTTTATTGAAACAGTGATGGAGTTGCGGCCATCGCGGGTAATCAGGCCGCTTGTTGCTTTCCTTGAAACAGCGCTGCCGGGTATCGAGCTAGACTATAAACCGCCGTGTTTGAATGAAATGAAGGGCAGCGATGTGGATAACATTCGCCGCATGCCTTATTTCTGTTCGGGCTGCCCCCATAATACGTCGACGAAAGTGCCTGAGGGCTCCCGCGCCTTAGCGGGCATTGGCTGTCATTTCATGGCGAACTGGATGGAACGCTCCACCGAAGGCCTCACGCAAATGGGAGGTGAAGGCGTCGATTGGGTGGCGCAATCGCTTTATACGGATGAGCCGCATGTGTTTCAAAATCTGGGTGATGGAACCTACTATCACTCGGGCTTCATGGCCATTCGTCAGGCGGTCGCGGCAAAGACCAATATCACCTATAAAATCCTGTTCAATGACGCCGTTGCGATGACCGGTGGGCAGCCTGTGGACGGTGTTATGACCGTGCCGCAAATTGCTGCTGAACTGTTGACCGAGGGTGTACGCGAAATCGTTATCGTCACGGATGAACCGGAGAAATATGATGGCGTGTCCTTGGCAAACGGTGTGCGGGTCCATCATCGGCGGGAAATGGATGAAATTCAGCGCCACCTGCGAGACGTCAAAGGCGTGACCGGGTTGATTTATGATCAGACTTGCGCGGCGGAGAAGAGACGCCGGCGCAAAAAAGGTGAATTCCCAGACCCACCTCGGCGAATTTTCATTAATTCGGAGGTCTGTGAGGGCTGTGGCGATTGTGGGTTAAAATCTAACTGCTTGTCCATCTTGCCCAAGGAAACGCCTTTGGGCCGGAAGCGGCAGATTGACCAATATAGCTGCAATAAAGACTATAGCTGCGTTGAGGGCTTCTGCCCGTCCTTTGTGTCCGTCATGGGTGGTAAACCGCGCAAAGGCACAGGCGCTGATATCCCTGCAGAGGACGTGGAAGCAGAGCTTAAAACCCTGCCCGCACCAACAGTCCAGAATTTAGACACGCCCTATGATCTGCTCTTTACAGGGATTGGCGGGACGGGCGTTGTGACTGTCGCTGCACTGGTCACTATGGCCGCACATTTGGAAGGCAAAGGGGCAACGCAGCTTGATTTCATGGGCTTTGCGCAAAAAGGTGGCGCGGTCTTGTCATTTGTGCGTTTGGGGAAACAGCCGGGCAATTTAAATCAGGTGCGTATTGACGAGGGGCGCGCAGATGCCTTGATTGCCTGTGATACCTTGGTTGCTGCAAATACGGATGGAGTAAAAACCCTTTCGCCGCAAACCCGTGTTCTCATCAACGACCATGAAACGCCGACAGGGGATTTCACACGCCAAGCGGATTTCTCCCTTCACCATGAAGCCTTGATTGCAAAAATTGGTAATCAGGTGGGGCGTGAAAATATCACCCGTGTCGATGCTATTGAAACCGCCCGGCGGTTACTGGGTGATACGATTGGCGCGAATATGTTCCTCTGCGGCTATGGCTGGCAGATGGGGTTAGTGCCTGTATCGCAGGAGGCTTTCTTCCGCGCTGTTGAATTAAACGGTGTGGCTATTGAGGCCAACAAGCGGGCCTTTAACCTAGGCCGTCTGGCCGCTCATGGGTCAAAGCTTGTCGCCCCTGTGGAAGACCAGCAGGAAGAACAAAGCCTGGATGAGCTGATAGAAGACCGCATGGCTCGTCTAAGTGCTTATCAGTCAGATGCTTATGCTGCGCGTTATCAACAGACATTGACCCCATTATTGGAGGCGGAAGCCAAACATGGGAGCGACGTGTTGTCTAAGGCTGCTGCGCGCTATCTGTATAAGATGATGGCCATCAAGGATGAATATGAAGTCGCGCGCCTTTTTAGCGACGGCAGTTTCAAACGCGCCATTGAAGAGAATTTCGAAGGTGACTTCATATTGAAATTCCACCTGGCCCCACCGCTTCTCTCCAAAGACGAGCGGAAAATGACCTTTGGCCCCTGGATGATGAGCGCATTCAAACTGCTTGCGAAATTAAAGGGCCTGCGGGGCACAGCGCTGGATATTTTCGGCAAAACCGAAGAACGGCGTATGGAACGTGCACTGCTGAAAGATTATGAGGCTGACATCGCATTGGTCGCGAAAATCATGCGCCCTCATAATGCAAAATCCGCATTGGAGCTTCTTGAAATCCCTGAGCATATCCGGGGCTTTGGCTCTGTCAAATTACGTCATGTAAAGGATGCTCAAGCCCGCCGGGCAGAGATTTTGGAAAGATTGACCGCCCCTCAGGGTGAGGAGAAAGCCGCATGAATTTAAAACCCAATCCAAGTATTTTAGACATTCAGCCCTATAAAGCCGGTGAAGGTAAAATCGCCGGTCATGAAAAAGTGCTAAAACTGGCCAGCAATGAAAACCCGCTGGGTGCCAGCGTGGCAGCTGTTCAAGCCTTTCAAGAGGCCTCCGCTGATATTTCGCTTTATCCCGACCCCAGCCAGAAAGCGGTGCGGGAGGCTTTGGCCCAAGTCCATAATTTGAGTGCGGATGAGCTGATTGTGTCCAACGGTTCCGAAGCCCTGCTGGATTTATTTATCCGGACTTATGCCGGGCCGGGTGATGAGGTGCTCTACCCGCGCTACAGCTTCCCGATTTATCCCATTGCCACTCGTGCGGCAGGGGCGACCCCGGTTGAGGCGGATGTGAAAGACTGGGGGACGGATATTGAAGCCCTGCTGGCGGCTGTTACCGACCGCACAAAAGTCGTGGTTGTTGCCAATCCCAATAACCCGACTGGGACGTGGGTGCCAAAATCAGATTTAACCCGCCTTCGCATGGGATTACGTGGGGATATTCTGCTCATTATCGATTCCGCTTATGCGGAATATATGGAAGATGAGGCCTATAGCGCTGGCCATGACCTGGTCAGTGCCAATCAAAATGTGATTGTGACGCGTACGCTGTCCAAGGCCTATGGCCTGGCGAGCGCACGGGTCGGCTGGGCGCATGCCCCTGCTGAAGTCTTGGGTGTCGCATCCCGTATCAAAAGCGTTTTTCCTGTGACAGGACCAAGCCAGGCGGCCGCTGTCGCTGCGCTTCATGACCAGGCGCATGTGCGTAAAACCGTTGCGTTGAACAACCGCCTGCTACCCTGGTTCCAAGAGGAACTCAATGACCGTGGAATTGACACGCCAAAAGTCATCGGCGGGAATTTCGTACTAGGTCTGTTTGGCAATTGGGGGGGCGCTGCAAAGGCGGATGCCTGTTTACGCGCCCATGGCATGACTGCAAGATTGGTTGGCGTACCCGAAGGCCTGCGTATTTCGCTGGGCCTTGAAGACGATATGAAACGCGTGCTTGCCGCGCTGGATGAGGGATAAGAGATAATGAAACCGCTTCTTTTAAACAGCTTTGCCGAAGGTCAATGGGTCACGCCACATACAGGCCTTGTGGATATCCGCAGTGCGGTTAGCGGCAATATTCTCGCACAGTCTTCCAGCGCGGGTTTGAATTTCAAAGCCATGCTGGATTTTGCCCGCAATACAGGCGGGCCGAACCTGCGTCGCCTCACCTTTCATGAGCGCGCGACTATTCTCAAACAATTGGCCATGGCTCTGACCGAGAAGAAGAAAGAGCTTTATGATTTAAGCTATGAAACCGGGGCGACCAAAGGTGATAGCTGGATTGATATTGATGGCGGTATCGGCACGCTGTTTGTCTATGCATCCAAGGGCAAGCGCGAATTGCCTGTGGCGACCCATATCCTTGATGGAGAAGTGGAAGCTCTATCCCGTCATGGCACTTTCCAAGGCCGCCATATTCTGACCTCGTTGCAAGGCGCAGCACTTCATATCAATGCGTTCAACTTCCCGGTCTGGGGCATGTTGGAGAAATTGGCGCCGACATTATTGGCGGGCGTTCCTGCCATTGTGAAACCGGCGACGGCAACGTCCTATCTGACGGAAGCTGCCTTCAAGGTGATGATAGACAGCGGTTTACTGCCTGAGGGTAGTGTGCAGCTTATCACCGGTGGCGTGGGTGATATGTTTGACCATCTAGGATGTCAGGATGTGGTGTCCTTTACCGGGTCAGCCCAGACAGCGATGAAATTGCAAAGTCATCCGGTTTTTGCCCATGAATCCACCCGTTTCATTGCAGAGCGTGACAGTTTGAACGGTACGATTTTAGGCCCTGATGCACAGCCGGGCACGCCGGAATTCGACCTGTTCATTGCTGAAGTCGTCAAAGAAATGACTGTCAAGGCAGGGCAGAAATGTACGGCTATTCGCCGGATTTTTGCTCCTAAAACCCATGAACAGGCGGTGATTGAGGCTTTGAAGGATAGCTTAGGCCGTATTCGCATTGGCGACCCGCGTGAAAAAGAAACGCAAATGGGTGCGCTGGCGTCTTTTGCGCAGCGTGAAGATGTGAAAGCCAAAGTCGCTGAATTGGCGAAGACCAGCGAGATTGTCTATTCCGGCGGTGATATGCCGGAAGATGGGGCGTTTATCACGCCAACGCTGCTTCATGCGCAAAATCCATGGGGCGAATGTGCGGCCCATGATGTGGAAGCCTTTGGCCCTGTTGCGACCGTTATGGGCTATGACGATGTGGATGATGCGGTGGCTTTGGCCAATCGTGGACAAGGCTCCCTTGTGATTTCCGCATTTACTCATGATACCAAAGTTGCCCGTGACCTGGTCATGGGGGCTGGTGCTTATCATGGGCGCATGGTCTTTATCGACCGGGATAGCGCTAAAGAATCCACTGGCCATGGTTCACCCTTGCCACATATGACCCATGGCGGTCCGGGCCGTGCGGGTGGCGGTGAAGAAATGGGCGGCATCCGCGGTGTTACCCATTATATGCAGCGCACGGCGCTTCAAGGTAGCCCGCGCATGTTGTCCGCCATTGGCCAGGAATGGATGAAAGGCGCGCCTGAGCTCATTGATGATGTCCATCCCTTCCGCCTGCATTTTGAAGAACTGGAATTGGGCAAAACCTTCTATTCCAAAGAACGCGAAGTCACTTTGGAAGATATTGAGCATTTTGCTCATTTTACCGGGGATACGTTCTACGCGCATATGGATGAGGAAGCGGCTGCGGCCAATCCTTTCTTCCCCGGCCGTGTCGCCCATGGCTATTTGCTGCTGTCCTTTGCTGCAGGGTTATTTGTTGATCCGGATGTGGGTCCGGTTCTAGCGAATTACGGCTTGGATAATCTGCGCTTCATGCAGCCCGTTCCGGCAGGCGACAAAATTAAAGTGCGCTTGACGGCCAAATCCAAAAAATCCCGCAATGAGGACTATGGCGAAGTCCGCTGGGATGTGGAGCTGACCAACCAGGACGGCGATATCTGCGCCACTTATGATTTGCTGACGATGAATGCGAAGGTGGGATAAGGGTTGAACCAAGAGCGCGGGGTTCCTGTTTATTTTTTAGCCTCAATCGCCGGCGCGGGCATCCGCCCGCTTAGGCTTCCGCGATAACGCATTTCCTCCATGGCTCCGCCATTCCGGGCTATCGCGACGGCCGTGCGGCCTTACAGCTCTCATTATGAGAGCTGGAGGAGCTTGGTTCTGAGGGGTAGGTCTGAACAGAAGAGATGCCGATTAGCCTCTTTGCCCCACCCTTAAACAATATCCGCGCCCGCCATGACCGCCATGGTGACGATTTCTGACGCCGTTGACGTCATGGAGACAATCTGTACTGGCTTCTCAAGGCCAATCAGCAATGGCCCAATGACGCGGGCCGTACCCAATTGTTTAATCAACTTCGCTGTAATATTTGCACTGTGCAGCGCGGGCATAATCAACACATTGGCCGGGCCGGAAAGCCGGGCGAAGGGGTAATGCGACATCATGTCCCGGTTCAAGGCCACATCGGCGGACATTTCCCCTTCATATTCGAAATTCACATCGCGCCCGTCCAAAATGCTGACAGCTTCGCGCACATGTTCAGAAGACCCCCAGCTTGGATTGCCGAAATTCGAATAAGATAAAAACGCCACCCGCGGTTCATGGCCTAGGCGGCGTACGGTATGGGCGGCTTGCTCTGCAATATCTGCCAATTCGCTTGCAGAAGGTCGTTCATTCACAGTCGAATCCGCGATGAACAGCGTGTGATTTCTCTCAACCACCACATGCATACCAAAGGGAATATGGTCGGGCTTTGCATCAATGGTGACCATGAGTTTCGACATGGTCTGCCAATAATGGCGGGTTGCGCCACTCACCAGCGCATCAGCATGGCCTAAAGCCACCATACAACCGGCAAAGACATTACGGTCTTGGTTCACCATGCGTTGGCAATCGCGATAAAGATAACCTTTGCGCTGGAGACGGCTGTATAAAAATTCAATGAATTCCTTCACATGGGGCGAGATACGGCTGTTGTGGATTTCAATGTCCTCAGCACCCCGGCCCAGCTTTTCAAGCTGTTCGCGCACCACATTATCCCGACCAACCAACACCGGCGTGCCATAACCATCATCGCGGAAGGTCAGCGCTGCGCGCAATACGCGCTCTTCCTCTGCCTCCGCAAAGACAACGCGTTTAGGCGTGCGCCGGGCGCGGTCATACAGCTGGGTGAGTGTTGCAACGGTTGGATTAAGCCGGGTTTTTAGCTCCGTGCCATAAGCTTCCATATCGACAATGGGCTTTTGTGCCACGCCAGACGCCATGGCGGCTTGTGCCACCCGTGTTGGCACATATTCAATCAACCGCGGGTCAAAGGGGGCGGGAATGATATAATTAGGGCCAAATATTGGACGTTCCCCGCTATAGGCGCTGGCCACTTCATCAGGCACATCAGCGCGGGCAAGTTCGGCCAAAGCCTCAGCGGCAGCGATTTTCATTTCATCATTAATGGTGGTCGCACGTACATCCAAAGCGCCACGGAAGATATAAGGGAAGCCCAGGACATTATTGACCTGATTGGGATAGTCACTGCGCCCTGTCGCAACAATGGCATCGGGGCGAACCTCATAAACATCTTCCGGCAAAATTTCCGGGTCAGGGTTGGCGCAAGCGAAGATGATGGGCTTATCCCCCATGGCTTTCACCATATCTTGGGTCACAGCGTCTTTTACGCTTAAGCCGATGAACACATCCGCGCCACTCATCGCCTCTTCTAAGCTGCGGGCATCGGTTTTGACGGCATGGGCGGATTTCCACTGGTTCATGCCAGCTTCGCGACCCGTATAAATCACCCCGCGGCTGTCACACATAGTGAGATTTTCATGGGGGAGGCCCATGGCTTTAATCAGCTCAGCACAGGCGATGGAGGCGGCCCCTGCCCCGTTCATAACAACCTTTGTGTGTTTGATATCGCGGCCCGTGATTTCAAGCGCATTTAAAAAACCGGCTGCTGTGATAATCGCTGTTCCATGCTGGTCGTCATGAAAGACCGGGATGTTCATGGCTTCGCGCAGGCGGCTTTCAATGATGAAACATTCAGGCGCTTTGATATCTTCAAGATTAATGCCGCCGAAAGAGGGCTGCAGCACGCGGACGCAATTTACAAATTCATCCACGTCCAGCGTATCGACTTCCAAATCGATGGAATCAATGTCGGCAAAGCGTTTAAAGAGAACCGCCTTGCCTTCCATCACCGGTTTTGAGGCAAGCGCGCCTAAGGCACCAAGGCCCAAAATGGCGGTGCCGTTGGAAATCACAGCAACGAGATTGCCTTTAATCGTATAATCATAAGCGGCAGACGGGTCTTTGGCGATGGCTTCAACGGGAACGGCAACACCGGGGGAATAAGCAAGGCTTAAATCGCGTTGGGTCGCCATCGGCTTTGACGCCACGATTTCAATTTTCCCTGGCCGTTTAGCGCTGTGGAACAGCAAGGCTTCTTTGTCTGAAAAACGCGACCCGTTATCGCTCATAAAAAATTCCCTTAAAATGGCATTGGCCAAAGCCCTCTAGTTGTGCAAACTAGGCGCAAATCACATGGGGTGCAATGAACAGCATGTGATTTTTTCATAAGCCGTTTAACCGAATTTTTTGCTTCAAAGACCCATTTTTCATGAGTGCTTCTGCTAAATCCTCTGACCAAGTCACGCCAATGATGGCGCAGTTCCTTGAAATCAAGGACGCCCATAAAGACTATTTGCTGTTCTACCGTATGGGTGACTTTTATGAGCTGTTCTTTGATGATGCTGTCAAAGCGGCAGAAGCGCTTGATATTCAACTGACGAAAAGAGGCAATCATTTAGGCGAGCCCATTCCCATGTGTGGTGTGCCTGTGCATGCAGCAGATACTTATTTAGCGCGCCTCATTCGTAAGAATTTTAAAGTCGCCGTGGCTGAACAGATGGAAGACCCGGCAGAAGCGAAAAAGCGTGGCTCTAAAGCGGTTGTGAAGCGCGAAGTCATCCGCCTCGTTACGCCGGGGACTTTGACGGAAGACACTTTGCTGGACGCGCGCCAGTCTAATTTCCTGGTCGCCATCGCCCGCGCAGAAGCGCAGATGGCGCTGGCCTGGCTGGATATGTCGACCGGGCGATTTCGGATTAAAGCAACAGATGTCAGCCGTTTGGATGCGGATTTGGCGCGCCTGGCTCCGCAGGAGGTGCTTGCCGGTGAAAGCTTATGCGAGGATGAAAAACTCTCAAAAAGCCTGTTTGACTGGCGCAGTCGTTTAACCAAACGTCCCAATAATCGCGCAGACAGTCAGGGTGGCGAAAACCGCTTAAAAGAGCAGTTCAAAGTCTCCACATTGGACGGCTTTGGTGAATTTACCCGCGCGCAATTAGGTGCCGCAGGACTTCTGCTTGATTATGTGGTGGAAACGCAAAAAGGCCAATTGCCCTTCATGACACCGCCGGTTTTGGAATCTGGTGGTGCGGTGATGACCATTGATGCGGCGACAAGGCGGTCGCTTGAGCTTAACGCTTCCATGATGGGGGATAAGTCAGGCAGCCTGATTGGTACTATCGATAGGACGGTTACAGGGGCTGGCGCGCGGGTTTTGGCGGATTGGGTGAATGCGCCTTTAACAACGCCGTCTGATATTAATGCGCGCCTGGATAAAGTGGAAAGCTT